>JBPPMM010000313.1:0-6903 GCA_051306075.1 Chitinophagaceae bacterium
ATTTCAGCTCCGGCCCGGGTAGTTTTTATTTATCCGGCATATGCGGGTATGTCCAAATTATTATTGCGCCTCCTGGAATGGAAACCCGGTATTCGGCTTATTTGTATTATCGGGGATATTGATGGTATAAAGGATGGCAATGATAAAAAGCTTCGGATAGATATAAAACATTTACGCCGGTACAGTTATTTTGTCGTTCACAATGTTGCTATGCAGATTTGGCTGCAACGCCATATTAAAAAAAGTAAAAGTACTGTTCTTGAATTCTTTGATTTTCTGGCTACACCAGTTCATAATGAAGGAAAGTTATCTTCTGATATTGTTTTTGCAGGACTGCTTGAAAAAAGTAAATTCCTGGAATCTTTATACTTGCTTTCAAATAATCCGGCATCTTTCCTTCAGTTTAATTTATACGGGCAAGGCTTTACTGCATCAATGGCCATGCAGAAAAAAGTTACCTGGTTCGGTAGTGAAAAACCTTATGATCTTCCGGGTAAATTAAAAGGTTCATTTGGTTTAGTATGGGATGGCGATTCAATTGACAAGCCTGCTGGCAGCCTGGGAAATTATATGCAATTTATAAGTCACCACAAAGTATCGTTATATATTCTCAGCGGTTTACCGTTAATAGTACCTGCTTCAGCAGGCACAGCACCCCTGGTAGAAAAGTATAAAATCGGAATTATTATTAATAGCCTGTATGAAATTGACGAAAGGTTAAGATGTATTAGTGAAGAAGAATATAACGAAATGAAAAAAAATATGCAGCCACTTGCTAAAAAAATCAGTTCCGGTGGCTGCATAAAAGATGCATTACAAAAATTATTATTTGAAATATGCGTTAGTCAGTAAGTTAGATTTTCAGGCTCTTCATATAAGCCGCATCGGCTTCCGCGGCTTTCAGTGGAGTAGTGCCGGCATATTTTTCTTGCTCAACAATATAATACTCCATACCATTTTCTTTAGCCGTTTTCAGAATTTTAGAAAAGTCAATGCTGCCTTCGCCAAGGGTACAAGAATCAGCTGCTTCCGTTGCTCCTTTGGTCCGATCTTTTACATGGCAAAGCGGGAACCTGGACTTATATTTTTTTAACCAGGGTTCCGGATCCTGCCCTGCAGCAACTACCCAATATAAATCCAGCTCATAATCTACCAAAGAAGGATCCGTATTATTCATCATTACATCCTGCGGAAACTGGCCTTCCAGCTCTTTAAATGAATAATCGTGATTGTGGTAAGCAAAGCGGATCCCATTCTTTTTACATACCTCACCCTTTTGGTTAAATTCTTCAGCAAATCTTCTAAAATCATCCAACTTTTTCTGTGGTCCTTTATAAGGACAAATCAGGTATTTCATTCCAATAGCTGCCGCTTCCGCCGCTTTCTTTTCAAAGTCCTTATTGATGTCACAATGACTCGATACGATGACCATGCCCAGGTCATCCATATATTTCTTAAAATCTGTATTGCTCATTCCCCAAAACATACCGTATTTACCTTCAAAACTTTCTATTTGCTTATAACCAAAGGAAGCAACTTGTTTTAATACCCCCTTCGGATCTTTGGGTAAGTCGTCGCGAAGCGTATATAATTGTATTCCGAAGGCCGGAATTGCGGCCGGGGATACTGTGTCGTTATCAGCTGAATTCAAAGAATCGGAAGTCTCCTGTTCACTGGTTTTATCTTTTGAAGATAGATTGCATGCAATAGGAGCAAGGGCCAGCCCGGCTGCAAGGTGGCTACCTAATTTTAAAAATTTTCTTCGTTTAAAATCCATTTTGTTTTTCTTGAAGGGTTATAAATTAATTTACTCTGCCCAGGCTTTATCACCTTTTTTATATGGGTATGCGCCATCATATTTTCCGGGAACAGCAATATGCCTCAGGGCCTGTGTAGCTCCTGGTTTGGAGGTAAAAAAGCCAAACAAGGTCAATTGCTTCATCATGGTGAAATAATGCGATGGATCGTCTTTCTTTTTGCCGCTTTGATGCTCCTTTGCTTCCTTATCAAGCGCAGTTAATAAGCTGGTGCGTTGTTCCGGCGTTGATTTCATGAAGCTGGCGTTATTTGCTTTTTTACTTGCCTCTTCCAGTTTCTTTATACCCTCATGAAAGATCTGCTGATCTTTTTTATCGTAACAATCATTTACCATTACGGTCATAAAGGATCCTACGGCCGCATCTTTGGCACCCGGGGAATTTGTTTTCGGTAATATCGTCTCGGCCACTTCATCTAAAAAAGTAACATCTTCCTCACTAAAGGTGGTGCCACCTGTAGCAGGAGTATTGGTACAGCCGGAAAGCAAAAATTCTCCCCCGATAAAAGCACTGCCTGTTACCAACGCAATCATTTTTAAAAGTTCTCTGCGATCCATATAAATAGTTTAAAATGTTTAATAGTTAAAGGTTTATTCCTGTAGTGACATTTCCTTTATTTCAATTATTCTGCAAAGAATATCTTACAGGTTTCCTTTTTTTAATTCGCTAAAAGCAAAATCCGCAGCCCTTGCTGTTAATGCCATATAAGTTAATGATGGGTTTACGCTTGATGCTGAAGTCATACAGGCTCCATCTGTTACAAATACATTTTTAGCATCCCACACCTGGTTGTTTCCGTTCAGAACGGATGTTTTGGGATCTTTACCCATGCGTGCCGTACCCATTTCATGTATGCCTCGGCCGGGAGTTCCATCACCATCCCAACTTTTTACATTTTTCACGCCTCCCGATTCCAGGATTTCTTTAGCGTCATTCTGCATATCAATCCTCATTTTCTTTTCATTTTCCCGGAGTTCTACATCTATAGCGAGAATATTCAATCCCCATTTATCTTTCTTGCTTTTATCAAGGGTTATTTTGTTTTCATGTAAGGGTATCATTTCACCAAAACCACCCATTCCCATGGTCCATGTTCCCGGTTCACTGATGGCATCTTTAAAGGCCCCGCCGATATTTAATTCGGCAACTTCACGGCTCCATCCCTGGCGGCTGGCGCCTCCCTGGTAACCAAAGCCACGGACATAATCTCTTTTATCGGCGCCAATATTTCTGAACCTTGGAATATAAATTCCATTGGGCCTGCGGCCAAAAATGTATTTGTCCTCATATCCTTCCACCACTCCCGATGCACCAACTCCTAAATGATGATCCATCACATTATGTCCCAATTCACCTGAACTACTTCCCAATCCGTCGGGCCATATATCTGTGGCTGAGTTCATCATTATCCAGGCGGAGTTGAGGGCAGATGCATTGACAAAAACAATTTTAGATTTATATTCATAAGTTTTGCTTGTTTCGGCGTCTACAATTTCAACGCCTGTTGCTTTTTTACTGTCTTTGTCGTATAAAATTTTAGTTACAATTGCATAAGGTCTTAATGTAAGATTGCCAGTGGCCATAGCTGCGGGCAAAGTTGAAGATTGGGTGCTGAAATAAGCTCCAAACGGGCATCCGCGCCAACACCGGTTACGGTATTGACAATTGACCCGGCCCTGCTCTGGTTTAGGCTCGGTAATATTGGCTGTGCGACCAATGAACATATGCCTTGTTCCTTTATATTGTTTCTTTATTCTTTCCGCTACATCCTTTTCAACAATATTCATTTCCATTGCTGGTAAAAATTCGCCGTCTGGCAGTACATCCAACCCCTGTTTGGAACCGCTAACCCCGGCAAATTTTTCAGCATGACTATACCATGGCGCAAGATCTTTATAGCGGATGGGCCAGTCAACGCCATATCCATCTTTTATATTCTCTTCAAAATCCTGTTCACTCCACCGGTAACTTTGCCGACCCCATGTAAGAGAACGGCCTCCTACATGATAACCACGAAACCAATCAAATCGTTTTATTTCAGTGTAGGGACTTTCTTTTTCATTTACCCACATATCAAGTACCGTTTCATTAAGCGGGTAATCTCTTTTTAATACCGGGTAGTCTTCAATCATTTTTTGCGTCCGGGTGCCACGGTGAGGAAATTCCCACGCTTCTTTATTTGCGTTTACATAATCCTTTACGTGTTCGATATTTCGGCCACGTTCCAGCATCAGCACCCTGAGCCCCTTTTCGGTTAACTCTTTTGCGGCCCAGCCCCCGCTAATACCGGAGCCGATTACAATTGCATCATAAACATTGTCTGCCATATTAAAAGTTTGAAGGTTATTGTTTTTTGTTTGTAGTCTATGCCGAAGAATTATTTAAGTATGTTTTTAGTTACGTGAAGGGGAGGGTTTTCTTAGAATGCTTTATTTTTAAATCACATATTTAATCTATGGAACCCATCTCAGAAAACACCTGTTAATTTCCAACGAAAATTTAGTAAGTAATAGAAAGTTGTTCTATACGTCGCAAATTTTAACTGCCTTTTTGAGTGAATCAATTTTCTCTTCATTTGTTTTTCCGGTGGGAATAAACTCCTGTGCTATATAACCTTTATGTCCTGTTTCCAAAATTGCCTTAATGATGGCGGGGTAAAACAGTTCCTGGCTTTCATTGATTTCATGCCGCCCCGGAACACCACCCGTATGGTAATGCCCGATATATTGATGATTGTCCCGTATCGTCCTAATCACATCTCCTTCGTCTATCTGCATATGGTATATATCATACAATAGTTTGAAATTAGGAGAGCCAATTGCTTTGCATAATTCTACTCCCCATGGCGTTTTATCACACATATAATCCTTGTGATCCACTTTACTGTTTAGTAATTCCATCTGGATAATCACATTATTTTTTTCCGCCAATGGCATTATTTGCTTTAACCCTTCAGCGCAATTTTTTAAGCCGGTTGCGTCGTCCATCCCTTTGCGGTTTCCACTAAAGCATATCAGGTTTTTATAGCCCGCTTTAGCCACCAGTGGAATTGTTTCTGTAAAATCTTTTATTAATTGTTCATGATATTTGGGATCATTCCATCCTTCGGTAAGGCTTACTTTACCCCCGATATAACACATGGAACATTCCAGGCCATGTTGTTTAAGAACGGGCCAGTCTTTAGGTGCAATAAGATCAATGGCTTTCAATCCTATTTTTTTTGCCTCTTTGCATAGCTGTTCCAGGGGCAGGAAACCATAAGTCCATTGACACACGGAATGATTTACCCGGCCTTTTAATTTTTGTTCTTCCATATTTTTTGATGCAAGAGAAGTTATTGGTTGCATAATGGCGGCTGCTAAGGTGCCGGAGGCCAATTGCTTAATTACTGTTCGGCGAGATGATAGTTTTTTCATAATAGCTAGTCCTCAATTTACGAATGATTGAATAAATAAAAAGGCCGGAGGTTAAATTTGTTTTTTTTCGTTTTTAAAGAAAATAGAAAACAATAAAAATACAACTGCTGCTATCGCCGAAGGTATAAGCCATATCATCTTGTAATTAAAAACATTTTCAGAAACTTTATAGGCATCCGTTATCATGCCGGCTATTTCAAAGCCTATTAGCATGCCTATACCATAGGTAGCCAGGGTTATAAGCCCTTGAGCCGAACTCTTATATTTTTCACCCGCTTTTGAATTAGTATATATGTATCCGGATACAAAAAAGAAATCATAGCATATGCCGTGCAGGGCAATACCCAGAATAAGCATAAAGCTGAGTTCCCCGGCATTGCCAAAAGCAAAAAGAGCATACCTGACGGCCCAGGCAAGCATACCTATAAGAATCGTTCTCTTAAATCCAAAGCGGGAAAAGAAAACGGGTAACGCCAGAAGAAATAAAACTTCAGATATCTGACCGATCGTCATTTTCCCTGTAGGGTTTGTTACCCCGCTATTTGTTAAAAAAGCATGAGCAGTCTGGTAATAAAATGCAAGGGGTATGCAAATAAGAATAGAAGCAATAAAAAAGATTGCAAAATTTTTGTCTTTTAAAAGTTTGAGGGCATCCAGCCCAAGTATTTGTTTAAGGCTTACTTTTTGGTCTGCACTTTTTACCGGAGGTGTCTTCGGTAAAGTGAAACTTAATAAACCAAGGGCCAGGGAAGCTGTTCCTGATAGCAAAAAAGTATATCTTAATAGTCCATTAGTCACATTTGCTTCGGAATCCCAATGAAAAAGATAACTGATAAGTAAACCGGCAACTATCCATCCTATGGTTCCATAAACCCTGATACTTGAAAATTCTTTCTCAGGATCCTTGATCTGGTTAAATGAAACTGAATTGACCAATGCCAGTGTAGGCATATACAAAATCATGTACACCAAAACATAAGGATAAAAATTGCTGATTGTGGTAGCATTAAACATCTGGTACATGAGAAATGCTCCTGCAATATGAAGAGCTCCTAAAATTTTTTCTGCATTAATATATTTATCGGCTATCAATCCAATGATAAAAGGAGCGATAATGGCTCCCCAGGATTGGGTTGAAAAGACCCGCGCCGTTTCGCCACCCGATGCATCAAGATTAGTGCCCAGGAAAGTGCCCAGCGTAACAAACCATCCTCCCCAGATAAAAAATTCCAGGAACATCATTAAAGAAAGTTGAATACGAATTAATGGTTTCATCTTTAAATATTATGCTGTTTTAGAAACCGTTGCTAAAATTACTTTCTCTTTGGTGTGAGTATCCCCAGGATGCCATACTTAAAATAATGTCGGTTTGTTCCTGCAAAAGGGCAAACTCATATTTGCGGGAGTATGGTATTTCTCCCCGGATGCCAGCTGAAAGCGACATGACTAATGTGGCCAAATAACCTGAGATAAAAAGTTGATTTTTATTTACGGCTTGCATGTCGTTAGATTTGTATTTAAGATGGTTGTAAAATCTAAATGTACTATTTTGAAGCACACTTAAATTTTGCAATGAGCAAGTAGTTGAAAACAATTAACATCACACGTTTGATAGTATGACCAGGAAATTAAGAAAGGGAATGATTGGTGGTGGACCAGGAGCATACATT
>JBPPMM010000388.1:0-2110 GCA_051306075.1 Chitinophagaceae bacterium
TTGATTCACAATCACAATTATTATAACTAACTGACATACAAAGAAAATTAAAGCTGAATTATTTACTATAACTTAAAGAATAAAAAGGGATAGGAGAAGACGAGTGCACAACCTGCATGATATAAAAAGGTGCCCCATGACGAGTAAAGAACTTATTGATTCCGGAATTTTAGAGCAATATGTGCTTGGATCTGCCAGCCCCGCTGAAATTTTGGAAGTGGAGAAATTGGCGGCCGAAGATCCGGCTATCAGGCTGGAAATAGATCTGATCAGCGAGTCATTTGAAAAACTGGCGATGGAAAATGCTGTGGAACCACCCGTGGTGATAAAACCATTTCTGATGGCGCTGATTAATTATATGGAAAGAATGAACAATGGTGAAGCTGCATCTGCCCCCCCTGTACTAAATCAAAATTCAAAAGTATCAGATTTTGACGAATGGCTGAACCGTGAGGATATGGTGTCGCCGGGCACTGAAGATCTTTTTGCAAGAATTATTAGCTATACGCCGGAGGCTACTACAGCCATTGTTTGGATAAAAGAATATGCTCCACAGGAAGTACATGATAATGAATATGAAAAATTTTTGATCGTAGAGGGCACCTGTGATATCATTGTTGATGAAGATGTGAATCACTTAAAGCCTGGCGACTATTTTGCCATCCCTCTTTACAAGAATCATATGGTCAGGGTTACCTCTTCTATACCTTGCAAAGTATTATTACAAAGAATAGCAGCTTAGGCTGTTCAAATGGGTATCTGATAATTTTAATTGCGTGGAAATTTCCCATTTTTTACTCCTGGTAATTCTACATGTAAATAATCCATTTATTTGCGGATAAATTAAGATGAAATATCTGTTCTTCTTCAATTCTACCCTGATCGTTGATCAATTAATTTACTGGCCTCATAATTGATTTGTAAAAAATAAACCTGTAATTCCAGGGAGGTTTACTCCAAAACAGATATTTTAATAATTGTATTCTGACAAAAAATAATTGTATGCCGGAAGGACCCTCTGTTTTATATCTGAAGGATAAACTGCTACCTTTTAAAGGTAAAGCCGTGAAAAAAGCGGGTGGCTATGGCGATATGCCGACAGCATGGATAAAAGGAAAGAAGTTAATAGATATAACTACATGGGGTAAACATTTGATTTTTGTTTTTGCGAATGGAGCGGCAAGAATACATCTCGGTCTGTTTGGCCAAATTTTGATTAACGAAAGAAAAAAAGTAAACCGATCCTTTTATCTTGAATTTGCGAAGGGAGAAATAAACGGGTATATAGTTAAAGCAAAAAAACTGAACAAACCCTTACCGGAGATTTATGACTGGCGTACCGATATTTTAAGCCCGGAATTTGATAAAGCCTATATAAAAACTTTATTGAAGAGCCGGTGGGATAAATCTATTGATGATGTATTGATGGACCAGGAAATTTTCAGCGGTGTGGGCAATAAGATAAGAAACGAAGCTTTGTACAGGGCAGCCATTCATCCTTTAAGTATAACGGGAAAAATCCCGGCCCAAAAAATCAGCAAGCTTATAACTGAAGTTGTAAATTATGCAACCATTTTTTATAATCAGCTGGTAAGTAAAGGGGAAAATAATTTGTTCCAGGTATACAAAAAGGAATATGCAGCAGACGGTAGCGAAGTGACTATGAAAATTTTAAAAAAATCGAAACGTAAAATATATTTTAGTTAGCACAGGCAAAAATTGTACACTTAAATATAGATTCAGGGAATAGCAACCCATGGGTTTTCCCAAGAATTTCGGTATTATAAATTTGCTCAGGACCGTGTTCCCAGCCCCTGCTTATAATTTCATAGTACCGATAAGCGAATACCTCTTTACATTTGTATAAAGATCCATCTCGTTTTTATCGTCGACTATCTGTTAAAAGCCAAAAATATTTATATGAAGCGAAGTTCTTTTATAAAAAATGGAGCTGTCATTTCAACTGCCCTGATATTAAAACCAGGTATAGTATTTGGAACGAAGTTCAACTCTGCAATACGAATTGGAATTATAGGCTGTGGCAACAGGGGCAGGGCCGTAATCTCTTCCATGTCGAAACATACGAATACCCAAATCATTGCGATGGCGG
>JBPPMM010000050.1:0-7874 GCA_051306075.1 Chitinophagaceae bacterium
ATAGCTTAATTTATAAAGATTAAAGTCCAATGAAAAAAAAATCCAACACCTTATCCTCCGCCATAAAACCAGCGATTCCCTCTAAAAATTCTCTCTCCAAAATAAGTACCGTAAAAAAAAACGAAAAACATAATGGTTCTTCCAACGGATCAGCCAATGGAAAAACGCCTTCATCAAAGAATCGCCATTCCTTATCAGGGGATCAGGGCCCGGAAGATTTTTTAGATAGCAGGGAATTACTTAAAGTTCTTTCAGAAGTGCGTCATGGCAATTTTAGTGTGCGCATGCCCATTGACAGAATAGGAATAAATGGAAAGATATGTGATACTTTAAATGAAATAATTGCGCTGAATGAAACCCTGGTGGAAGAGTTGAGCCAGGCCAGGAATACCATAGGAAAACAGGGTCATCTCAATAACCGCGTTGCTTTGCCCGGGTATGCAAAGGGCTCATGGTCTTCCAGTGTTGATTCAATAAATAGTCTTATCTCCGATTTAGTTCACCCAACTATAGAAATAGCCCATGTGATAAGCTCGGTGGCAAAGGGAAATCTTTCACAAGAAATGCCATTGAAAATTGGCGATCACGTATTACAGGGTGAGTTTGCAAAAATTGCCGCCGAGGTAAATGATATGGTGAAACAATTGAATTTGTTTTCCAGGGAAGTTACCCGTGTGGCCAGGGAAGTAGGTAGTGAAGGAAAACTGGGCGGGCAGGCTAAAGTAAAAGGGGTAGCCGGAGTTTGGAAAGATCTTACTGACTCAGTAAATCAAATGGCGGGAAATCTGACTGCGCAGGTACGTAGCATTGCGGAAGTAACTACTGCTGTAGCAAAAGGGGACCTGAGAAAAAAAATAACGGTAGATGTCCAGGGTGAAATTCTTGAATTGAAGAACACCATTAATACGATGGTGGATCAGTTGAACTCTTTCTCTTCAGAGGTGACACGTGTAGCCCGGGAAGTAGGTACCGATGGAAAATTGGGAGGGCAAGCCGAAGTACAAGGAGTTGCAGGTACCTGGAAAGACCTGACGGATTCTGTAAACCAGATGGCTTCTAACCTGACAGGGCAGGTAAGAAATATTGCTGAAGTAACTACGGCCGTTGCAAGAGGTGACCTGTCAAGAAAAATTACAGTTGATGTAAAAGGCGAAATCCTTGAATTAAAAAATACCATCAACACGATGGTGGATCAGTTGAATTCATTTTCCGCTGAAGTAACCCGTGTAGCAAGAGAAGTAGGTAGCGAGGGAAAATTAGGCGGGCAGGCTACAGTAAAAGGTATTGGCGGTGTTTGGAAAGATTTGACTGACTCAGTAAACCAGATGGGATCGAACCTGACTGCACAGGTGAGAAATATTGCTGAAGTAACAACAGCTGTTGCCAAAGGTGACTTGTCAAGAAAAATTACAGTTGATGTAAAAGGCGAAATCCTTGAGTTAAAAAATACCATCAACACGATGGTGGATCAGTTGAACTCTTTTGCTTCTGAGGTAACTCGTGTGGCTCTTGAAGTTGGAACCGAAGGAAAATTGGGCGGACAGGCAAAAGTTCAGGATGTAGGGGGAACCTGGAAGGACCTTACCGAGTCAGTGAATCAAATGGCTTCAAACCTGACAGCCCAGGTGCGTAACATTGCTGATGTAACAACGGCCGTTGCCACAGGTGACCTTTCCAAAAAAATTACAGTAAACGTAGCAGGTGAGATCCTGGAATTGAAAAATACGATCAACACCATGGTTGACCAGCTTAACTCTTTTGCTTCAGAAGTAACAAGGGTGGCATTGGAGGTGGGAACTGAAGGTAAGTTAGGCGGACAGGCAAGGGTGCAGGGTGTTGGTGGTACCTGGAAGGATTTGACTGACTCTGTTAACCAGATGGGTTCCAACCTGACTGCACAGGTAAGAAACATAGCAGAAGTAACAACGGCTGTTGCAAAAGGTGATTTATCCAGAAAAATTACAGTGGATGTAAAAGGTGAAATTCTTGAATTGAAAAATACCATCAATACGATGGTGGATCAGTTGAATTCTTTTGGATCTGAAGTATTCCGTGTGGCCCGCGAGGTTGGTAGTGAAGGTATGTTGGGTGGCCAGGCAGATGTACCCGGTGTGGAAGGACTTTGGAAAGACCTGACGGACTCGGTAAATAAAATGGCTTCCAATCTTACTTCGCAGGTAAGAAATATTGCTGAAGTAACAACGGCTGTTGCTAATGGTGACCTGTCAAGAAAAATAGAAGTAAATGTAAAAGGTGAAATACTTGAATTAAAAAATACCATCAATACCATGGTGGAGCAACTTCGGGGTTTTGCCTCCGAGGTAACACGTGTGGCAAGAGAGGTGGGTACAGATGGCAAACTGGGAGGGCAGGCTAACGTTCCCGGAGTAGGAGGTACCTGGAAAGATTTAACGGACTCAGTAAATCAAATGGCCTCTAACCTTACGGGCCAGGTACGTAATATTGCTGAGGTGGCCATAGCTGTTGCAAATGGTGATATGTCAAGAAAAATTACTGTTGACGTTCGGGGGGAAATATTGCAATTGAAGGAAACGCTGAATACGATGGTAGATCAGCTGCGGGCCTTTGCATCAGAAGTAACCCGTGTGGCAAGGGAAGTGGGTACCGACGGTAAATTGGGGGGCCAGGCCTTTGTTCCCGGAGTAGCAGGCACCTGGAAAGACCTGACAGATTCGGTAAATCAAATGACAGGTAACCTCACTGCTCAGGTGCGGAATATAGCTGAGGTAACCAAGGCGGTGGCATCAGGCGATTTGAATAAAAAAGTGACCATTGATGTAAAGGGGGAAATATTTGACCTGAAGAATATCATCAATACGATGGTGGATCAGTTAAATTCATTTGCATTTGAAGTAACAAGGGTAGCAAGAGAAGTGGGTACGGAAGGTAAGTTGGGCGGACAGGCAGAAGTACAAGGCGTGGGCGGAACCTGGAAAGACTTAACAGATTCAGTAAACATGATGGCCTCAAATCTTACTAACCAGGTGAGGGGTATAGCAAAAGTTGTAACTGCAGTTGCTACCGGTAATTTGAAGCAAAAACTATCTATCGTATCGCGGGGTGAAGTAGCGCAGTTGATCGATACCATTAATGAAATGATTGATACCCTTGCCGTTTTTGCAGACCAGGTTACCAACGTGGCCCGGGAGGTGGGTGTAGAAGGAAGATTAGGTGGCCAGGCTTCGGTACCCGGCGCTTCTGGTATTTGGAAGAATCTGACCGAAAATGTAAACCAGCTGGCTCAGAATCTTACCACCCAGGTTAGGGCAATTTCTGAAGTAGCATCAGCTGTTACCAAAGGTGACCTTACACAAATGATCAGTGTAGAAGCCAAAGGCGAAGTTGAAGAATTGAAAGATACCATCAACCAGATGATCGGCAATCTTAAACAAACAACACTGCGAAACCAGGAACAAGATTGGTTAAAATCAAATCTTGCCAAATTCACACAGATGTTGCAGGGACAAAAAGATTTGAACACGGTAACCCGCCGCATCCTTTCTGAATTAGCCCAGGTAGTAAATGCGCAAAAAGGAATGTTTTACATCCTGGAACCGGATGAAAATTTTAAGAATCCAAAATTGAAATTGTTTGCAGCCTATGCATTCGGAGATGAAATAAAAACTTCAAAGGAATTTGATTTAGGTGAAGGACTGGTGGGCCAGTGCGCCCTGGAAAAAGAACGTATTCTTCTTACCAATGTTCCTAAGAATTATATGAAGATAGGTTCGGGTCTGGGTAAATCTGCCCCAGTTAACCTGGTGGTACTTCCTGTTCTATTTGAAAAAGAGATCAAAGCAGTGATAGAACTAGCTTCCTTTGAGCCTTTCACGCAAACACACCTGGATGTACTAAATCAATTAACAGAAAATATCGGGATCGTTTTAAATACTATCGAAGCAAACACCCGCACCGAAGGGTTATTGGTACAATCTCAATCACTAACCGAAGAACTGAGAAGAACTAATGATGAACTTCAGGACAAAGCTCATTTGCTGGTAAAACAAAAAGAAGAAGTTGAAGATAAAAACAAAGAAGTAGAAGAGGCCAGGTTGTCATTAGAAGAAAAAGCAGAGCAATTACAGCTTACTTCAAAATATAAATCAGAGTTCCTGGCTAATATGTCGCATGAGTTACGGACCCCTCTGAATTCATTATTGATCCTTGCCCAGCAGTTGTACGAAAACCATGATGGCAATCTCAATGACAAACAAATCAGTTATGCTAAAACCATACATAGTTGCGGTGATGATCTCATTCAGCTGATCAACGATATACTGGATCTTTCAAAAATTGAGTCTGGTTATATTTCCACAGATTTCATTAATCTTTCTTTCCGTTCTATCACCACTTTTGTGGAAACAACGTTTAAGCATATATCTGAAAGTAAAAATTTGCGTTTCAAAATTGAGCTGGATAATAATTTACCTGAAAGCCTGGAGACGGATGCGCAACGGCTGAACCAGATACTGAAGAATCTTTTGTCCAATGCATTTAAGTTTACGGAAAAAGGAGAGGTTAAATTCAGGATATATGAGGCTAATAAAAACTGGCGTCAAAGTAATCCAAGTCTTGATAATGCAAAAAGAGTTGTGGCCTTTGAAATCAACGATACCGGGATAGGTATTTCAAGGGAAAAACAAGGAATCATTTTTGAAGCCTTTCAGCAGGCGGAGGGATCTACCAGCCGCAAATATGGAGGCACTGGTTTAGGACTTTCTATCAGCCGGGGTTTGGCTGATCTGTTAGGTGGCAGTATTGAACTACAAAGTGAAGCAAGCCAGGGCAGCATTTTTACATTGTTCCTGCCAATAAAATATGACCCGGCCATGGTCAAAAAGGAAAAGCAGAGTAATCTAAAAGTAAGTGAATATAAACTGGCAGAAGGTGAGGAAACAGATATCTCAATACAATCAGTTCCTACTATAAAAGTAAATGAGACAAAAGATCTGAATGCGTTAAATGAGATTATAAATGAGATGGGTGATGACAGGAATAACATTACCACCGGGGATAAAGTAGTCCTTGTAATTGAAGATGATATCCGCTTTGCCAAAATAATGATAGAAAAGGCACATGAATTGGATTTGCGTGTTGTAGTAGCATCTCATTTTGGTAATGTATTCGATCTTGTGAATAAATTCAATCCGATAGCGGTGACGCTTGATGTTAAACTGCCTGATGCAAGTGGCTGGCGAATACTTGACTTGTTTAAGAACGACATTAATTTCAGGCACATTCCTGTTCACCTTATATCCGGAGAAGAGAACCACCTGCTGGCTATGCACCGTGGTGCCAGGAGTTTTCACCTGAAGCCGTTGATGATGGATGCATTAAACGCATTGTTCAACGATATTGTAAAATATGATGAAGTCTTACTGAAAAGATTATTGATAGTCGAGGACAATGAGTTGGACTCATCACTGGTAGCTAAGATGCTGGACAATGGTGATAAGATAGGAATTGAGATCGTAAATACCGGCCAGCGGGCATTGGAACTGATCAGGGAAAAGGAATATGATTGTGTGATTGTTGACTATATGTTGCCGGATATCGGGGGTCTTGACCTGGTATCACAAATATGCAGCATCCGTAAAACGCCGATGATGCCGATACTGGTCTATTCAGCAAAGGATTTTTCGCCAATAGAAAAAACGCAACTAAAGCAATATGCCAACCGGATACTGTTAAAGGATGTTACCTCTCTTGATCTTTTACTGGAAGAAACCGTGATGCTGCTTCACCTGGATCACAAAGATCTTTTGCCTGAAAAAAGAAAGCTGATCGAAAACCTGCGAACCAAAAACGATGTACTCACCAATAAAAAGATCCTGGTAGTCGATGATGATGTTCGTAATTTATTTGCGCTGACTACCGCATTTGAGCGATATAATGTGGAAACCATAACTGCAGAAAGCGGTCAGGAAGCCATGAATATTTTGGAAGATCACCAGGATATTGATATCGTTTTAATGGATATAATGATGCCGGAAATGGACGGCTACGAAACCACACAAAAAATACGAAGAGAGCATAAGAATACAGGTTTGCCGATAATTGCAGTAACTGCAAAAGCTATGAAGGGAGACCGGGAAAAATGTATCGAAGCAGGTGCTTCAGATTATATAACAAAGCCTGTAAAAATTGACCAGTTACTGTCTCTTATGAGAGTTTGGTTGTATAAATAAGAAACAGATGGATCCCAACAATATACCATATTCTCTGAAAAAATCCGATATCAAGATCCTTGTTGTAGACGACAGGGAGGATAACCTATTTTCAATAGAAGCAATATTTGAAAAAGATAATTATACAATTGTAAAAGCCAATTCCGGTCGTGCGGCCTTAAAAATACTATTGAATCAACAGGATTTTTCCCTTATACTGATGGATGTACAAATGCCTGACCTCAATGGATTCGAAACGGCAGCTATCATTTATGAGAGAGATAAATTAAAAAATATCCCGATCATTTTTATTACCGCCCACAACTATGACGAGGATATAATTTTTAAAGGATACAGAACAGGTGGCGTCGATTATATTTATAAGCCTATAAATCCCGACCTGTTGCGGGTCAAAGTAGGTGTCTTTGTAGAGCTCTACAGCAAAAATCACCAGCTTATTCAGCATGAAAAAAAATTAATTGCAACAAATCTTTCATTACAAAAGGAAGTGGAAGATCGGAAAGCGTCTGAGGAAAAAGTAAAGCTGCTTAATTTACAACTGATCGAAAACGTTTCTCATTTAAAAACAGTAAATGAAGAATTAGATCAGTTTGCCTATGTAGCTTCTCACGATTTGCAGGAACCTTTACGAAAAATCCAGGTTTTTAGTGATAAGATACTGTCGAAAAATAATCATGATGAAGAGACTGAAAGATATTTTAAGAAGATAATCGGTTCATCCAGAAGAATGCAGTCATTGATCAATGACTTGCTCAGTTTTTCCCGTCATTCCATGAGCTCATCAGACTTCAGGAAAACAGATCTTGCAGGAGTTATGAACGAAGTGAAGAATGAACTGGATTTCCAGATTGAAAAAAATAAAGCAGTAATACAGTTTAATGACTTGCCTGTTATTTGGGGTATCCCCAGCCTGGTGAAACAATTATTCTGTAACCTACTAAGCAATGCTTTAAAATTCAGAAAATCAAATATACCCCCTGTAGTGAATATCACAGCGGAAATGATGGGCCCGGAGGGGTTAAATGGGACATCCGGCAAAGGGATTCTGAAGAGGAAATATTGCGTAATAAGAGTAGCTGATAACGGAATCGGTTTCGAGGAACAATATGCAAGTGAAATATTCCGCGTATTTAAACGGTTACATAGTTATCACGAATATGAAGGCTCAGGTGTGGGTTTATCTATTTGTAAAAAGATCATTGAAAAGCATAATGGCTTTATTAATGCCAGTAGTGAACCCGGCAAAGGTTCCGTGTTTACAATTGGTTTTCCCGATAAGGAACAGTCTTATTCTTATTAACATGGTTGCAGGCATTAATCCCTTTATTAAATCCGGTACATTTTAATACGGAGATTATAATTCAGAAGAACTTTCCATTTATCCGGGTTGTGATAAAGCAGCCCGTTAGCTGGAATAATCAGGATTTTTTCGCTGTTTTTTTTGAAGTGGATTTTTTCGCCGCATCTTTTTTGTAGTGGACTTTTTTGGAACTTTCGCTCCTTTTTCCCGCTTTTTCCGCTACGCAAGGTTCCTTCCTTCATTTCATGCATGCTCTTCTCCACTTTTTTCTGAGCTCCTTTTGAATATTTTGCCATTTTTTTTTAAAAAAATAAATAAACTTTAATGCCTATTGTATCAAATAAACCCTGTCTCTTATACACATC
>JBPPMM010000519.1:0-8534 GCA_051306075.1 Chitinophagaceae bacterium
TACATCGGCACCTTTTGTAATAGCCAGGGAACTCATAAACCCTCCATAACTCCAGCCCCAGTGGCCGATATTATTTTTATCTACAAATGGCATACTTCCCAAATATTTTGCCGCATCAATCTGGTCTTCTAATTCAAGTTTACCTAGTTGCAGGTAAGTTTTCTTTTTAAATTCTTCGCCCCTGTAGCCAGTGCCGGTATTGTCTACACTTACC
Organism: Chitinophagaceae bacterium; assembly: GCA_051306075.1. GTDB lineage: Bacteria > Bacteroidota > Bacteroidia > Chitinophagales > Chitinophagaceae > Terrimonas_B. The sequence goes on from JBPPMM010000519.1 coordinate 215, forward strand.
ACGATAAAACCTTTTTGAGCAAGCAACTGGTGCCAGAAGCTTACGGCACCGAAATAATTGGCAACTTTTTGAGATCCCGGTCCTCCATAATTACAAAACAGAACGGGATATTTTTTTGAAGGATCAAAATTAGTTGGTTTCAGCATCCACCCATTTAGCGTATCGCCTTTGCTGTTGGGTACCCGAATAAATTCAGCTTTGCCTGTTTCATATTCCTTTATTTTATTTTTTAACCCGGTATTTTGGGAGACTGTTTTTACAAGAGAAGTACCGATCGTTTTTTTATTGCCGGAGTTAATTGCATGCAGGGTCACTGTTTCCGGTGTATTGATGTCTGTACGATAAGAATAAAACTTTGTAAAATCATTATTCATTTCTACGCGATGCCAGGCTTCACCGGCTGTCAATTGGGTTGTATTTTTCCCTGCAAAATCTGTGACGAACAGATTGCGGTCCATAGGACGAGGGTAAGCCATTGTATAGAATATTCTTTTATTAGCTTCATCTATTCCATTTACTTCAGTTATTTCGTATTTACCTGTAGTGATTTGACTGGTCTTCTTCCCGGCAAGGCTATGCATATAAAGATGACGGAAACCATCCATTTCGCTTGTAAAAAGAAGATTTTTGCCATCCTTTAAAAACCACCAGTCATCATTGATCTCTACAAAAAACTTATTCTTTTCTTCATATAATATATGGCTATGTCCGCTCTGAGCGTCGATCATTAATAATTTAAGATCATTCTGGTGACGGTTCATCCAGAAAATGACAAGGCTATTATCATTCCTGGTCCATTTGATGCGTGGAATATATATATCGCCTTGTTCGTATTGTGCTTTTACATCTTTACCGGTTCCCAGGTCATAAATGTGTATCTCCACTTTTGAATTATCCTCACCTGCCTTGGGATATTTATACCGATAATCATTATTGTATTCATTGTTGTATATCGTCATATTATACTCCTTTACATCCGTTTCATCAAACCGGTAATAGGCTATATATGAACCCGAGGGACTCCATTCAAATGCGCGGCTGAATTCAAACTCCTCTTCGTATACCCAATCGCAATTGCCATTAATGATATTATTCCATTTGCCATCCTTTGTTACAGCTGTAATAATATTTGTAGTGAGGTCTTTTACATATAAGTTGTTTTCTTTTACATAGGCCACTTTTCTTCCGTCAGGCGAAAGAGCAGGATGTAAAACTTTTCCTTCATCAAGTGTGATCAATTTTTTTGAAAGCGCATCATAAACATATACATTGGCCATGGTTGACCTCCTGTAGATGCGTTCAATATTTGTTCTCAGTAATACAATATGCGGATTCGCTGAACTATATATTAAATCTTCCGGCAGGTCAATCCGATTACCCTTTTCATCTTTTAGTTCTTCGGGTACCGGGAATTTATTACCCGGTTCATCAAAACTGGCTTCAAAATGCTCTCCCCGAAATGTTCCATTTTTATAAATATCTTCTAAAGTGATTTGCTTTTTTTGAGCTATGGAAAGCAAAGGAAACAGGAAGAGCAGAAATAAAACTTTGCGCATTATCTTGTTTTTTTATAATGAATCAATTACGGATTTGTATTAAATGAACCTGGCTATATAAATAAAAACTCTGTTTCCTTTGAGGGGAACAGAGTTTTGGTTAGTTATAAACTTCTTAAAAATACTTACTTGTTCTTTGGCAGGTCCGTCATGTAATCAAACCGTTTCCCGGTTACCTCTGCCATATCGGGTATGGCCTCTGCTTTATAATCTCCGGCATCTAATTTTTTCTTTGTGGCGGAAAAGGCTTCAAGTGTTTCAAATATATCATCATCGGTATGAACAGCTGTAGGAATAAGACGATAAATAATATGTCCTTTAGGAATAACAGGATAAACAACGATAGAACAGAAAATTTTATAATTTTCCCTGAGATCCATTACCATGGCGGTAGCTTCTTCTAAACCACCTGTCATGTATACGGGGGTTACTACAGAATCAGTTTTTCCGATATCAAACCCTCTTTCTTTTAAACCGTTTTGCAGTTTGAGTGCATTGTCCCAAAGTTTATCCTTCAACTGTGGTTGCGTGCGCAGTAATTCTAATCTTTTCAGGTTGCCAATCACCAAAGGCATAGGAAGGCTTTTGGCAAAAATTTGTGACCGAATATTATACCGGATATAATCAATTATGTTTTTATCACCTGCGACAAATGCGCCAATAGATGCCATTGATTTTGCAAACGTGGAAAAATAAAGGTCAATTTTATCCTGCACATCCTGTTCTTCTCCTGCGCCTGCACCTGTTTTACCGAGGGTTCCAAATCCATGTGCATCATCAACCAATAACCGGAATTCAAATTTATCTTTTAGTGAAGCAATTTCCTTTAGCTTACCCTGGTCTCCGGCCATTCCGAAAACACCTTCTGTGATGACGAGAATTCCACCAGCTTTTTGTTTTTCTATTAATGTTGAAGACCGTTGCAATTGTTTTTCCAGGTCTTCCAGGTCGTTATGTTTATATACATACCGATGCCCGGGATGTAAACGCAGGCCATCAATAATACAGGCATGGCTTTCGGCATCATAAACAATTACATCATGCCGGCTGCAAAGAGTATCAATAATACTAACCATTCCCTGGTAACCAAAATTGAGCAGGATGGCATCTTCTTTCATTTCAAACGCAGCCAGTTCAGATTCTAACTGTTCATGAAGATTACTATTTCCACTCATCATACGGGCTCCCATAGGTAACGCCAGGCCAAACTGGCGGGCACCATCCGCATCAGCTTTTCTTACTTCAGCATGATTTGCAAGCCCCAGGTAATTATTTAAACTCCAAACGATCATATCCTTACCCCGGAATTTCATCCGGTTCGAAATTTCACCTTCTAATTTAGGGAATGCAAAATAACCATGAGCTCTTTCACGATGCTGACCTAAAGGCCCGGAATTTTTAAGTAAACGTTCAAATATGTCTGCCATATAATTATATTATTGTTGGTTTCAGTTGTATTGAAGGCCGGAGGATTCAATGACAAAATTCGGCCGAAACTGCGCAAAGGTAAGGGATTGGAGGGTTGATGCAAAGGGTGGTCAAAAGACTGTTAATACCTTGTGCTTTAATATTTAATCAATCGTCTTCTACAGGGGGGATATGTGATTTTTCTTTAATGAGAGAAATAAAAAAACAGTTTTACAAGGGTAAAACTGTTTTAAATATTTTAATGACTTTAAACTCATCAAACGATCAACAAGGCATCTCCATAACTAAAAAACCTGTATTTATCCTTTATAGCTTTTTTATACGCTTCCATTGTCAACTCATAACCAGCAAATGCACAGGTCATGATCAGCAAACTGGTTTTTGGCAAATGAAAGTTGGTGACCAGCGAATCAGCAATATTAAAATCATAAGGTGGATGAATGAACATGTTTGTCCATCCCTCAGAGGGTTTTAATAATTTTTGTGCTGTAAAAGATGATTCTAATGCCCTCATTGTTGTTGTTCCAACTGAGCAGATGCGATGACCATATTCTTTAGCCCTGTTCACCACTTTGCACGCCGTTTCATCTATATTAAAATATTCGGCATCCATTTTATGTTTGCTGAGGTCTTCCACTTCAATGGGACGAAAAGTGCCGAGGCCTGTATGAAGTGTCACTTCGGCAAACCGGATTCCTTTAATTTCTAATCTTTTGATCAGTTCGCGGCTAAAGTGCAGACCTGCTGTAGGTGCAGCCACGGCCCCTTCGTGTTTGGCATATACCGTCTGGTATCGTTCTTTATCTTCTTCATCTGGTTTACGCTTTATGTATTTGGGCAACGGAGTTTCTCCCAGCTTTTCCAGTTGGGCCCGGAAACCTTCTTCAGAACCCTCCCACAAAAATCGAATGGTTCTTCCCCGGCTTGTTGTATTATCAATTACTTCAGCCACCAGGTCTTCCTGATCGCCAAAGTATAATTTATTTCCTACCCTGATCTTCCGCGCCGGATCAACTATTACATCCCAAAGACGGTTTGGCCTGTTGAGTTCACGAAGAAGGAATACTTCTATTTTGGCGCCGGTTTTTTCCTTGCGGCCATACATCCTTGCGGGAAATACTTTTGTATTATTAACTGTGAAAACATCTTTGTCGTCAAAATACTCCAGGATGTCTCTAAAATGTTTATTCTCTATCTGGCCAGTATGCCTATGGACGACCATCATACGGGCATCCTCTCTTTTTTTGGCCGGGTTTTGAGCAATAAGGTTTAGGGGCAGGTCGAAACGGAATTGTGAAAGCTTCATTTATGATTATTGTAGTTTATATAAAGCGGCTGACATAAACCGGTTCAGGGAATCCTGGAACTAAGATGGGAGGGTCAACCTGCTCTGCCTTTGCCCATGGCAAACCTGTTAATAAATAACCTAAGCGGAGCGGCAAACCCCGGTCTTACGGCACCGGGTTCTGTCATGCGACAGCTTTAAAAGTGGGCAAAGGTAAAGACTTAGGAGTAAAAATATTGATTTTCAGGGTAATATTTTTCAATAAATAGGTGGGGTTATATAAGATTACAATTTCAAACTTCCGAAAGCATCAATGTTTCCCTAGTGTTTTTTCATAATATCATTGTTTAAATACAAATGGTCTTAGGCTGGTCCCTTGGGAATGGATGCAATCAGTTTTTGAGTATATTCCGATTGAGGATGAAAATAAATAGTATCGGCGTCGCCAATTTCTTCCAGCCTTCCCCGGTTCATTACTAATATGCGATCACTGATATAGCGGACCACAGATAGGTCATGCGAAATAAAAATGCTGGTAAATCCAAATTCCTTTTTCAGATCATTTAATAAATTTAAAACCTGTGCCTGAACACTAACATCCAGAGCTGAAACTGATTCATCGCAGACAATGAAAGAAGGATTTAAGGCCAGGGCCCTGGCAATTACAATTCGCTGACGCTGTCCACCAGAAAATTCATGCGGATACCGGTTAAAGTGTTCCGGCCTCATATCCACTTTTTCCAGTAAGTCAAATACTTTTTCTTTTCTTGCTTTTTCTGTTGCGTAAAGTTGATGCACTTTTAATGGTTCTGCTATGGCCGAGCCGATTGTTAATCGTGGGTTTAAAGAAGAGTAGGGGTCCTGGAAAATAATTTGAATCTCTTTACGAAGAGATCGCAAGTCATTTTTCTTAATAGCGGTTAAATCAGCACCGTTATATAATATTGTGCCGGAAGTAGGGTCTATAAGCCGCAGAATTGTTCTCCCTAACGTTGTTTTGCCACATCCGCTTTCACCTACTAATCCCATGGTTTCACCTTTGTATACTTCAAAACTAATGTCATCCACCGCTTTGATAAACTCCGGAGATTTGCCAAAAAATGTTTTTGTTGCCGGAAAATAAACTGAGAGATGATCAACTTTCAGAATTGGAATTATTTCTCCTCTCAATTCTTGCTTTGGTATAATACCTTCCCCGTGATCTTTATGATGTTTTGTTTCTTTTTGGATAATAGGTTCCCGATTATGTTCGATTAAAAAATCACTTACCACAGGCAACCGCTTACCTCTTTCATGATTGAGTGGCCTGCAGGCAAGTAATCCTTTGGTGTAAGGATGCTGCGGATTTGAAAAAATATTATCCATGGTATTCTGCTCTGCTATTTCACCATTATACATAACAAGAGTATGGTCGGCAATTTCGGCTACCACTCCAAGGTCATGCGTAATAAAAATAACTCCCATCCCTGACTGCTGCTGAAGTTCCTTAATTAATTCTAAAATTGTTTTTTGCACCGTTACATCAAGAGCCGTTGTGGGTTCGTCGCAAATAAGTAAAGAAGGCTCGCAGCACATGGCCATTGCAATCATCACTCTCTGTTTTTGCCCTCCGCTTAGCTGGTGAGGGTAGCGATTATAGATTGCAGCCGGGTTGGGTAATTTAACTTTCTCAAACCAATCAATCGTTTTTTGTCTGGCTTCTTTCTTGGAAATTTTTTTATGAGCCAGCAAGGCCTCCGTTACCTGGTTTCCACAGGTAATTACAGGATTAAGTGAAGACATGGGTTCCTGGAATATCATGGCTATCTTATTACCACGGATATGTTGCAATGCGTAGCGGGACTTTTGAAGCAGATCTGTTTGCTCAATTCCGTTTTCAGAAAACAATATTTGACCTGAAACATAATGTGCCGGTGGGGAAGGAAGTAACTGAAGTATGGAAAGCGATGTTACTGATTTTCCGGAACCCGATTCCCCAACCAGCGCAACGATCTCACTTTTATTTACAGAAAAGGAAATATTTTTTATTGCAGTAGTTCGTACAGATGCGGATATAAAATCAACTGAAAGGTCTTTTATGCTCAATAGGGGCACCATTACTTATCTACTACTTTTATTGATAACTTTTTTGGTGGTGTGGGATAATAAGCCATACAAACTGCACAATCTCTTTTACCGGAACTGTCGATCATAAAATAAAAATCATCCCCCTGCTGAATGTTGGGAGGGAAAGTGCAGGGGCTTCCTAATCCAAAAGCACTTTCATAAGATTTCCCGGTTGATTCATCAATCCAACTTGCCATGATTAAGGAAGTGTCCATATCACCTTCCAGCAACCGGAGTGTATAATTCATGCACAATGCTTTTGTTTCCAGCCTGGCTTTATAGATTCCGGTGCCGGATACTTTTTTATTTTTACATTGTTCTGTGAAAGCGGTTATCAGAACAAAGGATGTTAAAAGTATTATTAGTTTCATCTGACGGGGGTTTAAAAATAGTTGCTTTATAAAACTGCTTGCGCTTAAAATTTTAAGTGTCTTACCGTCATTCCATCATTGATCAGTTGTTTCAATGAATCAATGCCGATCCTGATATGATCATTCACAAATTGTGTTGTAACGTTTTTGTCACTTTCTTCCGTTTTAACTCCTTCGGGTATCATAGGTTGATCACTTACCAGCAGTAAAGCACCTGTCGGTATCTTGTTATAAAACCCAACAGTAAATATGGTTGCTGTTTCCATATCAATGGCGTAGGCTCTTATTTCCTGCAAATAATTCTTAAATTTTTCATCATGTTCCCATACGCGGCGGTTGGTTGTGTAAACCGTGCCAGTCCAGTAATCAACTCCATAATCACGTATAGTGGTGGATACCGCTTTTTGCAGCGCAAAGGCCGGGAGAGCCGGAACTTCTGGTGGAAAATAATCATTGGATGTACCTTCTCCCCGAATAGCTGCTATAGGAAGTATTAAATCTCCAATCTTATTTCTCTTTTTTAAACCACCGCATTTGCCAAGAAACAAGGCAGCTTTTGGTTCAATGGCACTCAGCAGATCCATTACAGTGGCGGCGGTCGGGCTGCCCATTCCAAAATTTATAATGGTTATATCTTCAGCCGTGGCACATTGCATGGGTTTGTTTTCACCAATTACCGGTACATTGTTCCATTCTGCAAATTTATTTACGTAGTTACTGAAGTTGGTCAGTAAAATATACTTTCCAAAATTTTCCAATTTTTCTCCTGTGTAGCGGGGTAACCAGTTTTCTACGATCGCTTCTTTTGATTTCATATATAAAGTTTATGTTTTGGCCGGGAGTTCATATTCTTTTTTTTCATGTTTAATTCGTTGCTGGTTTATGAAAGGTTTGAGGGAGATATCATCTGCTTTCAACGAATTTAATCATTTACTTTTGAAGCATGCTGGCAATTGATTATCCTGAGCAAAGGTTTCAGATTAAGAAAATTTCAGGTAAGGATTTCATCTTCGATTCACTCCGGAAAAAATGGTTGTTGCTTACCCCGGAGGAATGGGTAAGGCAAAATTTCGTTCAATACCTGGTTCAGGTAAAAAAGTATCCGTCATCTTTAATCGCCATGGAAAAAATGATCATGCTGGGCGAATTAAAAAAGCGATTTGATATATTGGTATATGACACGAACCATGTTCCCTGGATGATGATTGAGTGTAAAGCACCTCTTATTAAATTGGATGAATCAGTTTTGCATCAATTACTCCGGTATCACATCAGTATTCCCACAGGGTTTCTCATTATTACCAACGGAGATTTTTCGTATGGGTGGCAGAAGAAGGAACAAGATTTGCATCTTATCCGGGAACTTCCGGAATGGATAAAAAAATTAAAGTGATTAGTTGGTTAAAAAATAAGCTTAAGTATAAGTAGAAAATAAAGAATCGCAGAACCAACTTATATGAGAGAAATCATCATCCAAACAAATTACTGCTCAGGTAACGATCACCTCTGTCGCAGGTAATAAAAACTATTACACCTGATTTGATTTCTTTGGCCAACCGGATAGCTGCAGAAGC
>JBPPMM010000536.1:0-2075 GCA_051306075.1 Chitinophagaceae bacterium
ACGTGATAGCTCCGCGGCCAATCTGTTTTGCTTCTACTATTAGTAAAGAAGGCCACGTGAATTTAAGCCCGTTTAGTTTTTTCAACCTGTTTTCTACCAATCCGCCGGTTGTAATTTTTTCACCTTCAAGAAGGGTTAGGGATAATACAACAAAACACACGCTGCAAAATGTTTTGGAAGTGCCGGAAGTGGTGATCAATATTGTAACATTTGATATGGTACAGCAAACATCACTGGCAAGCTGTGAATATCCAAAAGGCGTCAATGAATTTATGAAGGCAGGATTCACTCCCATTCCAGCGACACTGGTAAAACCGCCGATGGTAAAAGAAAGTAAGGTAAACCTGGAGTGTAAAGTGATTGAAATAAAATCGTTGGGAACAGAAGGCGGAGCCGGTAATTTAGTTATCTGTGAAGTGCTGAGGATGCATATTGACGACAGCTTACTCGATGCAGATATGAAAATAGATCAGCGGAAAATAAATCATGTTGCCCGGCTCGGTGGCAATTGGTATTGCCAGGTAAATGAATCCAATCTTTTCCAAGTGGAAAAACCGAATACCCAATTGGGCATTGGTGTTGATGCACTACCTGAAAGCATTCGCAACAGTAACATACTTTCTGGCAATAACCTTGGTCAATTAGCCAATGTGCAGGAATTGCCGGTGATTGACCCATCATTTCATGATGATCATTTAATACAAATCATTCAGTATTATAATTTAAATCCCGATGAGATGGAGAAGGAATTACATCAGTATGCAAAAAAATTATTGGAAGAAGGTAAAGTAAAAGCAGCATGGCAGGTAATACTGGCAGCATTTTAATCATCATACTTTATTTCCATGAAGTTTCTTTGGATAAATAATCCAGCGCATTTTTCCGGACAATTTTAAAAGCCTCTCTTTTTTTTCCTACAATATCAGGTCCGGCAGCCAGTAGGCCACTCATTACATTTCTTTTTGTATAGAACTCGCAGTTTGTAATTTCCGAATCATTAAATTTTACTCCGCTGTTATACAAACGATAGCTGATACGGGCACAAATATCAAAAGAAGCAGTACGGTTTTTCCCACCTGAATCCTTTGTCACTTCCACATCTGTCTGATTAAAGAATGCGTCGAGCGTTTTTATAACAATGGCTTTCGATGCATTGTTCCGGATCATTAATAAAAGAATGGTGCTGTCTGAATCTGCTTTTTCATTTATTAGTTCCGGGATAACGATCAGCATACCTCCGTTGGGAGGAGGGGTGCTCTCATATAAAACCTGCTTCAGGCTATCGGTCAGTTCCCGGAAAAGCTCTTTTTTATTTTTCCGCACTTTCATTGACATGGCATCAAAAGAATTAATGATCAGCATATTGACCGGAACAGAGTCTGTCCGGAAATTATATTGCATGCTATTTTCTTCTGCGCTCAGATGAAAACTTAAGATCATTAAAAATCCAAAAGATAACAAACCGGGGATTCTCATCATCATATTTCTTATTTTAATCCTAACCGCTCCATAAGGCTTTCTTTTTTTGATTTGGAAACAGGAAGTTGTTCTCCAGTCTGCAATTTTACATATCCTCCATCTGACCGGACAAAGTGAGTGATAAAGCCCATGTTTACCACCGTGGAATGATGTATTCGCTGAAACAGATCGACAGGTAATAATTCTTCAATATCACCCAGGGTTTTGGAGACCAATATGTATTTCCTGTTGTCAAGAAACACTTTGGTATAAGCTCCTTCGGCCTGGCAATAAATGATATGGCTAACCTCCACAAATTCATAACCGTCTTTATAAGGCAAAGCGATTTTTTGTTGTGCAGATGGCTTTTTAATATTACGGAGCAGGTTCTCAATATGGATATTTCCGGGCTGTTGCAATTTTTGTTCGGCTTTTTTTACAGCTCCCTTTAGATCATTGGCATCAATGGGTTTCAGCAGGTAGTCAACAGCGCTGATGCGAAACTCTTTTGCTGCAAATTCATTATGTGTTGAATGATAAAACCAATAATACATAAGCAAAGTTTTATTTTACTTTCAGTTGCAATATTTATTTCCTATAACAAGATCAAATCTATA
>JBPPMM010000551.1:0-6996 GCA_051306075.1 Chitinophagaceae bacterium
AAGGCCGGCCAATTCCTAATTCTTCCAGTTTTTTTACAAGTGAGGCTTCTGTATAGCGGGGCAATGGAAGGGTGAACCGTTCAGTGGCTTTCATTTCTTTTAAGGGCAATTGCTGTCCAACCTTCAATGGAGGAAGCATCTTTTCCTGTCCGGGAGTTGCGGTAACATCCTCTTCACTTAAATCGTCTTCATCTTTATCCTCCCGGTACACCTTAAGAAATCCATCAAATTTTAATACTTCACCGGAAGCGGTTAGTTCTTCTTTATTGGTTGAAATTGAAATTTTTGCAATCGTCTTTTCCAATTCTGCATCAGCCATCTGGCTGGCCATCGTTCTTTTCCATATTAATTCATAAAGCCGGTTCCAATCGGGTTCGCTTACTGAACTATTATTCATATAGGTAGGCCGGATAGCTTCATGAGCTTCCTGGGCACTCTCATTTTTATTTTTGTACTTACGAAACTGGTGATACTTTTCTCCGTACATACTTTTTACCGTGTTCGTAATTTCGCCCAGCGCCGTATTGCTCAGGCTGACGCTGTCAGTACGCATATAACTGATATAACCATTTTCATACAGTTTTTGCGCAATCAGCATCGTACGGCTAACGCCGTAACCCAATTTCCTGGAAGCTTCCTGTTGCAATGTAGAAGTAGTGAAGGGTGGGGCGGGAGATCGTTTGGCCGGCTTTACCTGTATATCACTCACTTTATAATCAGCACCAATACAACTTTTTAAAAAAGCTTCCGCATCTGCCGGAGTGTTTTGCTTTTTCCCTTCAGCAGAAAACGTTACTTGCTTATCTGAAACATCATTTGCTGTAAATAAACCTTCGATCTTAAAATTACTGGTTGGAACAAATGCATTTATCTCTCTTTCCCTTTCAGCGATCAGGCGTACAGCTACACTTTGCACCCTTCCGGCGCTAAGGTTATTGCGCATACTCATTTTTCTCCAGAGTACGGGGCTGAGTTCAAACCCTACTATACGGTCCAAAATCCTTCTGGCTTGTTGGGCATTTACCAAATTCATATCCAGAGTCCGCGGATTTGCCACTGCATGCTGAATGGCCGGCTTTGTAATCTCATGAAAAACGATCCGTTTTGTTTTCCGTGGATCAAGTCCCAGCACTTCACACAAATGCCAGCTTATCGCTTCTCCCTCCCGGTCTTCATCCGTTGCAAGCCATACTTCACCCGATTTACTGGCTAATGCTCTTAAATCTTTTACCACCTTCTCTTTGTCTTCTGAAATAATGTATCGTGGTTCAAAATTATTTTCAATGTCAATGCCCATTCCTGCTTTCTCAAGGTCACGGATATGGCCAAAACAACTTTTTACCTGGAAATCATTACCCAGAATTTTCTCTATCGTTTTTGCTTTCGCAGGACTCTCTACTATCAAAAGGTTTTTCGCCATAATCACTCCATATTATTATACATAACTCCATCAAAACAAAATTGCTGTTCTGAAAAATCCGGCTTTCCGGCCGCCGCAAGTTATAACAAGAATAATAATTTTTTTTGGAAACGAACCTTTCGGCCCTTTTGGCATCGTCTGTTGCGTCGCACACTTCAACGTTCAGAACACTGATAGCAAAGGGTTTGAGAGGAATGAAGGGGTTTATTAAATTAAAGCAAAAGAATTTTTGAAACCAGCCTTCTTTTTAAACCTGCCGATATGGAACCTATAACCTTGATTTAAAAAACGCCGCAATTTCCTCCGCCCAAGACTTATAGGCCTTGCCAGATGGATGCAAACCATCACCCGCAACTAATTCAGGGTCATTAACAGCATTTCGGGTGCCGGGCGTAATATTTATATAATGCACAGTAAATTCCTGTGTAATTACTTTGCCAGCCTCATTGAATAGATCGATTTGATTTGCAATTTCTTTCCTGTTTTTCCCTTCGGCAAAAGGAGTAGCCCCCCAATCAGGAATTGAAAGAACAACAACATGATCGGTTTTACCACCGGCATACTGGATGGCCTTTTTTATTAAATCCCTGAATTCTTGTTTATAATTGTCGACAGACCGACCACGATATTGATTATTAACACCAATCAGAAGTGAAACAAAATCATAGGAAGATTTCAGGGAATTATCGGCACTTGCTTTTGAAATTCCCGCTAGTAATTCATCCGTAGTCCAGCCCGTTCTGGCAACTATTCGGGGTGGTTGAAAATTCACCGAATCCTTATTCAGCATATTAACCGTTTGATTAGGAAAATTAAGTTCAACAGGAACACTTTCTCCAATTGTATATGAATCGCCAAGAGCCAGGAATGAATAACCCTTAGCTATTGTTGTTGCAGGCGTTTCGGGCATAGACTGGCTGGTATTTTTCTGGCAGGAACTGGTGCCGGTAACAAAAACCACTATTATACAAATTAACTTCATAATTGACAGGACTGATCACTTCTATTCTAAAAAAAATGGATCAATAACAGAATATACGAAATTGGCCTAATCCGGGATTTTGAGTTAATGCCAGGGCAAATGCAATATTCAATTTGTTGGACACTTTATGCGGAACAAGGTTATTTATAAAAAATCTACCGCTGCTTTGTTAACGCTTGTATCCTTGTAAATTCGTCTGTGACCAAGTCCTTTTGTGATGATGAATTGAATGTTGGAATAGTTTTCTTCTTTAATTCTTAAAACATCTTTCAGTGGAGTGGTTTTATCGTCCTCATCATGAAACCATAAGATTTTAGCTTTTATTTTTTTGAGCGTACGAAAAATAGAATACCAGGAAACAGAGTGGCCACTCATGCGACTGATAATTTCTTCAAGTTCTTTTCTTACAGCTGCATCATTTAATTGAATGAATTGAAAAAAAAGATCGACAGCTGTTTTGGTTTCTGTTGCCGGTGCAATCAAAACCACACGGATATTATTGTCATGCTTAATTTCCGCGAGTGCCATACAAATTGCCAGTCCCCCAAAGGAATGACCTAGGAATGATTGAATGGGTCCAAAAAAAGTATTTATATGCTTGATAAAATCACGATAAATCAAAGCATTCATTTTACGACCAGAACTTTTGCCGTGCGCCGGAGCATCAAATGCCAGTACCTCATAGTCCTTTTTAATTAAATTACTTATGTACTTATCAAAATTTACTACAGAAGATTCAAATCCATGAAGAACGAGTATCCTCCGGCCTGCGCCTTTATTCCATCTGTAACCATGTATAGTAAACTGCTGAAACCGGAATGAAAGCTTTTCACCCTCTGCAAAAATGAGAGGTGGGTTTTTAAGATTTCTTGATTGCGGGGTACAAAATAAATCAAACGCTTTTTCGGCTGCTTTCTTTTTGGAGATGGAAGAAAGAATCTTGAATTTTGTCCGGATATAACGAATAGCAACTTTTTGTTTCAATTTCATGCAAGCAATTCTGTTGTGAAAAGATGGAGAAGCCGTTTGTTGCAAATCTATTTAATCATTTGGAAATTTAACTGGAGGCTATAAGCGAATACATGGAAATAGTAATCATCGGATCCGGAAATGCTGCAACGGTACTGGGAAGAAAGTTTACGGCAGCAGGCCATAAGATAGTACAAGTAATCGGTCGCAATGCCAAAGCCGCAAGTGAGCTGGCATATGAGTGGGACACAGAATCCGCCAATTATCTTTCACTGGTTAATCCAAAAGCTGATGTTTATATCATAGCTGTCTCTGACGATGCCCTGAAAGAAATAACAAGTAATCTAAAACTGCCGGGAAAGGTGGTGGCTCACACTGCTGGTTCGGTTTCGAAAGAAATCTTAAAGAATGTCTCCAACCATTACGGAGTCTTGTACCCACTGCAAACTTTAAGAAAGGAAATTTTGGCCCTGCCGGATATTCCTTTTTTTTATGACGGGAGCGATGAAATAGCGAATAATACTTTACAGCAATTAGCCCAATCAGTTTCTTACGAACAAGCGATGCCGGCCGGCACAGGGGAGAGAATGAAATTGCATGTTGCAGCAGTTATAGTCAACAATTTCACTAATCACCTTTTTGCGCTGGCAGAAAAATATTGTAAAAAAGAAGGCATTAACTTTCATCAATTAATTCCTTTAATAGAAGAAACAGTTAAGCGCTTAAAGACATCTTCACCTTCCCACTCTATGACCGGTCCTGCTTTCCGGAATGACAAGGATACTATACAAAGACACCTGGACTTACTCAACGAGTATCCGCAGCTTCAAAATCTTTACCGGGTAATCACCGAAAGTATTGAGCAAACCAAATAGGGAAATATGGACTGGATATTTTCACTGAAACTTATTCTTTCTTTTCAAATACATTTGCAATCCTGAAGAGTAAGATGAAATGTATACTATTAAATTCAAGTTTGCCTGCCGGGAATTACAGCCGGTTGTATTATACCAAATTGAGCCCGGGCAGTCCTTACTGGAACTTGCACTTAAACACGGCATAGTACTTAACCATAAATGTGGTGGTATTTGTTCTTGCACAACCTGTCACATATATATAGAACATGGAACTGAAAATCTTGAACCTAAAAGTAATCGTGAAGCAGATTATCTTGGCCGGGTTATTAATTCCAGGAAAAATTCAAGGTTAGCCTGCCAGTCTTTACTTAAGGATATAAGTAAAGGTATAGTGGAAGTTACTGTGCCTGACCAGTCTTAATTATGAATTAAAGAATAAAAAGAAATGTTGGCGATGCCGGGTAAGGATCCAAAAAATACTATTGCATATAAACAAAATCTTTATTGAACTTACTTTACATTTGAACTTTCCATATTAAGATTTTGAATCCATAACCGGTCATAAGGAAGATTATGAATATTGACGATCTGTTTAAAAAAATAACTACGTTCATTTTTGATATAGACGGAGTTTTGACCGATGGCACCATACTGGTTTTGGAAAATGGACTACAGGCCCGGCATATGAGCATCAAAGATGGCTATGCCCTTCAACTGGCTGTCAAAAAAGGTTATCGTATTTTAGTTTTATCAGGTGCAGCTGCTTCTCCTGTTGTAGATCGGTTAAAGAAATTGGGTATTACCGATGTGCATACAGGTGTTACGAACAAGAGAGCGTTTGTAGAATCCTATATGGCTGATAAAAATGCAGAGACATCAGAATTCTTGTTTATGGGTGATGATATTCCGGATCAATCCATCATGCAATTTGTGGGGTTGCCGGTGTGCCCGGCAGATGCTGTAGCCGAGATCAGGAGTGTATCGAAATACATTTCTCCTGTAAATGGTGGCCATGGTTGTGTAAGAGATGTGATTGAAAAGACAATGAAAGCGCAGAATAAATGGCATTCAGCTGATGATATTGCCTCAAGGTAAAAATGAGAGAGCCCGGTTTTATAGCAGGCTTAATTTGTACTACAGGCTTGATGGTTGTTGTGTATCTTTCCAAAAAAATATTCATGAGATTGATAGCAGCTTTCTTAAAATTGATACGACTGCCCAATCTTTTGTTTATTGCCTTAACCCAGGCACTGCTCCAGTATTGTATCTATTTCCCTTTATATGATGGCAGTATTTCTGCTCATGATAACC
Source organism: Chitinophagaceae bacterium (assembly GCA_051306075.1). GTDB lineage: Bacteria > Bacteroidota > Bacteroidia > Chitinophagales > Chitinophagaceae > Terrimonas_B. Next base: position 5,540 of record JBPPMM010000551.1, read on the forward strand.
GGAATTTTATTTTTTTGATGTTAGCATCGGTTCTGATAGCTGCTGCCGGTTATATTATCAATGATTATTTTGATATCAATATTGATGAAGTGAATAAGCCGGACAGAATGGTGGTTGATAAAGTGATTAGTCGCCGCTGGGCTATAGCCTGGCATTTCATTTTAAGCGCTATGGGTATCCTGCTTACCATGCTTGCTTTGCCTGTATTTGATAAATGGTACCTGGTGGCTGGCAACATATTTTGTGTGCTGATACTTTGGTTTTATTCTACCACCTTCAAAAGAAAATTGCTGATTGGAAATATTGCAATCTCAGTTTTAACCGCATGGGCCATCCTGCTTATTTTTTTATCTAAAGTTTCGGTTTCCGATGCATTTGCGGCGGGCCATACCGGGCAACCAAAATTTTTCAGATTTGCTTTTCTCTACGCCGGATTCGCTTTTATTATTTCATTGATCCGTGAAGCGATTAAAGATATTGAGGATATGTCCGGCGATGCCAGATACGGTTGTAAAACAATGCCGATTGTTTGGGGAGTAAATGCCACCAAAGTTTATATAGCCGTTTGGATGATCATATTGATTTCTATCCTGGTGATAGTTCAAGTCTATATTTTACAATTTCAATGGTGGTGGGCGGTAGTTTATTGTATAACCCTGATCATTTTACCGTTACTCTTTATTTTCTTAAAATTATTCAGGGCATCTTCTATCCCGGAATACCACAGGCTTAGCAGTTTGACAAAATTCACCATGTTTACCGGAATACTTTCGATGATTTTATTCTATTATTATTTATGACGCCGATTATACTTGCTTCACAATCGCCCCGCCGAAAGCAATTGCTGGAGTGGGCAGAAGTGCCTTTTAAAATTGTAATTAATGAGACGGATGAAACTTATCCGCCTGGTCTTAACCCAGAAAACATAGCGATCTATATTGCACGGCAAAAAAGTATGGCTGTCCGCTCCCAGGTACCGAAGGATAGTGTAATACTCTCAGCTGATACAATTGTAGTATTGAATGAACGCATCATCGGCAAGCCAAAATCCAGGCTGCATGCTATAGAAACTCTCCGCGATCTTTCGGGAAGCAAACATTCCGTTATAACAGGTGTAATCATTTGTAAAGAAGAAAAAGAAATTGCATTTGCTGAGCGAACCGATGTTTATTTTCATGAACTGACCCCAGACCAGATCGAATTTTATATAGATAAATATAAACCATTTGACAAAGCAGGGGCATATGCCATTCAGGAATGGATTGGCGTAGTTGGAATAAAATCAGTGCATGGTGATTTTTATAATGTAATGGGATTACCCGTTAGCAGGGTAGTAAGGGAATTGCGGACATTAATGGATTGATATAACGAAGGGCAAATGACGGAGAAATTAAAAATGATCAAATATTTAGTATTGCAAATAATGAATTTCGTTTAACTCAAATACTATGGGTTAG
>JBPPMM010000557.1:0-13439 GCA_051306075.1 Chitinophagaceae bacterium
AGGAGATTTTTTTATTGCAGGCTTTTATATTGATAACGGAGTTGTAGGGGGTTAAAAACGTATTTACATAAACCTTTTTGCACTGATAAAATTATTTTTGATAATTAATGTATATTTATTGTTTATCAATATATTTTTATTATGTTTACACCATAATTTTAAATCTTAATAAAAATGCCGAAAAGAAACACCTTCGTTTTTATTGGCCTGACGATTATTGCCTGGATCATCTTCGTTGGCTTGTGTATTGAAGCCGGAGGATTGATAGTCAATTTTATTTTCAGTCTTTACAAACCGGAATTTGTCCAGAACCTATATCAAAAATTGGACTTAAGCGAAATGTATAATCGCAGCAAATGGGCTTTTTACGGTATGTATAGTTTTATATTGGTCATTTCTATTTTGAAAGCAGTCCTATTTTATGTAGTCATTATCCTTATGAGTAAACTAGATCTGGCAAAACCATTCAACAGTTTTGTTTCCGAAAAAATAACACAAATAAGTTTCTACACTTTATCCATAGGACTCTTAAGCTACATAGCCCGACAAACAGCTAAAAATTTGCTACATCGTGGATACGAAATCGACCAACTAAATCAGTTTTGGGCAGACAGTCAGGCCTTTATTCTGATGGCCGCTGTAGTCTATGTCATTGCGACTATTTTCAAAAAGGGACTTGACATTCAAAATGAAAACGATTTAACTGTTTAAGCTATGCCAATCATTGTAAACTTAGATGTGATGATGGCAAAACGGAAAATTTCTCTGAATGAACTTTCTGAAAGAGTTGATTTGACTTTATCTAATCTTTCTATCTTAAAGACAGGAAAGGCAAAAGCAATCCGTTTTAGCACCTTAGAAGCAATTTGTAAAGCATTAGACTGTCAGCCAGGTGACCTTTTAGAATATGTTGACGACAAAAAAAAGACAACGTACCGCTAACATGAACTGGATGGTGTTCCATAAAAATTAAACGCAGTTGGATTTTGTTTCAATCACCAACAATGGCGTGGCGTTTTATATATTGCAGTGTGGCATTTTTCATGCCTCCAAAGGATGGCAGATTAAAAATAATTATATTGACAATGAAAAGAGAGGAAGGAAGAGTACCGTATATTTAAAATGTGCGCAACCTCAAGGCAAGTCAAACTGAATTTATGAATATTAGGTTACTGATTCCTCTCCTATCAATCTGCTTTGCAAGCTGTGTGGCAAAGCAGGCAAACTATTCAATTGAGTCTAAAAAATTGCTGGATTTAGAAAAGGAAGCAATTACAAGAGAATTTAAAAATGATACCGCTTTCTTATCGTCAATAATGGATACAACTTTTATAGAGCTATCAAAGGAAAAGATTAAGAACAAACACGAAGTACTAAAGACAATTCATAGCAACAATATGAGAAATATAAGCAACAAAATAACTCTCGACTCTTTTGTGTTGGAGGACCCTGTTGTTCATTTATATGATAATTCTGCTGTAGTGACTTTTATAATGCACACTTACAGGAAAAAAAATAAAATCCCATATGAGAACAGAACCCGGTTTTATGATGTGTGGGTTAAACGTAACAACAAATGGAAGGCAGTTAGCTGGCAGGCTTCGTCAATTGAATAATGCAAAGTTTTAGCGCAATGACAGTAATTTATGACAAAGAGAGAATAAAGTTTGCTAACTATTAAATCAACCAGCCACTGCACAACTACCTTCAAAAAATAGTTTATCCCCGGACAGTGAATGTATTTTTTATTTTTAATGAAAGTAGGCTAATAGCTATCGGGATAATTCAACACCTGCACTACCAGACCTGCCTAAGCCGGATAGTCTGAACGTTGGTTGCTGTTCCCCGTATTAGTTTACGGTTATAAATAAATATTATCTAAACAAGACTCAACTCATGAAAAAATTGCTGTTGATATTTTTTTGTTCTGCCTGGGCATTTTATGGCAGGTCGCAAAATTTGCCTCGTGTAATGGTATTATCTACGGGCGGCACTATCGCCGGGCAACAACCCAATGCTGACCGGGCCGGATATTTACCGGGGAAAATTCCTATAACCGAATTACTAAAAAACATTCCTTCCATCACTCAAAAAGCCACCGTTCAGGGAGAACAAATCGCAACTATCGGGAGTTATGATATGACCATTGATATATGGCTAAAATTAGCGAGACGCATCAATGACATTTTTGCTAAAAATGAAGCGGATGGGATTGTAATAACTCACGGCACAGATACTCAGGAAGAAACAGCTTTTTTTCTGAGCCTGACTGTATTGTCAGACAAACCTGTCGTTTTAACCGGTGCTATGCGTCCGGGTACTGCCATAAGCAGCGATGGACCTAAAAATTTATATGATGCAATAATTGTAGCAAGTGATGTTAACAGTAAAGGGAAAGGTGTATTGCTTTGTTTCAATGATAATGTATATGATGCGCAAAATGTAGTAAAAATAAACACCACTAATATAAATGCATTTGCATCCCCTAATACTGGATCTATAGGACAAGTATATGACGGACAGGTGTCATACAATACGCCATTATTAGTCAGGCACAGCAGTTTTACGCCGTTTGATATCAACAAAATTGATTCTTTACCACACGTTGAAATTGTATATGCTTATGCAGATGCATCCAATATTGCAATAAATGCTCTGATTAATAACAACGATCCCGGGATAATAATAGCGGGTACAGGCAACGGCAGTTTCAATAAAGCCATATTAGAATCAGTAAAAACTGCAGTCAAAAAAGATATAAGGGTAGTACGATCATCAAGAGTAGTTGCAGGGAAGGTTACCTCCCAATATGTAGGACCATTTGAAGATGCAAAGCTTGGTACTATTGTATCTGGTAAACTTAATCCTCAAAAAGCCAGAATACTATTAATGCTGGCGTTAACTATCACTAAAGACAAAAATAAAATCCAGGAAATGTTTTTGGCCTATTGATCTTAAAATACATCTACTACGTCTGATTTCTAATAGCAATTAAAAATTCTTACAGAAAGAATCGCCTGTCAGCAAATTAAGAAACCGCCAGCTAACATTGACAATGAAAGGCTGGGGCTCAACAATGAAACAACCGGCAGCATCATTTTTATTGTATTCGGTTTGGTGCTTGCGGAGCAAAGCCCCGATTCGGTTTTATTTCGTAGCAAAGGACCTGCACCAGGGAAACAGGTGTAACCCTTTTTTTGAAAAGTCGGTTAATGGCCGGAAATTCTGATTGTGTGAATAATCATAGGTCTGAATTTCACCGTTCATCCGTTGTGTAGGTTCCCTCCTATAATATTTCTTCATTCAAAATCAGTTAGGCTTAAATTAAAGAATGAAAGATCAAAATTCATTTTCAAGAAGATTGTTGGTCAAAAGCTCCGTTTTAGGACTTCTGACCGCTTCTGTGCCCAATATTGTTTATTCAAAAAATATTTTGCCGGCACTTTCTGACAAGGGTTCTTCAGATGCTTCTCCGCATGAAAGATATCCCGCCATTCAATTGACAATTGCATCAGAAGTTGTCGGCGTCGCCCATTTTAATTTAGATCGGCTTAAAGAACTTGTAGATCCCAGACCCGAACTGGCAAAGGCTGCCTGGGATTGGGGCTTTGGCGATTGGGAATCAGCTATTGCCGCTGCCTCACATGTAGGCCGAAAGGATATCGTTGAATATTTAATCAGCAAGGGCACGGTTCCAACCATTTTTACATATGCTATAATGGGTCAATACGAAACGGTAAAAATGATGATTAGTTCTTACCCGGGAATTCAGAAAAATTTTGGACCGCACGGCATTACTTTATTACAACATGCAAAAACAGGACTGCAGACAGAGGGAGTAAATAAATCAAATGCTCAAAAACTTGTAGACTACCTGCAATCCCTGGGAGATGCAGATGGCAGACAGTATTTAAACCTGGAAGAAAAGGAGAAAGAGAAATATCTCGGAGACTATAAATATGGAGAAGGGAAAGATGATGGGTTTACTATTAAAGAAAATATGAGGAAATTGCTTTCACTGGGCAAACTTGGAAAATCCGGAGGAACATTATGGCGGATCGGTGAAAATGAATTCACCTACCAGGGAGCTCCGTCCGTAACGGTAAAATTCCTGCTGCAAAATGACCGGGTGATCTCTCTCACAGTAAATGAACCCGGTTTAATATTAACAGCTGTAAAAATTTGATTATACGAACTCACAAAAAAGCATTGCCGATATTCAGACAGCCAGTTATATTCTCATCATTATATATTGGGTTCTGTCCAGGTTTGGCCAAAAGGCATTACAATTATAAACGTCAATTCTGTTTCGCTGCGGTTCGGTGCAAAAAATATAAATTATAGTTTATCATTACAGGCATTTTCTGCTTTTACATTTCAGCCATTTCTGCATTTTTATAAAGCACAGATAATGAAGGAAATTTTTTTTCCACTCCTGATCTTAAAATAAATTGGAGAAAAATGCTTTTAAGGAAACAAAACCTTTCCCCTGTGTGTGTGTATACTATTGCCATCGTTTTTAAACATATTTTGTACATTAGTTTTTCAACCGGCTTCTGTTCCGGCAGTGGTACTAGGGTATTTCAAGCCAGCAGACAGAATGATCATGGCCCTTAACTAATAAATATTTAGCATGAACCCAAAAGTTGATTTCTATTTCACTAAAGCCAAAAAGTGGCAGGAAGAATATGAGAAATTGAGAATGATCATTCTTGATTGTGGCCTCACTGAAGAATTGAAGTGGGGTGTTCCCTGTTACACTTATGAGAAAACTAACATCGTCTTAATTCACGGATTTAAAGAATACTGTGCCTTACTGTTTTTCAAAGGTGCCCTGTTAAACGACACCAAAAAAATCCTGGTTCAGCAAACTGAGAATGTGCAGGCAGCCCGCCAGGTCAGGTTCACCAGTGTTCGCCAGATAGTTAAAATGGAACCCACTTTGAAAGCCTATATCTATGAAGCTATTGAAGTGGAAAAAGCCGGGTTGAAAGTTAAATTGAAGAAGACTAAAGAATATAAAATTCCTGAAGAATTTCAAATTGCCTTAGATACAAGCCCTGCACTTAAAACGGCCTTCTATTCATTGACACCCGGACGGCAAAGAGGATATATTCTTTATTTTTCTGCCGCCAAACAATCAAAGACCCGGGTGGCGAGAATTGAAAAATATAAAAAGCAAATCCTTAAAGGGAAAGGTTTGGATGATTGATACATGTTCAGCAGGTACAAGAAAATATATTAAACATGACAAACGAAGGTTTCATACAGACCATAGCGAAAGCTGAAAATTATCTTTTGAACATGAATACATCAAAAAGAGAAAATAAAAATATCAATGCTATCTTATACCGGAATAGGCATGTATTAACCAGGTAATATGAAAATATGAAAAACAATAAAAAGGAGTTGTCATCAGGACAACGTAAAGAATTGCTCAGCGTATTAAAAAGCCGTTTTGAGAAAAACATGAACCGCCACAAAGGCCTTGCATGGGCCCAGGTAGAAGAAAAGTTGGACACGAAAGGACTGGATGAAAAACTTTGGTCGCTGCATGAAATGGAAAGAACCGGGGGCGAACCGGATATAGTGGGCTATGATAAAAAGAATGGCGAATATATTTTTTATGATTGTTCTGCTGAAAGTCCCAAAGGCCGCCGAAGTCTTTGTTACGACCGCCAGGCGCTGGAGTCAAGAAAAGAATATAAACCTGCAAATAGTGCTTTTGATGTGGCTGCTGCCCTGGGCATAGAGCTATTATCGGAAGAGCAATACCGGCAGTTACAGCAACTTGGAAATTTTGATACAAAAACTTCGAGCTGGGTGCAAACACCTGATAATATCAGAAAATTGGGCGGTGCTTTATTTTGTGACCGCCGCTATAACACAGTTTTTTTATATCATAATGGTTCGGAATCATATTATGCCGCCAGGGGATTCCGTGGTTCGCTAAGGGTTTAAATACGGCACAGACAGCCAAACATGGTTGGCCTTTTACGGAACCTAGCCGCGGGTTTATAAGTGGCTATTTCCTTAGTGAAAAGTAAAACAGGGCAATGTTTTATATTTTGCACTGAGGTGTTCTCTTTGCCTGCAATAAATGGCATCAAAAAAATAATTAAATTGATAATGAATAGAGAAGCAGAATGAGTAGCGTAAATTAGGAGTTGTAGGCAATTTGTTGCGACCTCTTTCAAATTCTGAACCATCTTCCTATTCCACTAGGTAGCGATGATAAATAATTCTTGTAAATACTTTTTACTTCTTACTTCGACGCTTTGCTTATATTATTCGACAGTTTACAGCCAAAGCGGACTGGTGGAGACAATTTATTTCAAATCTAACAGCTATACAATTGACAAGAAATATCACAAAACCCTTGACCTGATTGCTAAACAACTAAGCTCCGACACATTTGACTTTTTAAAGGTATTTGGATATGCTGACTCAAAAGGCTCTAAGGATTATAATGACATACTCTCAGGCAAAAGAGCAACTGCAGTTTATAACTATTTAGCCGCAAGAGCCAAGGTTGATAGTGCAAAATTATATGTTACCTGGATAGGTGAAGAGGGACAAGACGTAGCATATGAATTGCATTTCCCCTCTGCAAATATTCAGAAACGCTGCGTAGATATTTGGGTAACATTTTATAGAAAACCGAAATAAATTAGAAACCATAAGAATTTTACTAAAATACTATTCGGACAGATGATTTAATAATTGTGAAAAGTTTATCCCCGGATAGTCAATGTATTTTTTCTTTTTACTAAAGGGTGACTTTGGTTTGCAGGTGCTGATGCTTCGAGTCGTATAAGAGTTTGTCGGTACTGTGTTCTATCTTTTCAAAACCGGCCCGAAGGCCAGGTGCAACCCCTTCTGAGCGTCCAGTTTTTGCAATCCAGAGAACTGCTGCGGTATTGCTTTTTATAAAAACCTTTTTTATCCCGGGTTATTTTATCAAACAGGAAACAGGCGGGCTACGTTTTACATGTTGCATTGTGGCTTTTTCCCTACATTCAAAAGATGGCAAAATAAAAATAATTACATTGATTATGAATAGAGAAGAAGGAAGAGTAGCGTATATTTAAGAATTACTTCCATTTTAGGACGACCCGATGACACTACAAGAACATATAGACAGTTTATCAAAAGACAAGCAATTTGACATTGCAATTAGGTTGACAAGGTCGGCTCTTCCAATTTGGGACAAATACGCAGACAATAACGAATTGACTTATCGTGACACAGTGGTCGGATTTGAACACGCAGTCGACAGAAATCTTTTAAAAAACACAATAGATGTCGTTGAAAAATTTATTTCAACAAATAAGATTAATAAGGCAATTATCAAAAATATTGACCTTTTATCTTTTGACAGACAGTTTAGTGACCCAATTGTAGCTTTACAAGACATTGACTGGGAACTACCTCAGGAAGTTGAAAGAACTTTTTATGCAGTTCATAATCTTTTGAACGCTGCTCTCGGTGAAGAAAAGACAGCATTTGACGAGACAACAATTTATATAACAATTAACCAAGCAATAGACGCATTAGACAGTTCAAAAACAATGACAGAGGTAGAAATTAGGAATATACTTTATGTAAATAAAAACGGCAAGTAACGCATTTTGCGTCAGGCGGGCTGACGTGCAAACTTGGAGCTTTGTGCTTCTATTGAACTTTAGTAAAAAATTGAACTTTTGTACTTCGATTTCCTGCCCGAACGCAAAGCCCGAAAATGCAAGCTGCCATCTTAAATGTCCATTTCAAAAAAGACTTCTATGAAAAAAAGAAGCATGACATTTCTTTTACTATTACCATTTTTTCTTATGGCACAATCAAATAAGAATGTTACAGAAGATTTTCTCCAATCTTTTGTTGACGCATTTAATGCGCATGACACTAAGGCCATCATATTACATATGACTGAGGATTGTGTATTTGAAGCCTCAGCGGGTCCGGACGTTGATGGTGAAAAATTTATAGGCCAGGAGCAGGTTAAGAAAGCATTCGAAAAGGTATTTGCAACTTTCCCTGATGCCAATTGGGGCCATCCACGACACTTCATTTTTGGAGACAGAGGATTAACCGAATGGATCTTTACAGGAACGAAGAAAGATGGCACTAAGGTTGAAGTCAACGGGTGTGATTTATTTACTTTTAAGAATGGTAAAATAGCAATTAAGAATTCTTATAGAAAGAATCGTCAGCAAGCGAATTAAGAAAAAACGCCAGCCAGCATTGAGATGGCAAATATTGAGTTGACGAATAGTCTCTTTCACCGTTCGATTCACTAGCAGCTTTTTGTCTCCGCCTAATGAATTCCTGTTTAGGATTTGAATAAATTCTCTACATTAGTATTCCGTTCGGCAGCTGTCGCCAGGGGGCAACAAATAGATGAAGCCTCTAAATAAACGCCGCGAATGCTACACCCCACTTTTAGAAAGAACCCCCTACCCTAATGAATAAATAATTAACCATTTAAAATTTATCATTATGCGGAACACAAAATCAACTCTTTTAAATCGCTGGTTCGAAGAAGTCTGGAATCAAAACCAGGAAGATTCTATTGACAAATTAATGACACCCGAATCCAATGCTCATGGAATATTACCGCCGGATCAACCCAATGGAGCGCCGGGATTCAAGATTTTTTACAGGGGCTTTAAAGAGCAATTCGATAATATCCGAATTACTATTAAGGACGTCATTGCACAAGACGATATGGAATGCGCCTTAACTGACGTTACGGCTAACCACAGAGAGACAGGTAAAAATGTGAAATTCTCCGGACTGTGCATGGTGAGAGTTGAAGGAGGTAAAATTGCAGAAGCATGGAATCATTATGACTTCCTTGACATGCATAAACAATTAGGACAGGTTTTAACTCCCCTGGCAGAAGCATAATTCATCTGCAAAAAGACATACATCCTAAAGCTTCTATTGAAAAGTAGTAGGGGAATCATCATGCTTCAAACTGATCTGTATTCTTTCGGGGAAAAGAGGCTATTTTAGTGAATCAATGAACCCTGAATGATATGAAAAAATACATCCCCTTTTTTCTTTGTTTGTTATTTACACTTAACCTGTTTTCTCAAAAAACATATATCTGGTGCGGTACTTTGATTGACGGTATTGCCAATGAACCCAAGAAAAATAGCACCATCATTATAGAAAAAAATAAAATAATAAAAGTTGAAAATGGTTTTACTCAACCTGCTGCCGGTGAAGGTTCCAAAACCATTGACCTGAAAACAAAAACGGTAACACCCGGCTGGATCGATATGCATGTACATGCAGAACAGGAAACAAAACGGGGAAACCTCGCTGATAAGTTTACCACTAACCCAACTGATATTGCCTTTGAATCTTTGAAGTATGTGAATGTCACTTTGATGGCTGGCTTTACTACCGTAAGGGATTTGGGAGGCACGGGAGTGAATGTATCATTACGCAACGCTATAGAAAAAGGACTGGTGATTGGTCCAAGAATTTATACCGCCGGAAAATCTATTGCCACTACGGGTGGCCATGCCGATCCAACCAATGGTTACCGAAAGGATTTAATGGGCGATCCAGGTCCGAAAGAAGGTGTGATCAACGGACCCGAAGATGCGTACAAGGCGGTAAGGCAGCGATACAAAGACGGGTCCAACCTGATCAAGATCACGGCAACCGGAGGCGTGTTAAGCCAGGCAAAAGATGGAGCCAATGCACAGTTTACCGAGGAAGAAATAAAGGCAATCGTTGCCGCAGCTAAAGATTATGGGTTCCGGGTAGCTGCCCATGCACACGGTGCCGAGGGAATAAAAAGAGCCATTAAAGGAGGCGTTAATTCCATTGAACACGGAACCTTTATGGATGAGGAAGGCATTCAACTGATGAAACAATACGGGGTGTGGCTGGTGCCCACTATTACTGCAGGTAAGGCTACGGCAGATAGTGCAAAAATACCGGGATACTATTCTGAGATCGTCACGCCCAAAGCACTTTCAACAGGTCCGCAGATACAAAACACTTTTGCGAAAGCTTATAAAGCCGGTGTAAAAATTGCGTTTGGAACCGATGCAGGTGTATTCAAACACGGACAGAACTGGCTGGAGTTTGGCTATATGATCGAAGCCGGTATGAAACCCATGGAAGCTATAAAAGCCGCTACCATAAATGCAGCTGATCTGCTGGGAGAAAAAGATAAGCTGGGCAGTATAGAAGCTGGAAAATTAGCCGACATAATTGCCGTGGATGGTGATCCGTTAAACAATTCAAAGGATTTTGAAAAAGTGGTGTTTGTGATGAAGGATGGAGTGGTGTATAAAATGCCGGAATAATAAAGTTATTATAGGTTTACCGTTTGGAAACCTTTTCTACACGGCGCTCGATAGATTAAATTACCAATGTAGCATTACCCATATGGATTATTCTAAACTTCCAAAAGTAGAATTGCATTTGCATTTAGATTGCTCATTAAGTTATGATGTGGTAAAAAAAATAAATCCTGCCATAACCTTTGATGAATTCAGATCTTCCTTTATTGCGCCGCCCAAATGTACCGATCTCTCCGACTATCTTACAAGGGCTGTAAAGGGTTTTGAACTCATGCAAACAAAAGAACAATTGCAATGGGTGGTGTTGGATCTTTTTACACAGTTGAAAGCAGATCATGTTATTTATGCTGAAATACGTTTTGCACCACTACTTCACTTGCAGCAGGGATTAACCCCCAATGAAGTAGTCGAAACAGTAAACCTGGCCGTTACAGAAGGTATTCAGAAAACGGGTGTGGATGCAGGTCTCATCCTTTGTACGCTTCGTCATTTCAATGAAGAACAAAGCATGGAAACGGTTGAACTTGCCCGAAAATATAAAGGGACGAATGTAATTGGTTTCGATATAGCAGGTGATGAAGCAGGCTTTCCCATTGCGAGTCATATTAAAGCATTTGAATTTGCTAACGCCCATCGTATACATTGTACCGCACATGCCGGAGAAGCCAAAGGTGCTCCCAGTGTTTGGGAAACGCTGAATCATTTCCATCCGTCCCGTATTGGTCATGGAGTAAGAAGTGCGGAAGATGATCAGTTGCTGGCCTTTTTGAAAAAAGAAAATATTCACCTGGAAGTTTGCCCCACCAGTAATATTCAAACCAATGTGTATGAAAAAATAGAAGATCATACGGCCGGCAAAATTTATAATGCCGGTGTATCCATGAGCATCAGTACCGATGCAAGGACCATATCAGATACCTCGCTTAATAATGAATATAAAAAGTTGGAGAACTATTTCAACTGGAATAAAGAACATTTTCTTCAATGCAACCTGCAAGCCATTGAACATTCGTTTACTACTATAGAAAAAAAAGAAAAATTAAAAGAGATCATATCCGCTGCTTACAAATAAAACCAGAAAACATGCTTCTGCGCTCTTTTTGTTTTATTCCCGGTACCAAGTGTTGAAAACTCATTTCTAAAGAATCCATTTTGAGGATTCTGATTTTGCAGCTGCATCATTTACATTGTTGGGTATTCACCAATGGGTTTCCCCATTAAATATTTTTTCCATGGCTTCCAGTAATGATCATTCCAGCCCTTTTCAATGCTGGCTGCATGCTTTTCAGGCACATTGGCATGTGTGGCATAAAGTACCGTATCATTATTTTTTTGTTCCAGGCAAATTATAAATATCGAATCAGTATCCTCCTTGTCCCAGCTTTGGGCCCGCCAGGTCTGAACGATCATCCGGTTCTTTGTCAATTGCAGGTTTTCCCCGCTAATATATCCATTATGAGCAGAATATTTACCTCCCTTTTTGGTAGAGAATTTTGCGGGAGCCCCGGTTGCCACTGAATGTCTTTTACTGTTCATATACAGTTCATACAATTGCTGCGGCTTTGTATTCTTAAAAAGGATCTTCTGGCAGATTGTTTTTGACATATAGCAAGTTTTATATGTTAAGTGATCAGGCCATCACCGATTCGCGGTTGTATTTATTTCTGTAATGAAGCGGAGATTTCCCGGTTACCTTTTTAAATACGGTTCTGAATGCTTTTATATCCGAATAACCTACGTCATACATTAATTCATTCACATTCTTCCGGCTCGCTTCCAGTCCTTTTTTAACGGCTTCCATTTTTACCCGTTGAATATATTCTACCACTGTATTGGCAGTTGCTTTTTTAAACCTGCGTTCAAAATTTCTTCTGCCGATAGCCAGCATGGAAGTCAATTGATCTACGGTTATTTTCTCCTGGTAATTTTTTTCGATGAACTCCTGCGCCTGCCTAACCGGCTCATCTTCGTGCTCTTTTTGTCCCTGGAAGATAGTAAACGATAATTGATTGGTACGTTCCATTTCTATGGCAAAGACTTTAGCAGAAAGAACCGCCATTTCATGACCGGCATATTTGTCTATCAGGTGAAGAATAAGATTGAGATAAGAAAAAGCCCCTCCGCTTGAATAAATGCCTTGTTCGTCGGTAATAATCTTCTCTGTAACCAGCTCCACTTCGGGAAATAACTGCCGGAACATATTAGCTGCCATCCAGTGCGTGGCGCACTTCTTTCCATTTACCAATCCGGTTGAAGCCAGTATAAACGCACCAAGGCAAAGGCTGGCCACCTCAGCCCCATTTGTATATTGGTCTTTTATCCAGGGAACAAATTCTTTATTGTCTTCCAAGGCTGCGGTGATCTCCCCGTCAATTGCAGGAATAATGATCAGGTCTGTTTTATCAAGTTCACTGATTATCCTGTCTGAATGAACAGTAAATTTTCCTCCGCTAACCCGTGTTTCATGAGTAAGGCCAACCAATTGCACTTCAAACAACGGTCCCTCTCCCCTGACTTTTAAAAATTCATTTACCTGTGTAAGTAATTGTCGTGATCCTTCCAGGCTTCCTAAAATAGCACCCCGGGGAACCAGGATAGAAATGTGTTTCATCAGTTGTATTATTTATTGCCGATTAATTAAAATCCGTGATTTTCAATTTTCATACTCCACAGAGTGTCGGCATTGGTTTTCAAAAATAGCAAAAAATCGCTGTCGCATTCTACCCCCGAAATTGCCGTTTTTCCACCCGCTTCCCTATTTCAAACCCATTTAATTTTAGATTATAAAATACGGAACACATTCTGAATGAAAAGTGACTCATAAAAAAAAATGAAATATGAAAATAGAACTTTTGAATAAAATAGAGGAAACCAGCCAGTTATTGATCCAATCTATTTCGGCATTTACAGATGATCAATTTAATAAAATTCCCTTTGAAGGTAGCTGGACTCCGGCACAGGTTACGGATCATATTACAAAATCTCTGTCGGGGGTGGCGGAATTACTCTATGCAAATACCAAACCAACTAAAAGGCAAGCCGAAGAAAAATCAGAAGCCATAAAAACAATGTTCCTGGATTTTGGTTCAAAAATGAAATCACCTGAATTCG
>JBPPMM010000562.1:0-4307 GCA_051306075.1 Chitinophagaceae bacterium
CCTTCTGAAACCAGGTTAAGAAAACCAGCTTTTAATCTTGTTTCATGACCTTTTCGTATAGGTACATTGTCTATAGGAACCGTTGTGAGTACAAATCGATATTCACCCGGGGCGATAGTGTAAGTCTTTGCATTCCAGGAAACACTGGTGATGAATTTTTTGTCTGTTTGCTGATGAATAAGAATATTTCTTTCAACATCTCCAGGAAAATTGATGTCGAGTTTACCCAGCACACCTTTCATATTTGGCACCGGGTAAATCTCCCACTTATCAGCATCTTCAATAACAATTTTTTTTGAAATTTCAGGTTGGGCAATGGCGCTGGCAAACATCCCGTATGCCAGGGCAAGGAGAAGGAGTTTTTTCATACGCAATAAGTTAAGTGAGTGACATATAAGGTACGGCATTTTTTCAAGCAATATTTCAGAAATATTTAAGGCCTCCGGCTGGTTGGTGCTTATCGACCCGGACGATCTAAAGACAGTTTTGAACAATCATAAAGAAAATATTTTTTCTTTAACTGGATTTCAGAATGAGAAGCCCACTCTCTTCATGATTTGGCAAAAACATTTAACTACCATATTTTACACGAATTAAGTATAATTGAAATGCCAAAAATGAAATGCATTAACCGGAGAGATTTTATATTTCAATCAACATCCCTTGCGTCAGTCTCGCTGCTTGCTTTGTATGGCATTACCCCCGGTTCATACGCCAGGTATAAAATGGGATTACAATTGTTTACCGTACGGGAACCTTTGGCAAAGGATGTAGCAGGCACTATAAAAAAGATAGCGGCTATAGGTTATGAAGACAGCGAAACCTATGGCTTCAATCCGGACCGAAAAGAATATTATGGATTAAAAGCTTCAGCGTTTAAACAATTGCTGGCGGAAAACAATATGATCAGCACCAGCGGTCATTATGATTTTACAAAATATTTCGACAAGCCCGATGATGTAATGTTGCGGTATGTGGACCAGTGTATCGAAGGCGCCCATGCATTGGGTCAGCATTATATTACCTGGCCCTGGCTGGACCCTGCTTTCAGAACACTTGAAAATTTCCGCTTGCTTGCCGGTAAACTGAATGCCATTGGTGAGCGGGTCAATAAAGCCGGTTTGGGTTTCGCCTATCATAATCATGATTTTGAATTTGTGGATTATGCGGGGGAAACCGGTTACGAAATTATCATGAAAGAAACAGATCCGGTGCTTGTTAAGCTGCAGATAGACCTTTATTGGATCATGCATGCTTCGAAACTCAGTCCATCAGAGTTGTTCAGCAAGCAACCGGGACGTTTCGTAATGTGGCATATAAAAGATATGGACAAAGTAAGCCGCGATTATTCAGAACTGGGTAATGGTTCTATTGATTATACCATTATCCTCCCGGAAGCATCCCGTGCCGGTCTTCAATACTACTATATAGAACAGGGCGGCAATTTTGCGAAAGATCCTATTCAAAGTATTACAGATAGTGCAAACTATTTTAAAAAAAATCTTGAAAAACACCTAAGATAGGATTTCTAATCTCTTATTACTCTCCTTCTCCGGCAATCAAAACAAAGGATTTTGATTAAGATACCCATGCTTCCATTTTTAACCCAAATAACAAATGTAATATGCTGCGAAAAGTATTCTTTCATTTGCAGTTAATATGAAATTCTTAAATTGATCAATAAATATATACGTCGATGACTGCCAAAACAACCAACCTTCTTTACTGGATCTTCACTATTCTATTTGCGGCACTAATGACTTTCTCTGCTATTCCTAACCTGCTGAATACACCAGAGTCGCAACAATTCATGCATGGTATGCTCGGTTACCCGGTATATATCATTCCCTTTATTGGCCTGGCTAAATTGCTGGGAGTGATTGGCATTTTAATTCCTGGTTTAAATAAAATAAAAGAATGGGCTTATGCCGGTTTATTTTTCGATCTCATTGGTGCCATTTATTCGGGTATTGCCGTAGCCGGAGGCGTTGACCCTATGATGTTAACCCTGCTGATTTGGATAGTGCCCGGCATATTGTCCTATATTTTCTGGAATAAACGAAAGAAGTTTAAAACCGTGACTGGTTAAATTATTATTATCAAAAGAGAAAATTGAAATGGTAATAATAATCCGATTGCTCCCCTTAGCGAGTGGCTTCATTCAATATAAGCCCAGATAAAAAATCAGGGTATCCATATCCTTTTTTGTAAATTCGGTCTCACCCAATTTATTATTATGCCTGCCTCCCGTTTATCAAGACGTAATTTTATTTCCACCGTTTCCGTAGGTGCTACTACAGTTGCCGGTTTAACTCCTTTCCATGCGTTTGCGGATATACTGCCGGAAGAAAAGACTGGCGACCCGGATCCCGACAGAAGGATCAGCATCATTGGCACCTATAATTTACCGGCAAAGGAACAGGAAAAGATCCGTGCGATTTCGAAGAATATTGACCTGCAGCTTATGCCCGCCGCCACATCATTAGTATGGGAAGAAGCGGAAGTAGTAATTGGCGATGTGGATGCTGCCAGTCTTCAGCGAGCAAAAAAATTAAAATGGGTACAGGTAATGCATGCCGGTGTGGAAAATATGCCAAAGGAAATGGTAGCACATCCCCTGGTACTTACCAACATGCAAAAAATATTTGCTCCTGTGATCGCCGAAAATGCTATAGCTCTTTTGCTCAGCCTGACACGAGGCCTGATACAATTTGCTATACCCAACTTTCAGGAGAAAAAATGGATGGGCCGGCCACCGGAAAATGTTAAGCTCAACGATCTTCATAATAAATCAATTGGTATTGTGGGCATGGGCGGCATTGGTTCCGAAACAGCCAGGCGACTTCATTACGGATTCAACATGCATGTACTGGCAACGGATGCCAAACCAATGCATAAACCGGATTTTGTAGATGAACTACATGACCCATCCTGGTTTATGGAAATGGTACCCCGGGTGGATGTATTGATGAGTGCAGCGCCACTTACAAAGGATACAAAAGAAATGTTTAACGCAGAAGTGTTCAGTAAAATGAAACCCGATTCTTATTTTATTAATATGTCAAGGGGCGGCCTTGTAAAACAAGATGCACTGATGGATGCATTACGATCAAAAAAAATAAGAGGAGCTGGTTTGGATGTGGTAACGCCTGAACCTTTACCTGCCGATCATCCTTTATGGACTTGTCCCAACCTGGTGATTACTGCACATAATTCGACCATAGCGGATAGTCGAAATGAAAGAATGTTTGGCCTGTTAATGGAAAATGTAAGGCGCTATTCAGCTGGCTTGCCGCTAATGAATGTAGTTGATAAAGAAAAAGGCTATTAATTATTTAAGTATAATATTTATTCAACATTTTTATATTTCCTTCACTATTTTTTGCGCCGGGCATCTACCTGGCATTTTCAAAAAAAGCCGGTATAAATAAAAGCATTTCAAAATAATTCTTAAAATAAGAACCGGATATCACTTCTTACAGAGGTCTTTCTCATCATGCAACGAAAACAATCTGCCCTTTGTCATGCTGACTGTTAATATGATCCCAATCAAAAAGAGGTTGCAATTTTATTTTCTACATTTGCGCACTAAACAAGTATTATAGAAGTACCCTATTTTTAAAAGGCAAATTATGACTGTACAAAAAATGAAAATCAATATTATAAGATGGAATCTTGCTTTAGCAGCAATCGTAGTTGTATTAAATGGTTGTTTAAAATCTTCTGAGCCTCCTGTACCCGTACCTGCCCAAACTTATATTTCAATTATGCACCTGGCACCAACGGCTCCATCCCTCGATGTTTTTTTTGACAACACAAAAGTATCCAATATTGCTTTTGCCCCCGGAAATGTAACAACTGCCTATAATGCAGTTGACAAAGGAGCTTTTTCAATAAAATTCAAAAAATCGGGTTCAGACAGCCTGGTAGTTGAAATACCAACGGCTCAATATGATTCATTGAACTATTACACTTTATTTATTTATAACATGCCGTCCGACGGGTCGGCTAAGGCAACAAGGATAAAAGATGACTTTACTGATGTGATAGCAAACCCGGGCAAACCATATTATCGCTTCTTTCATGCCAGTCCAAATACGGGGGCAGTAGACCTGTATATTGATAATGTAAAAATAGAAACTGATCGGGTGCATGCCGATAATGCAACCCTTGAAACACTAAACAAATTTATGGGTACTACTACCGGTTTTCATATAATTCAGGTAAAGCTGGCCGGTACCGACACAGTAATTGCCACATTAAGTAATATTGAATTTTCGGCAGGAGTATCCTATACTCATTATTTA
>JBPPMM010000589.1:0-2269 GCA_051306075.1 Chitinophagaceae bacterium
TCCTCATTGATTCCAACTGTATTCACAAAATAACCTCTTGCCCAAAAATGATTTCCCCAATATGGCTTCTTCTTCAATACCGGATAACTTTTGAATAACTTGATAGCCGTTTTCCCTTTTACTGTTCCAATTTACTTTGATACCGATACCTTCGGTGGAATACTTACAACAACATGGACATGGTCTAACTGGACATTCAATTCTACGATTTCACATCCTAACCATTCACTTTAAATTCTTATATCACTCTCCATCAGCCTCCCTACTTCTCCTGTCAAAATACGAGACCGGTATTTTGGCACCCACACAATGTGATAATCACATTTATAAACTACATGAGATTGCTTCTTATATTTGCTCATCCCACAAATTTAAGAATACGGCATAGCCCCCAAATTATCTATTTTCTTTTGAATTAGTTTTTTATCTGATGTTGACCTCGCCAGCAAGAGACCTTTGATAAAATTCTCTTTTGCTTTATCATTGTCAACTTTTTTGTAGAGTTCTCCCAGAAGAGTAAAGTAAAAGTGATTGGTTGCCAGATTCAATTTTTCAGCTTCGGCTATTGCGCTGGCTTTACCATAAATTTTTGACAAGGCGAATATCCGGTTAAGTGCGGCGATAGGAGAATATTCCAATTGTAATAATTGATCATAGAGGTGCAAAATGGCTGCCCACTTTTCGTTTGAATCCTCTTTGACTGTATGCCAGTAGGCAATAGTAGCTTCTAGGTGATATTTGTAAATTTTATTTCCTGTGGATGCCTGGTGGAGGTAATAAACTGCTTTAGAAATCAATTCAAAATTCCAAAGCGTTTTGTCCTGGTCATAATATAAAATCAGTTCGCCATTTTCATTCTTCCTTGCACCAAAACGTGAAGAATGAAAACACATTAATGAAAGTAGCGCATTTACTGATGGCTGATTGGTATGTTCGTTTTCGATCAGCATGTTTGTCAGCCGCATTGCTTCTAAACAAAGTTCTTCTCTTATCACAGTGTCGCAGGTTTCTGAGTAATAACCTTCATTAAATAATAAATACAATGTGGTCAATACAGTCTCAAGGCGCTTATCTATTTCCGCTTTACCCGGGAATTCAATCATTACTTTTTCAATTCTTAGTTTTTCCCTCGCCCTGAAAAGTCTTTTGCTTATCGCCTCTTTATTACTCAATAATGCGGTAGAAATTTCCTCAACTCCAAATCCGCAGAGAATACGAAGAGCCAGGCCAATTTGCGCTTCATAAGATATGGCCGGGTAACAAATAGCAAATAACATTTGAAGTTGACTATCCGTGATGTTCCTTTCTGACAAGTCAATTTCATTTTCCTGTATTTCTGTAGTTGGAAGAATGTGGTTAATTACCTCTTCCCTAAAAAGCTGGTGGCGGCTAATATAATTTTTGGCTTTATTTTTCGCGACCGAATACAGCCAGGCTGTAGGGTTGGGAGGAATTCCTTTATAAGTCCAGGATTCCAGGGCAGCTAAAAATGTTTCAGACGCATTATCTTCTGCCACTTCAATATGCTGTATGCCAAAAAACTTACTGAGAACAGCTGTTATTTTTCGAAATTCTGCTCGGAACAAATGAGGTATTAATTCATCATGATACATATTACAAAAACCCGCTGTTACAATTATTGTGTACAAGATTTATAAAAAGGAACAGGATTTTAATGCATCCCATCACCTCTCGCAATTTTTCTTACTTCTACGCTATTACCGTCACCTTGTAATACCGGGCAACCCCTGGCAAATTCAACAGCTTCATCTGCTGATTCCGCCTTCACGATAATATATCCTCCAATTGTTTCCTTTATATCGCCGAATGGACCATTTGTCACAATATTACTATGCCTGACTACCCGGCTTTCATCAAATGATAACCCATTTCCCTGTACAAATTTGCCCCTGGCGGCGATGCTGTCTATCCAATCCATAGTTTGTTTCATCCATACCTGGATCTGTTCCGGCGATGCAACTTTATTTCCATCTTCATGACGGAAAATGAGAATAAATTCATTCATTGTCCTTGTTTTTAATTGTAAAATAATTTGAACACAATATAATATCAAATGACATGGCCGGAAATGGACATAATCGGGATTTATTTTAGGGTTTCGTTGATAAAAAATATGCAGAATCAAAATAAAATTAACCAATCCTGTAAAACCTTTTGACTAATGGTCCTGCTAAAAAAAGATATTCCCAGATGCAGAGGTTGGAATTATGTATTCAAAAAAGACAGCTGGCAATTCAGAGAAAAGCAG
>JBPPMM010000606.1:0-7029 GCA_051306075.1 Chitinophagaceae bacterium
CCAACGGAATAACAGGAGTATTTTCCTTAACACAGGATATCAAAACGGCCGTTGCTGTTACCAGTACAAATAAACTTTTTTTCATTTTCTTTTTAAAATTTTTTTTATAGAGGGCATAACCTATGTCAGAAATATTTTTTGCCCCATTTAAGAGCTAATTATTTTTTCCGGCCAGAAATAGTAAAAAACTACCCAGGTCTTTTCGTAAAATGAACAGTAGCAGGATACATGAAATAAAAACCAAAAGGGCATAAATAAAAAGTTGTCCTCCGTCGCCTCTTACAGAAATGCCCAGTTTGGTAAAATGAAAGAACAGGGCGCCACTCATCAGGCCGGCACCCAATGCTGCTCCAATAAAGGTGGTACGCGGATAAAGAATAAGAATAGCAGCGATCAATTCCAATACGCCGCTTGCTATACGACCCCAGGGCTCCATACCGATTGTTGTAAAAATATATACGGATTCTTCCGCCCCTGAAAATTTAAAAAACAATGTTTGTAAAAGGATAAGTGAAGCGAGGATGCGCAACACCCATATTCCAATAATTTCCCAATTTAAAGTCATCGCTATTTTTTAATTAATGAAAATATTTCTTCCAGCTTGCATCCGCTGCTGTTTTTAATTTTGCTTCATCTTTATTCCAACTCTTCAGCGTATTATTAAAAAATCGGTTGTAAAAAAGATATAGTTTGCCATTCAGTATCTTAAATGTAGCCGGATCAATACTTACTTTTTCACCATCCGCTCCCATGGCATAGGCGCACCAGCCGCCATATTCCGGCTCAAATTGCGAAGGACTCTTTTTAAATTCCTCTTTATTTTCAGCAGAAGAAAAATAATAAACAACACCATGATTTATTACGGTCAAATCTTTCTTTCCCTTTACCGCTTTCTTCAATTTAAAATAAGCCACAGGGTCGTATCCACCGATCGCTACATTATCATCCAGGTTGAATTGTTTTTTTCGCAGGGCCGTTGCATCCTGGCTATAAGCATTCACAAAAAGAAAGCTACATACCAGGGTGGCAAAAAAGGTCATTGATTTCATTTACTTTTTTTTGATATTCAAATGTAAAAATGATAGACCCGGAAGCCTGTCGGCTTATTGACAACCTGCCCCTGTTTATAATTTTTTAACAGCATGAGCATAAAAGTCACCGGCCTTTAAAGAATATATACGTACTGTATATAAGAGAGGTTCCTATCTAGGTCATAATTTCTCAAAAACCCTATTCCCAACATATCAGGATTCTCCCAAAATGTTGGGAAAGATCATGACAATTCAAATGAAAAGCCGGCGTGACATGATTTTTTTAAATGCATCACAGTAAAGGCTTTCAGACGTTTTTCCTGGTGCCATAATTTTTCTGGCACGCCGGTTGGCTAACTGACTTTACCAAAAAGAAAAATATGAGCCAACCGATCTCAAAAAATGAATTCAGAAAGGAGTTAGTGAGTAACCCGGGTTTGATACTTGTACATTTTAAAAAAGAATGGAATGGCGCCTGCCAGATCATTTCACCTATTTATGAAGAGCTTTCCAGATCTTATAAAGGCCAGGCGTATTTCTTCACTATAAACGTGGAGACGGAACCAGGAATCGATCATGAATTTGGTATAGTGGAATTTCCAACGATCCTTTTTTTTAAATGTGGAGATGTTGTAGACCATGTGGCCGGGCTCACCCCAAAAAATGTAATGATCACTAAAATTGAAATGGCACTATCAGGATTGAATTAGCAATTAATGCTTGCTAACAAATTCAATAAATTTAAAAACTAAGATTTTGAATGGATGATGCCTTCATTCCGCCCCTTCCTCAAGCCAAATAGTAAAACATAAATCAACTTAACAAAATTTAAAACCTATTACCATGTCTGAAGAAATGAAATACTTCTATTTGAAGAATCACCCCATGCTGGCTTCTTTGCCTGAACAAAAATTAGTAGCCGCAGCAGCTGTAGCCAAAATGAAAACTGTTTATCGCGGTGAGATCATTAGTTACGGAGAGCCTGGGTTCACTAAAATTCATTTCCTGGTGAAGGGAAAGGTAAAAATAACCGACACCGGTGGATTGGAAAATGAATTAATAAAAGACATTTTAACCGAGCCTGACATTTTTGGTGATCTGGGCCTGGAAGGTCAACTTAAAAATTATGAATGCGCGGAAGCCCTTACCGCCAATACTATTATCTGTTCTTTTCATATCAATGATTTTAATCGGATACTGGAAGACAACCCCCAAATGGTATTAGGCTATGCCCGAAAGGTAAATAGTAAGTTGCAGCGATTGGAAAACCGGCATGCAGACCTTGTTTTCTTAGATACAAAAGACAGGCTGATACGCTTTATAAAAAATTGGGCCCGCACAGACGGCAACCAGATGGGTGAAAAAATTATTTTAAACAATTACCTGACTCATAGTGATATTGCCGGATTCATTGCAACCTCAAGGCAAAGCGTTAATATGCTTTTAAATGAATTAAGAAGTTCAGGTCTTCTTTGCTATAATCGCAAAAGTATAGAGCTTAATAATCCCGTTGCGTGCAACTGAAATATTAATGATTTAAAGTAAACCATGCCTATGGGTAATGAACACGACTGGATAAACTTTTACAGTTTCGTAACTTTATATTCGCGGAAAAGATAGTTGTATCAGTTACAATGTTTTTTTGACAACAAAATAATAATCCCCGGTAAAGAAATTTTTTTTCCTGCGTCTTAGCTAAAATGGTATGTAATGGTTTCCGTTTGTTTATACTTTAAGATTCATCAGCCTTACCGGTTAAAAAATTACCAGGCAAAGGATATTGATGTTTGCCATTGCTACCAGGATGAGGAAGCCGACAGAGAAATGATAGACCGGCTTGCAGACAGCTGCTATTTGCCTGCAAATGAAATAATATATCAGCAGATCATAAAGCTAAAAGGGAAATTCCGGATCAGTTTTTCAATCAGTGGTATTGCCATGGAATTACTTCAACAATACCGGCCTGATGTAATATCCTCATTTAAAAAATTAGCTTCCACCGGTTGCCTTGAATTTCTGGCTGAAACGTATTATCATTCGTTGAGTTCACTTTATTCCGCCTGTGAATTTCAACGCCAGGTTTTAAAACATGCCGGATTGATAAAAGATCTTTTTGACATGGAACCGGTTGTTTTTAAGAACACAGAATTCATCCACAACAATCATATAGCAGCACTGATAGCGGGTACAGGCATGAAAGGAATTTTACGCGAAGGAGTAGAAAGAATTTTAAAAGGCCGAAGTTGCAACCTGGTTTATTCCCTGCCGGCCGTGGACAAGCCATCTTTATTGCTTCGCAATGCCACACTTTCAGACGATATAGCATTTCGGTTCGGCGAACCCAATTGGTCAGAACATCCACTAACAGCAGGCAAGTTTGCAGAGTGGCTTCATCAGCATCCTGAAAATACAGATGTGATTAATTTATATATTGACTATGCAACTTTCGGTATACATAAAAAAAAGGATACCGGCATTTTCGATTTCCTTGAAGCTTTGCCATCAGCCGTATTAAAATATGATGGTTTCGATTTTTCAACACCATCGGCTGTATTTAACCAACATGTTCCCACTGAAATTTATGATGTATCCAAATTAATATCCTGGGAAGATCGCTCAAAAATCAATTGTGCCTGGTGTGAGAATGTAATGCAGAATAATACATTGAAAAAAATATACAGCATCGAAAACCTGGTTTTGCAATCTTCTGATAAAAAAGCTACGGATACCTGGGGACGATTACAGTCTGCTGACTATTTCTATAATATGGCCGATGACTTAAGAAAGGAAAATGCTAATAAATATTTTAATCCGCATACAGCCCGTGACGTTTTTCAGCATTATACCAACCTGGTGGCCGATTTTGAGATATCCCTGATCAGGAAAGCTATCGAACAAAAAAAGAAAAATTCAGTATCACAACGTATTCCTTTTAATATTTTGAACAATTAAACACGTAATTATAAAATGAAACAAAAACTAGAAGGGCAGATTGCCATTGTAACAGGCGCCAGCAGCGGCATAGGAGCCGGTTGTGCAATTGAACTGGCCAAAGCGGGAGCTACTGTAGTAGTGAATTATCCCGTTCACCAGGGGAAAGAGATGGCTGAAAAAGTAGTGGCCGATATTGTTGCATATGGAGGTAAGGCCACTACTTACAAATGTGATGTAAGTAAGGAAGATGAAGTGAAACAAATGTTTGCCGATGTGGTTAAACAATTTGGCACCGTTGATATCCTGATCAACAATGCGGGTATACAAAAAGATGCTCCTTTTACAGAAATGACCCTGGACCAATGGAATTTTGTTATTGGTGTAAACCTGACCGGACAATTTTTATGTGCCCGGGAGGCGATAAAAGAATTTTTACGCCGGGGAGTAAATGGCAAATCAAGGGCCGCCGGTAAGATTATTTGCATGAGCAGTGTACATGAAGTAATTCCCTGGGCCGGCCATGCTAACTATGCAGCAAGTAAAGGTGGCGTGAACCTGATGATGAAAACAATTGCACAGGAATTTGCACCCAAAATGATTCGTATTAATAGTATTGCACCGGGGGCAATTGCCACACCTATCAATCACGATGCATGGGATACAGCGACGCAATTAAAGGAACTTTTAAAATTAATTCCACAAAAAAGAGTGGGCCAGGTGGAAGATATAGGCAAAGCGGCAGTATGGTTATCAAGCGATGATTCTGATTATGTAAATGGAACTACTTTATTTGTTGACGGAGGTATGACGCTGTACCCTGGCTTTGCAGACAACGGATAAGAATTGAAATTACAAATTGCCCGCAACAGTAAGCAAGGACAAAAGAATTCGTTTCACATTAAAATTCTTAATCAATGAGTGCAGAACAAATAAGATCAGAACAACCCCATTGGAAAAAATGGGGCCCCTACCTCAGCGAAAGACAATGGGGTACCGTACGGGAAGATTATAGTGAACATGGTGAAGCGTGGGAGCATTTTCCACACGACCATGCCCGTTCAAGAGTCTATCGCTGGGGCGAAGATGGCATAGCGGGCATTAGTGACAACATGCAACGAATCTGTTTTGCGATAACATTGTGGAACGGGAAAGATCCGATATTGAAGGAACGGCTTTTTGGATTAACCGGCAACGAAGGCAATCATGGGGAAGATGTAAAGGAATTGTATTATTATCTGGATAATACACCTTCGCATTCTTACATGAAACATTTGTATAAATATCCGCAGGGTGAGTATCCCTATGCTGACCTGGTACAAACCAATCGCAACCGCAACAAGTTTGAAAAAGAATACGAATTGCTGGACACCGGTTTGTTTAATGAAGGAAAGTATTTTGATGTTTTTACGGAATACGCAAAAAGTGATACGGAAGATATTTCCATCCGCATTACCGTGCACAACCGGGGAAACGAGGCAGCTTATCTCGCCGTATTGCCCACATTATGGTTTCGCAATTTGTGGAGTTTTGGTTTGATGAATGAGAAACCAATAATGCATTTGACGGATGATGGAAATGTGAAACTAAAGCATCCGCAACTGGGTGAGTATTATTTTTCTTTCGACACCCCGGAGCATACCCTGTTTACAGAAAATGAAACAAACAAAGAACAATTGTATGGCCAGCCCAATCCAACAGCATATGTAAAAGATGCATTTCATACAGCTGTCTTGCAACAAAAGTTTGACTGGCTTGAAGAAAAAAAAGCAGGGACCAAATTTGCCCCTCATTATGAATTTACGATTTCACCAAAATCTCCAGTAACCATACGTTTACGCCTAAGCAAAAAGCCCGGTAAAATTGTTAACAAAAAATTCGATGCTTTATTTGATCAGCGGATACTGGAGGCGGATGAATTTTACAATGAGATATCCACTGTGGCCGGAATAGATCAACGTAATATTCAACGCCAGGCCCTGGCCGGAATGTTGTGGAGCAAACAATATTACAATATTGATATTCCTCGCTGGCTGAATGGTGATGAGGGACAACCTACGCCACCGCAGGCTAGAAAAACAGGCCGCAATCAACACTGGCATACTTTGAATAATGAGGATATTATCTCTATGCCCGATAAGTGGGAATATCCATGGTATGCCGCCTGGGATCTCGCTTTTCATTGTGTACCTCTTTCTATGGTTGATCCGCAGTTTGCAAAAGACCAATTGATCTTGTTCCTGCGGGAATGGTATATGCATCCCAATGGCCAGCTGCCCGCATATGAATGGAGTTTTGGCGACGTAAACCCACCGGTACATGCCTGGAGTTGCCTGCAGGTATATAAAATGGAAAAAGAAAAAACGGGAAAGGGTGATATCAATTTCCTGGAGAAAGTTTTTCAAAAACTGCTGATCAATTTTACCTGGTGGGTAAACCGAAAAGATCATAAAGGAAACAATGTTTTTGAAGGAGGATTTTTAGGGCTGGATAATATTGGTGTTTTTGACAGGAGCAACATGATACCCGGAGGTGGACAACTGGAACAAGCGGATGGCACCAGCTGGATGGCGATGTATTGTTTAAATATGTTGGAGATGGCTATCGAACTGGCTCAGCACAATTCAAACTATGAAGATGTAACCACAAAATTCTTTGAACACTTTGTTTATATAGCAGAAAGTTTGAACCGTATTGGAGAAAACTGGACAGGAAGCTGGGACGAAGAAGAAGGATTTTTTTACGATGTGCTGGCGATGCCCGATGGCCGCTATATTCCTTTAAAAGTAAGAAGCCTCGTTGGCCTTTCCACTTTGTTTGCTGTACTGGTATTGAAAAAAGATCAGCTGGAGAAATTACCAGAGTTTCACAGAAGGCTGAAATGGTTTCAAAAATACCGAAGGGACAACGGGCAATATTTAGTAATTGAAGATCTGAAAGAACATGATGATATTTTATTGTCCCTTGTTCCGGAAAAAAGGTTAAAAAAATTAATGAGGGCCTTGCTTGATGAAAAGGAATTTTTAAGTGTAGGAGGAATTCGTTCCATTTCAAAAATTCATGAAAG
>JBPPMM010000612.1:0-2149 GCA_051306075.1 Chitinophagaceae bacterium
AAAAGCCGGAACATTATTTATACAGCAGTTCAAAGGACTATTTTCAGACAAAAAAATGCGGGTTACTGGATTTGGTATTTTTGTGAACCATAGTTTTCAGTCCATCGTTGCAAACGATGGACAACCTTTCAAATTTTTTATTATAAGTAAGCATAATAAAACAAACTAAGGATAACGGAGCTGTGAGACTCCGGACTGGACCAAAAACAACGTGGGGTTGTTGAGCCACAGCAAAGGCAAATAGTAGAAAACCCTCCTTCCTTGCCAAGTGTCCCCTTCTTCACAGGCGATGTGTCAGAAGGCCTTGTGCGGCTGGGCTGTGGCACTCGCCGTGATACGAAGCAAAAGTTTTGCAATTTAACGGATGCCTGTCAATAGAAAAATAACCGAACCGAATGATGTTTATATTATCAAATATTATTCAGGATTGCAGATCAGTCCAGGGACCTGATTTTAATATTTCTGTATGAAACTTTAAAGCCTTCGTCCTGCAAGGCGATATGTCCTTTCCTGTATTCTCCCCAATTTGGTTTGCGGCTTTTATTGTGAATACACTTTTCACGGTCTTCATACCATTTGGCGGTCCAGAGTGTATATTGGTTTACCCGTTCATCATTCAGCCAGTATTCTACTCTGGCATTTTGAACTTTAATGATCACTTTATTCCATTTACCTGCTGGTTTGGTGGCATCTTTTACCGGGGCATACATAGCATAAAGAGAGGAAGCGCCGGTGAGGGGATCAGTACCGGATGGATTTTTTTTATTATCCATTACCTGCATTTCTATTCCGGTATGCCATACCTGCATAAATTCTTTGCCTTCCTGAACATGAAAAAAAACGCCACTGTTTCCTCCTTCTGAAATTTTGTATTCAAGAGTCAGTTCAAAGTCTTCGTATTCCCGCACAGTTACAATATCCCCGGTTGACCCATCAGCTATCATGGCCCCATTCTTTACGCTCCAGTTAGTGGTTATATGATCCAGTTTATAGCCCCGCCATCCTTTTAAATTTCTTCCATTAAACAATAACTCAAAACCTTCCTGCTTTTCTTTTTCCGTTAACTGATTATTCTTTTGTGACCAACATACCGGAACACATAGAATATAGAAAAGAAACCAGGTAATAAACAGCCGGGTAGTCATGTAATGCCTGGAGAATAAAAAAGGTTAATAAAATTTTTATTGGCAGCGTCAGAAAAGTTAGCTGCTCATTTGATGGTTATTTCCTTGAATGTAATCCCAGTTTGTTTCCTTCCGTATCGGTGAAGTGCGCCATAAAACCATGAGGGCCGATAGCCGTTTTGGGTAAAACAATTTTGCCGCCTGCAGCTTCTACCTTTGAAAGAGGAACACTCAGATCATCTCCGCCATTTAAATAAACCAAAGAACCTGTTGCCGATGGCTCATATCCCGCTCCCTGGATGATGCAGCCGCCAATGCCGCCTGATTCCAGTTCTGCCGGGAAAAAAGCGGATTTCATACCCATGGCTTCCATCGGTTGCAGGCCGACACCAAAAATTGCTTCATAAAAAGTTTTTGCCTTATCGAAATTTTTTACCGGAATTTCAAACCAGTTAATTGCATTTTTCATAATTCCCGATTTTGATGATTTATTTCAGTATAAAAAATATGAAGTTTATTTTTTGATTTTTTGTTTGGAACACACCGGATATTTATTTCCCCACCAATATTTTTATTAATTGTTTTTCCTCTTCTTTTTTACTGTTAACAATCCCAAAGCCTCCTTTATAATCCCAGGTAGCCCAACCAATATTATTTTTTTCCAATACTGATTTTATATCGCGGTACCACTGATAGCGGGCCTCATCAGGCACAGTGGAAAGGCTTCCCCATTCTCCGCAATAAAGCGGCAGCTTGTATTGCTTTGCCATGGCAATGGGTTTGGAAAAATGGGCTGCAATGGTTTCTTTGTCATAATACATTTTATTGCGCATAACGGCTTTGCGTACACTGTCCGGCAGGTTCTTTAAGTCTTCCTCCTTTACAATTACTCCCGGATAATTAACTGGGCCTTTATAATCTTTTATACTTGTCCACGATGCTTCATGGTGAGTAAGTAAAAAAGGTTCATACATATGAAAACTCAGTATGATATTTTTATCGCCGGCAGGTATGCGGAGTTTATC
>JBPPMM010000619.1:0-12382 GCA_051306075.1 Chitinophagaceae bacterium
GCGTTGAAAAAATAAGTATCATTCCGCAGGATATCGGAAGAGTGTTGTTGAATTTATACAACAATGCGTTTTATGCCGTATGCCCCCCTACCCCCCAAGGGGGGATTAAGAATCCTAAAGTTGGACATGAACCTACAGTTTGGGTGAGTACAAGAAAAGTGGGTGACAAAGTTTTCATAACCGTAAAAGATAATGGTCCCGGCATTCCTCAAGCAGTAATCGATAAAATATTCCAGCCCTTCTTCACCACCAAACCCACCGGGCAGGGAACGGGATTGGGATTGAGTTTAAGTTATGATATAATCAGAGCCCATGGCGGGGAGATCAAAGTGGAAACAGAACCCGGTATCTTTACAAAGTTTATCCTTACTTTACCCGTTTAAATTAAATTCGATAAAAAACCAAAGACTTGGAACCATTAATTGCTTTTCTTCTTTTATGGGATCTGCGTAAGATAATGAAGGCTACTGATCCGCACCCCCGGTGGGATAAAAGGATCAGGTGGGTAATGGCCGGTATAGTGATTCTTTTTATAATTCATAAAGCTTTATCCCTGGATGAAATCATGAATTGGGTATGGCATCTTTCTCTTCTGGCTATTATTGCTATAGCCTATTTTAATAAAATATTCTTTGCTGCCCGGACCGTATTAATCGCTGTTTTACCCTTTGCCGTGGTGCAACTATCCGGTGATATCCTGAAATTATTCATGTCTGCTTCTTCCGTGGAGATTGACATATACGTGAAAGTAGCCACTACTTTTTCGATCATCTGGATGATAGCGATGTTGTTCGTTTCAAAGAAACAGCAGAAAGCTCTTGCCGCAGAGCGGCTAAAAACGCATGAGGAAGAAGAGAAAAGAATAATGGATGTTAAAAGAAAAGAGGAACTTGAAAAAATTGTGGTTGAAAGAACGGCGGAGATCACCCGGCAAAAGGAAGAATTAGAAAATACCCTCACAGAACTTAAGGCTACACAGGTTCAGCTTATTCATTCCGAAAAAATGGCTTCTCTTGGCGAACTAACGGCAGGCATAGCCCATGAAATACAAAACCCATTGAATTTTGTCAATAATTTTTCAGAGGTGAATAAAGAATTGATGGAGGAATTGAAGGAAGAAATTGATAAAGGAAATATAAATGAAGTAAAAGGCATTGCCGATGATGTAATAGAAAATCAAAAAAGAATTAACTACCACGGCAAACGGGCAGATGCTATTGTAAAAGGAATGCTGCAGCATAGCCGGAGCAGCAGCGGAGTAAAGGAGCCCACCGATATCAACGAACTGGCAGACGAGTATTTGAGGTTAGCCTACCATGGACTCCGGGCTAAAGACAAATCTTTTAATGCTGCTATGGAAACAGATTTCGATAATGATATTGAAAAAGTCAATATCATTCCCCAGGATATCGGCCGGGTGATTCTTAATTTGATCACAAATGCATTCTACGCCGTAAAGGAAAAGAAGAATAATGCAACCAGTGAATTTGAGCCAACCGTTTCGGTTAGTACAAAAAAGGGTAATGGTAATGTAGTAGTGATAGTAAAAGACAATGGAAATGGCATTCCCCAAAAGGTCCTTGAAAAAATATTTCAGCCATTTTTTACCACCAAACCTACCGGTGAGGGAACAGGATTGGGGTTATCTTTAAGCTACGACATTATCAAGGCTCACCAGGGTGAGTTAAAAGTGGAAACAAAGGAAGGAGTGGGCGCAACTTTTAGTATTATTTTACCTCAATAAACAAGCAACCAGGATATGAAAATTTTAGTTGTAGATGATGAAAAAGATGTTCAGGTACTTTTCGAACAACGATTCAGAAAGGAAATAAAAAACGGGGATATGCAGTTTGTATTTGCCTTTTCAGGGGAAGAAGCACTAACCTATCTGCATACTCATGAGCATGAAGCCGTGCTGATATTATCCGATATCAATATGCCGGGTATGAGCGGTCTGGAATTGTTGGGGCATATAAAACAAAAGTACCACAAGCCGCCACCGGTGGTTATGATGATCACTGCCTACGGCGATACGGAGAATTTTAATACGGCAAAAGAATTGGGTGCTGATGATTTTTTAACCAAGCCGGTTGACTTTGCCTTACTTAAAGAAAAATTAAAAATAAAAGCTGATGGCAAAAATTTTAGTGGCTGACGATGAAGCAGACCTGGAAATGCTGATCAAGCAAAAATTCCGTCAAAAAATAAGGGAGCAAAAGTATGAGTTCATTTTTGCCGTGAACGGCAACGATGCATTAGAAAAGATACGTCAACATCCTGATGTAGATATTTTACTCAGCGACATCAATATGCCGGAAATGGATGGATTGACTCTGTTGAGCCGGCTAAGTGAGTCGAGCCCGTTAATAAAAGCCGTTATCGTTTCTGCTTATGGGGATATGGAAAATATCCGTACGGCAATGAACCGGGGCGCATTTGATTTTATAACCAAGCCGATCAATTTTGAAGATCTGTCCGTAACCATGGAAAAAACCATTCATCATGTATTGCAGGTGCGTGAAACAATCAAAGCGATAAAAGAAAATAATATTTTGAAAATGTATGTGGATGAGGCCGTACTTAATTTTATGGGTGGCCGCGAATTTGAATCATCCCTGATGGAAAATGAAACCGTGGAAGCTACCGTTGCCTTTATTGATATTTGCAGTTTTACCACTATCAGCGAGAAGGAAACACCTGATGTGGTAGTTAAGTTGCTGAATAATTATTTTGATATTATGGTCAAAGAGATACTGGCACAGGGCGGTCATATCGATAAATTCATGGGAGATGCAATCATGGCTGTTTTCCGTGGAGAATTTCATCTGGACAGAGCCATCGATGCCTGTCTTGCAGTTCGGGCACAAATTTCTAAACTACCCGCCGCTTCTGATTCTATTTCATTTTCACCCAAGGTTTCAATAGGTATCAATAGTGGAGAAATGATTTCAGGAAATATTGGATCAGCTAAACTTCGCCGCCTCGATTATACCGTAATTGGCGATACGGTCAACATGGCGCAGCGGCTGCAGGTTGCAGCAGGCGAAGGTCAGATCATCATCAACGAATCCGGGTATCAAAAAGTTAAGGAATCTTTCAATTGCCGCAAAGTGGGAGAAGCAAGCCTGAAAAATAAAGCCAATCCAATAATGATATACGAAGTGATGGATTGATAACAGGGTTTTATCAGGCTCAGTCTACAGATTAAGATTTATAACCCAAGCACGTTCTTTAATTTTCCATATCCTCCGCGGCTTATCGGTACTTTTGCGCCTGTTCGCAGAATGGCAATATGATTATCTTTTTCATAAGGATCTATCCTGGTTATTTGTTGCACATTTACGATATAGGAACGATGCGAACGGACAAATTGCTGTCCGTCCAGCAACTGTTCAAAATGATTCATCGTTTTATTTTTTAGGAAATAACCTTCCTGCGTATGGATCTTTACATAATCATCCGCTGCTTCCAAATAAAAAACATCATGCACCGGGATGATCTTGATCTTGCTTCCGTTTTTCACAACAATGCGATTATTTTGAGAAGGTGACAGTGATGCTGTTTCTAACAATTCCTGTGTTGCTCCAGAAGAAGGAACATTTTTTTGTTCTGACCATTTGGCGACGGCTTTATCAAAACGTTCCTGGTTAAAAGGTTTTAATAAATAATCAATGGCATGGGCTTCAAATGCCTTTATAGCGTATTCATCAAAGGCTGTTGTAAAAATAACTGCAGGCGGTTGGTCAATTAGTTCCAGCATTTCAAAGCCATTGATCTTGGGCATTTGAATATCCAAAAAAATAAGATCAGGCTGCAGTTGTTGTATCGCTTTTACGCCTTCAAATCCATCACTACATTCAGTCACCAGTTCCAGTTGCGGATGTTGCTGCAGGTATTCTTTTACAATACTTCGTGCCAGGGGTTCATCATCAACAATAATTATTTTGCTCATTATCTTAATTTAAAAAAGAGTTCGGGTTTATCCGATATTTCAATTCATTGAACATAGGTCTTATAATTTCAACTGCGGAATTTTTACAAGGGTTGTAAAAACATTTTCTTTCGTTTCAATTGTTAACAGATCATTTCTTGCAAATAATAAATAAAGCCTTCGCTGCACCGATTTTAAACCAAAACCGGTTCCTTTATTAGGAGCCGAAGTTTCCGGATCAAATGGATTACTGACCATTATGATCAATACATTTTCTTTTGTTTGAGTTTGCAAACGGATGATGGTTTCTCCTATGGTATCGTACAACCCAAATTTAATAGCATTTTCTACAATGGGCTGTAATAGTAAAGCAGGAAGTTTCATTAGTTCAGTGCCCTCCCCGATCTCAATGGACGTAGAAAGCCGGTTGCCGAATCTTACTTTTTCAATGTCAAGATATAATTGCAGGTATTGAACTTCCTCCTGAAGGTTAACCCATTGTGTTTCTTCTTTTTTAATTGTGCCCCTTAAAAAATCGGATAATTGTTGTACCATTTTTCTTGCTTCTTCTGGTCTGGATCCTATCAGGGCATTGATGGAATTTAAACTGTTAAACAAAAAATGTGGTTGTAACTGCTGTCTCAATTTAAATAGTTCCGCCTCCTTTGCCAGCTTTTCAGCATCTGTTTTGCGTTCTTCATTTTTTTGATAATCCTGCCAGGTAAACCAATTAATGCCCATCATGGTTACAATTCCCAATATTAAAAAGCCTATGCTAAAGCGAATAATTAATGAATGAAGTAAGAAAAGTTCATAGCCTTCCACATAGCCCAGGAAAAGTCCGAGTAACCATTTAATAAATAATAGCCATAGTCCTGTCAATACAATACACATGATCAGGATATTTCCATACTGTTCTCTGCCCGGTAAATAAAAACGGATGGTATTAAGGATCAGCAGGCAAACACCCAGCAAGGGTAAATTGCTGATTATACTATCTGTGATAGCCGCTTTTAATGAGAAATCAAGCCAGTACAAAAGAATAACATGATCTGCAATCAGTGCCAGCCAGGCGATGCTGAACGTGAACAAAAAGCGCCGGGCAGAAAATGGAGATGCTGGCATAGACTGATTATGCCAATTGTAGCAACTGGCTGCTGTGATTAATAAAAAGCGATGAGGCTTTTTGATTTACGGTGTAGATGTATGCATCTGCATTTTCTTTTTCCTCTATCCTGGAGTATAGTTCCGCCCCGTCTATCAGGTCATTGAGCAAATACAGTTCACTGATATTAATAAACTGCCATTGTACCAATTGTTGCTTTCGGTTATAAAATGTTTCCCCTTCTTTAGTTCCCATCTCTTTTGCTTTTTGAAATGCTTCTTCCTTGCTGCTGCCTGTAACCAGGCGAAGTTGTTCATCAAATTGCGCGGTATGATTGCCATCACCGCAGACAATCTGAAATACCATTTTTGCCAGATACCAATTCATAAATTATAATTGAAATTAAGATTTTGAAAAACTGTATTTCACCAGGTGAAGAAGGATTACTTTTTTTGTAAATCAGGGCTACTATTTTTTAATGGGGATGAATTAATAGCTTTTAATCTCCAAACCACCGAATAACAAAGTTCCTTTTATTACAAGAGTTTTAATTGGCGATTCTGTGGAAGGCCTTATCCTTCGTTTATCACTGATACCTCCGAATATGGTAACTGCTTCTGATTTGATGGCCCAGTTGGAAGGTATAACAAGTGTAGCGCCTCCAAATATCGCAGTTACATCAAGAATGGCATGATCAGCAATATCAGCCTGCGTCAGATCAATTTCGCATCCTCCAAAAATATTGACAATCTCACCTCCTTTAAAACTTTTGGAAAGGATCACTTTTTTCGCTCCGCTAAAAATATTTGTACTGTCAATAATATCATCCTGTATGTGGTGCTCCTCACTCAGGGGAGTAATTGTTTCTGCCTGCATACCAGCATTTTTTTTTTGATCCCGGTTTTCATTTCCGGACCATCGCCGGGGGCGAAAAATAAAAAACATTCCAACTACGATAAAGACCAACGGCCAGATATGGCGACGTAGATCTCCCAAAATAAAATAATCATTGATCAGGAAGGCGCCACCTATAATGATAGGGACAAACCAACCTCCGTTGCGGAATCCTTTGCGAAACCCTATAAAAAGGCCAATTGCAATCAGCATCATTTGCCAGGTAAACAACCAGGAAGGCATGGGTACTCCAAAACTTCTTGCCAGGGCAAGACCTCCGATAGCTAAAAGAAAAAGTCCGGCCCATACATGCCCTTGCCCCCTGCTCCGTTCTGTCCGGCATTCCCACTTGTTCCTTTTTTCTTCATTATAATTTTTAAAGTCATCCATGATGTTTCCAAATTTTAAGTAAATCTATAGCAGTAACCAGCAAGAGGCAACAGTCAATGGGCAGTAAACAGCATGTTATCGGTGAACAGAGGAATTGATGGGGTGAAATGCGGTGAGCATTTATTGTTTCAATTAGACTAAATATAAAAAGTCCTGGTGATGGCCAGGACTTTTTGAAACAGTAGGGTTTATCCTAGAAAATATATCGCAAACCTAATTGAATCTGCCAGCGTGATAGCAGATCGGGACTAGCCACGAACGTATTTTTTAAAGAAGGATCAAATTGATAGGTTGGCGCATTTCCATTATATGATACACTTAAAGGTTGGAAATAACCAGCGGTAGTTGCATATTCTCTCACGCCCCATTTGCTGCTGATCAAATTGCCAAGATTTACAAAGTCAATACTAAATTGTATGGTTTGTTTGTTTTGATTATTAAGAATAAAATCTTGCAAGATCCGGAGGTCTAACTGGCTATACCACGGTGTTTCTGCCCCATATTTTTCTGTATACTGACCTCTCAGGTCACGCAAATATTTATCCTGGGAAATAAATTGTTTGAAAGCCGTTTTCTGAACGGTAGGACTTTGAATATTCCCAAGTATGTCGGTATAAGGAGTAAAAATCATGATATCGACTTCAGCATCGGTTGGCACATACATCAAATCATTAGATGAGGTGATATCGTTATTAATATCACCGCCATATACATAGGCAAAGCGGTTACCTGAAGTCCAGCTACTAAACAAGGAAATGGTAGTGGCCCATTTATTATCTGCTCCGTAATTGAACTTTTTAGAACCAGCTACAAAAAAGCGATGTTTATTGCCATATAGTGAATTGGATTCAATAGCGGTATTTGCATTATTCAGTATGGGGTTACGATCAAAAGCGTCGCTTGAAATTTCTGCGGAAATAGAGCTTGCGTCTTTAGCAACACCGAAATTATAGGCAGCCATAACAAATAAATTTTTAGCAAAACTTCTTTGAGCCTGTAGAGAAAGATTGAACTGGTAGCCCTTATTTGTATTAGTGAACACATAAACATTGGTAGGGAAAGGCCCCTGGGTACCTTTGTCAGTAGGTCTGTAAACACTTCTTTTATCTCCTGTGCCACTATTTAATGTACCGGTAGGAATTCCCAAATTGTAATTGCGAACGATCATGGCATTTACATCTTTGGTATATGCAACATCTACAGTGAAAACAGTACCGGATGGAATTTTGAAATCAGTTCCTATGTTGGTTCGCCATACCTGCGGCCATTTGAAATTGCGGTCTGTTACATTATAAAAGGAACTGTAAGGGTTGCCAATATGGTTACCCAACCATACAAAAGGGAAACGCCCGGTAAACAGTCCTGAACCTCCCCTTATTTGTAATGTTTTATTTCCCTTTACATCCCAGTTAAATCCCACCCGGGGGGATATCAAAGGTTTTTTTGTTGGTAAACGGGTATTATCAAGATCCTTACCTGCTCCGTTTGTAATAGGCCTTCCATTTTTATCAAAAATTACAAGGGGATCATTGTTTTGCAGTGTAGGGGAACTGGATGCACCCCCGGCCGGAACAAATTCAAATTTGTCTTTGAAATAAACCGGCATATCCATTCGTAAACCATAGGTAAGCCTGAATTTATCTGATGTCCGCCATTCATCCTGGGCATAAACCGAGAATTGACCAACAGTTAAATAATACCATGTCCATTGATTAGCCGCAGCGGCAGCCCTTGCGCCAGAAACATCAACATCTAACGGGTATGCGCCAAATACATAAGCTCCCCCGGATGGCACACTGTCCTTAAATACCTGGATATCTGCTTCAGAAAAAAGTGTAGGTCCATAACCAACAAGATTAAAGGAATTGCCAAACTTAAAGGATTCAAATGAGGCACCAGCCGTAATGGTATGGTTCTTTTTATAAATATTAAAATCATTGGTGATCTGGAAAGCATCCTGGTTAAGCACATTGTTGATGGAGAAAGGTTCATGACCGGCAATGATGTAGCGAACGCCGCTCTTAGTGATATTTACGACAGGGAAGGGGTCTGAAAATGGATTTCTATTGTCCCTGAAGGTAGTGTATACCACACGCAGTTTATTGGCATAATCGCCCCTGAAATTCGATTTAAATTCCGCACCAAAAGAGTTTAGCTTATTGGTGATCTCATACCCTGAATTTCGAAATTGCAAGGTAGAAAAATCCGGACCCCGGCGACCAATAGCACTCGGGTGTGCCGGTTTGTCTTTTTTTGCATCCAGGCCATTATAGGTAAAGGATAACTTATGTATATCACTGATATTCCAATCTAATTTTGCCAGCCATTTATAATTTTTCTGATCGTGTGTAAAACCCTGGTAGGGGCCGGTATCATAATTGAATCGGGTTTTTAATATGCTGCTTACTGTTTGAAGATCTGTTTCCAATACCCGTGAAGTATTAGTTTTGCCAGCATTGCCACTGTTTTGTGCCACATAGCTTGAAGCTGCATCTTTTCTTTGTTCCGTTTCAAAACTTAAGAAATAGAACAGTTTATTTTTCTTCAGGGCGCCTCCCATAGTAAAGCCGGTTTGTACCTGGCTAAGATCAGGGACCACTAATTTGCTATTGTTTACTTTTTTGCCCGTCAAAGATTGATTGCGATAAAAAACATAAGCTGTACCTGAGAATTTATTGGTACCTGATTTTGTTACTGTGTTTACGCCGGCGCCTGTAAAGCCTGCCTGCGTTACATCATAGGGAGCAAGATTAATCTGTATCTGGTCGATAGCATCTAAGGAAATGGGTTGCGCATTGGTTTGTCCTCCGGGAGTGGGAGCATCTAAACCAAATGGGTTATTAAAAACAGCGCCATCCAAAGAAAAATTATTGTATTGCCCGTTACGACCTCCAAAAGAAATACCATTGTAGTTAGCGGATGCGGAAGGCGCCAGCCGGAGATAATCATCTGCTGAACGGCTGATGGTTGGCAATTCTTTTAATAAACGGTTATTTATGTTTGTAGAGGCCCCGGTTCTTTTATCATCAAAGATCCTGGCACCGCTGGCCGTTACCGTCACACCACTTAATTCTGTTGTTTTATCCTGCAATGTAAAATCAATGGTGTTGTTCAAACCCAATTCCAGAAAAATATTTTCTAAAACAGCCTGGTAATGGGTTACATGATCAACAGTAACCCGGTAAGGTCCTCCTACCCGTAAGTTGGGTACTGTAAAACGCCCATCTGACCTGGTGATCAGCACTTGTTTTATTCCGGCATCAGGAAATTCTACTGTAACTGTAGCGGACTCAAGGCCTGCACCTTTTGAATCTTTTATAATGCCACTAATTGTTGCAGTAGTTACTTGCGCTGAAAGAGGATTTGAGAGAAGGGTGAAAAGGATTCCAAAAAAAAGAATCCATGATTGGTTTAAAATGAGCTTTTTCATGCGGTTGTTTTTTGGTAATTCTAATTTACGTATAATAAAGAAACCATTAATAATTCCGGGGCAACTAAAAAATTAAAACAGGAATTATAATAAATAAGTTACAAAAATCAACATCGGTGATCTGTAAATGGCAAGAGTTCGAATGAACGTGACAAGTAATTATTGGCTGGGACGGAAAATTTTCTTATTGGTCCAGTTTTCTTTTGCAGCGATAGCAATAGTCGTTTCCACTTTTATCGATAATAGGATTATTCCCATTCTCCCCGGACATGATACATTTAATAAAGATACAATGATCTAATCCTAAGTTATGACCCAATTCGTGAAAAATCACAGTTCTTAATCTTCGTTGAAAAAGGTTTGTTTCGGTTGTTTTAAACAAATAGTCAGATACCACGGTACAATTTCCGGGATAATCGCCAAAACCGAAAACAGGGGAGACACTATTTCTCCAAGGCTTATTTATAATTTTATCTGAGGATTCTTTTTTAATGTAAATGTTTTTACTGGTAACACCTACCACCACCATTATTTCATTATTCAATAATCCTGAAAGCATATTTAGTATAGAATCGGCCGAATAAAGTTCCGCGTTGGGTACTATGCGAAAAGTTAAGGGGATAGGTACGGGTTTCAAAATAACCACATTCCTTTTAAAATAATTACTAAGTTCCTTACTGATAAACGTAAGCTGATCCAAATCGTAATTGTCCAGGGGCTGAAGTGCAATGATTTTATTTTTATTTCTTTCCTGGAAAAAATTATCCTGGTATCTTGAACAGCCAGATATTACAAGTATCATTATTGCCAATATGAAAACACGGGTTATTTTCATTTAATTAAAGCTGCTGATCTAATTTACGGTAATTTTTATTGAGACCAGGTTGGATAAGTGAAAACGCCTACCTGAATTTCATTATTTAAGAAATTATATCTTTCCCTGTTTTGTTTATCTTCCCCTCTTAAAATTATCTGCATGTATCGTAATACTCTTTTGATACTTATCTTTTTTTTGGTTGGCGTTTGTTTAGTCCAGGCTCAGGAAAAAAAGGAACCAGAAAAAGAAAAAAAATGGGATGTCTCCAACCCGGAAGGACCGTTTAAAGAAATTTCCTTTACCGTAAATGAAGGCACATGGATGAATGTAGATATGTCGCCGGATGGCAAAGAAATTATTTTTGATCTGTTAGGTGATATTTATATCGGTTACAGGCGGTGATGCGAAAATAATAAGAAGCGGTCATGCATTTGAAGTGCAGCCACGTTTTAGTCCGGATGGAAAAAAAATATTATTTACTTCCGATGCAGGAGGTGGCGATAATATCTGGGTGATGGACCGGGATGGAAATAATGCGAAACAAATAACAAAGGAGACCTTCCGTTTGCTTAACAATGCAGCCTGGTCTCCTGATGGGGAATATATCATTGCGCGGAAACATTTTACCTCCACCCGTTCTTTGGGTGCGGGTGAAATGTGGATGTATCATATAAGTGGTGGTGGCGGTTTACAACTGACCGAAAGAAAAAATGACCAGCAGGATGTTAATGAACCGGTGATTTCACCCGATGGTCGTTACGTATATTTTAGTGAAGACATGTATCCCGGTGGATCCTTTCAATATAATAAAGATCCCAACAATGAAATATTTGTTATCAAACGCTTTGACAGGGAAAAAGGAATAACTGAAAAAGTAACGGGAGGTCCCGGCGGCGCCGTGCGGCCGCAGATTTCGCATGATGGGAAATTACTTGCGTTTATAAAAAGGGTAAGGACCAAAACAGTGCTCTACCTGCGCAATTTGGAAACAGGAGAAGAATGGCCGGTATATGATCAG
Organism: Chitinophagaceae bacterium; assembly: GCA_051306075.1. Lineage (GTDB taxonomy): Bacteria > Bacteroidota > Bacteroidia > Chitinophagales > Chitinophagaceae > Terrimonas_B. Next base: position 11,586 of record JBPPMM010000619.1, read on the forward strand.
TTAAGTAAAGACCAGCAGGAAGCCTGGTCTGTATTTGGATTATATACTAATTATGCATGGTCACCGGACGATAAACAAATTGTGATATGGAGCCAGGGGAAAATATGGAAAATAGATGTGAACGCAGTAAACAAAGCGACCAGCATTCCCTTTACCTGCAAGGTTACTCAGCGCATTTATGATGCGGTGCGTTTTCAGCAAAATATAAACGAGGATCAGTTTACAGCAAATGTGATCAGGCAGGCCGTTACCTCTCCCGATGGAAAATGGTTGCTGTTTAATGCCGTTGGTTATTTATGGAAAAAAGAATTACCTGCCGGTAAACCACAACGGATAACAAGCAGTTCCGATGCCTTATACCTTTTGACGGGATTTGAATTTGAACCTGCTTTTTCACCCGATGGGAAATCCCTGGTCTATACTACATGGAATGATTCAACAGGAGGTGCCATTTATAAAGTGAATTTCCAGGGGACTGTAAAACCCATAAAGATTACAAAAGCAAAAGCCATTTATCGTCAGCCTTCATTTTCTCCTGACGGAAAATGGATCGTATACCGTAAGGAAGCTGGCAATGGCGTACTGGGACCAGCCCATACAGCAAGAACGGGAATATATTTGATGGCTGCAGATGGAAGCAAAGAATCATTTGTAAATGAAACTGGCGGCATGCCCGTATTTAATAAAACAGGCGACAGAATATATTATCAGTTGGGCGATGGAATGAACAGGCGGTTCGTAAGCAGCAAAACAGATGGAGAGGATGAACGTATTCATCTGAAAAGTACTTATGGCGG
>JBPPMM010000631.1:0-12795 GCA_051306075.1 Chitinophagaceae bacterium
GGAAGAGACAGTTATCCTGTTCACTATAATGAAAGACTATTGGAAGAAACTTATTTTGTTCCATTTAAAGCCGTGGTACAAAAAGGAGGAGCAAGAAGTATCATGACCGCTTATAATTCACTCGACGGTTCGCCCTGCACGGCTAATGACTGGCTGTTGAATAAAAAACTCAGGAAGGATTGGGGCTTTAAAGGATTTGTGCTTTCCGATGCCGGAGCAACCGGTGGTGCCAATGTATTGCATTTTACCGCTTCTGATTATGCCAATGCAGGAAAGAAATCTATAGAAAATGGTTTGGATGTTATTTTTCAAACGGCATTCGAACATCATACGCTTTTTGATAAACCTTTTTTGGATGGCAGCATGAACCCGGCTGTTATTGATAGCGCCGTAGCCAGGGTATTACGTGTAAAATTTGAACTGGGATTATTTGAAAAACCATATGTAAATGAAAAAGAACAGGAGCAATGGACAGCGGCAGAACACCGGGAATTAGCTAAAGAAGCGGCAGTTCGTTCAGTAGTATTATTAAAAAATGCACGGTTGCCGGGGAAGGAAAACGAATTATTGCCGTTGAATAAATCAATAAAAAAAATAGCAGTGATTGGCCTGGATGCTACCGAAGCAAGACTGGGCGGATATAGCGGCCCAGGTAATGATAAAATATCCATACTCGCCGGTATCAAAGAAAAAGTAAAAGGTAAAGCACAGGTACTATATGCCCCCGGACCAGGAAGAGAACATAAGACCTGGACGTTTGTTCCATCCACCGCCTTTTCGGTTACTGAGAAAGGTAAAAAACAGCCGGGATTGAAAGGAGAGTATTTTAATAACGTAGCTATGCAGGGTCCGCCTGCAGTTTCAAGAATAGATAATAGCATTCAATTTCAATGGACCTTATTTTCTCCCGACCCAGAAAAAATTAATTATGATTTTTTCTCTGCGAGATGGAGCGGAAAAATACAATCACCTGTCAGCGGCAATTATAAGATTGGCATAGACGGCAATGATGGTTATCGTTTATATTTAAACAATAAAATGGTAATTGATAATTGGAAAAAGCAATCTTATTCCACCAGGCTGGTCAATTTTTATTTTGAAAAGGGAAAGGCATATGATATACGCCTTGAGTATTTTGAACCTGCAGGCAATGCCTGGTTGCGGCTGGTCTGGACCGTAGGTATTAAAGACAGCAGTGAACAAAAAATAAAGCAAGCAGTACAACTGGCTGCAACCAGTGATGTGGCAATTATAGTAGCCGGTATTGAAGAAGGGGAGTTTAATGACCGGGCTTCCCTGGCGTTGCCCGGTTTGCAGGAAGAAATGATTAACCGTATAGCGGCTACGGGTAAACCTGTAATTGTTTTATTAGTGTGCGGCAGTGCTGTTACGATGAGCAACTGGATTGACAAAGTAACCAGTGTATTGGATGTATGGTACCCGGGTGAAGCAGGCGGAGCCGCTATTGCCGGAATTTTATTTGGTGATCATTCTCCTTCCGGCAAACTACCCATCACCTTTCCCGTATCAGAAGCGCAATTGCCTTTAGTGTATAATCATAAACCAACCGGCCGCGGTGATGATTATACCAACTTGACCGGCCAGCCTTTATTTCCATTTGGCTTTGGGTTAAGCTATACCCATTTTGAATACAGCGATCTTCAATTAAGTAAGCGGGAGATAAAAGCAGGAGAGCCCCTTGAATTAAAATGCAAGCTCAGGAATACCGGGAAATATAAAGGAGATGAAGTAGTACAACTTTACCTGCACGATGAGCTGGCATCGGTAGCCAGGCCGGTAAAAGAATTAAAGGGGTTTCAACGGGTAAGCCTGGACCCTGGTGAAGAAAAAGAAATTCATTTTATAATTACACCGGATTTGCTGACCATGCTGGATATAAATATGAAAGAAGTGATAGAGCCTGGTATGTTCCGAATCATGATCGGGGGCTCCAGTGTGGATATACGGTTGAGGGAAGTGTTTGAAGTGAGGTGATATGGAATAACCGTTATTAAAAAAAGTTATTGATCTTGAGTTTCTGAGGATTTTGAAAAAGTATTTTTTGAAACATTATGGCAATAGACCGTTACAAACTTCATCAATTTTATCAAGGCAAGGAAACGGAACCAAATTATTTGAACATTCAGGATATTATAGATGAAGTATTTAAAGTGAAGGAATTGCAGATTGTCACTCTGGCCATGGATTTACCCGGAAAGAAGCTTAAACAAAGAAAAGAATTAGAAGCTAATTGGATCGCAGTTTTACCAACACTTGACAACGTGAAAGTTCTTTCAGTCAGACACAGAGTTAAGCAAGATTTTTTTGAAGCAATTTGTAAAATGAAAAATCTTGAACGACTTATTTTTTGGACATCAACTGTTGAAGACATTTCGAATATCAAAAGCCTGACTAAACTTAAGCATTTAAAACTGTGGTCATTTAGCAGACTTAAAGATATTTCGCCTTTGTTATCACTTAAACATTTGTCAGTTCTGTCTATTGACAATTGTTTTAAAGTTGAGAACTACGACGTACTAGGTAAAATGACACAGTTAATTGGACTTGAACTTTGCGGTGACACGTTTGCACCCAAAAATTTGAGACTTAATAGCTTGAAGCCTTTTGAGACCTTAAAAAAATTGAAACACCTGGACTTGTCTTCTGCATCTGTTATAGACAAATCATATGAAAGCATTTTAAAAATGACAAGCTTGGAACGTTTTGATATCAATGTGATCGTTCCTAAAGCAACAAGAGAACTAATTAAATCCAGGCATAAATGTTTACAAGCAGGTTCCTTCATGGATTGGGATTATGACAATAAAAAGTTTTATGAAGGAAAAGTCTGGTAGAGAAATGTTTTTGACAGCATGGAATTTTCTGCAAGGCTGGCAAACAAACAAATCTTTATCATTGATTTATCAGTTCCAGTTCAGGCCTGGCATTAAATATTGTAGCAGCAGTTGCGACGGGCATTCCATTTTCAGTTTTTAGTAAATACCTTCAACTATTATAAATTTTTGAATGGGCATTTGTACCGGAAGTTAATCGGATAGTTTTCCTTCAAATGTCCTAACAGATGTCGGTGGTTTAAATGACAATCCTAAAATCAAAATCGTATCGATAATGAAAAAGATAATATTAATTCCTGCATTTGCGATGGCATTCGTTCTTGGCTTCGCTTTTAAGTCCGTCACAACGAAAGGTAGTGACAGTCATCAAGCATTAAAAAAAGTAACAGGTATCGGTGGCATTTTTTTTAAGTGTAAAGACCCGAAAAAAATGAGAGAATGGTATGAAGCAAATCTTGGTCTGAATATCAATCAGTATGGGTCTGTTTTTGAATGGAGGCAAGGCGCTGACACAACAAAAAAAGGGTTTACTCAATGGAGTCTATTTTCTGAGAAAACCAAATATTTTGAACCTTCAACAAAGGACTTTATGATTAATTACAGGGTAGAGAACTTAGAAGCACTTGTGGATGAGCTCAGAAAAGCAGGGATAACAATTACAGATAAAATTGAAACAGTTGAGTATGGTAAATTTGTCCACATCATGGACATTGAGAATAATAAAATTGAATTATGGGAACCCAATGATATAGAATTTGAAAAACTCGGTGAGAAGATAGGCGCCCGGACTACAAAATAATTTTGAACAAGCCATACTGATTTCATTTGGTTTTTTGCTATGCATTCAGGCAATTATTTTTTCCCGCACTTGCAGGATTTTCATCAATCAGCCTTAATCCGGAGGCATTAATTTGAGCGTTAGTTATTAACTTCAGCTTTAATTTGTTTTCATCCCGATTGCTATAGAAGGCTTCAGGTTGTGCTGGACGGAAAACAATACACCAGCGCAGCGAAAGCCTTAAACATTAGCGGGATTATATCCATGCAGAAAATTCCCATAAGACAGCTCACTTCCCTTCATCAGGAACGGGCTTCCAGCGAACGATTTAAAATACGTCGTGTGGAGGATATTGCTTTATTAAAGGAAGAAAACAATATAATACAGGGACTGCACAAACACGACTTCTTCTTCATTCTTGCATTACAAAAAGGAACAGGCATTCATGAAATTGATTTCGTACCCTATACCGTTCTTGATAACTCTGTTTTCTTTCTGCGTCCCGGCCAGGCACACAAACTTGATCTGAAAGCCGGTTGTGCTGGATATTTAATGGAGTTTAATTCAGAATTTTATTATCCAAAAGAAAAATCAGCCACCCAGCGGTTAAGAAAGGCAAGCAATAAAAATTACTGTACGCTGGAAAAAGAACAGTATGATAAATTAAAAGGCATACTGGCTACCATATTTGAGGAATACACAAGCAGGGAAGAAGGTTACCATGATGTCATACGGGCAAGCCTGGATATTTTCTTTATTGAATATGTAAGGCAAAGCCCGGGTCCAAAAAGTACCGTCAAAACTATTAATCCGTACACCCAGGATCGGTTTGAGGAATTTTTAGAACTGCTGGACAAACATATTGCTACACAAAAACAGGTATCGCATTACAGCAACCTGATGAACTTATCAGCATACCAGCTTAATGAGATCACTAAATCTTCTATTGGAAAGACGGCATCGGAGCTGATCAATGAACAGATTATTCTTGAAGCCAAAAGATACCTTCTGGCCACAACCAACCAGATAAAGGAAATAGCTGATCTGCTGGGCTATGAAGACGTTTCCTATTTTATACGGTTCTTCAGGAAACATACCGGACAATCACCTGTAGTATTCCGGCAAAATTCAGGATAAGTCGTGTAGTACTGCATCATTGTCCCATCCTGGTGCCTGCCGGTGAAATTAGTTTTGTGGAAATGAAGGTTTTAAAAATTACATATGATAATGAACATTGTTATGAAATTATTTTCCGGGAAAGATAAATTAGCCGTTGGTCATTTTTTATAATGACCGTGATTACAGACTAAGAAAATGAAGATTTTAGATTTGAAAAAAATTATTGTAATAACTACCATCTCGTGGATTTTTTAATTAATAATTATGAAAGCAATTGTTTATCATGAATACGGTGCTCCGGAAGTCCTTCTCCTGGAAGATGTAGCAAAGCCTGAACCGAAAGAAAATGAAGTGTTGATCAGGGTAATTGCCACGGCTGTTAATTCCGGAGATGTGCGGATGCGCAAGGCCGATCCCTTTGCAGTCAGGTTCATGTTAGGATTGTTTCGACCTAAAAAAAATGTACTTGGAATTGTGTTTGCAGGTGAAGTGGAAGCAGCTGGAAGGAATGTTACCCGGTTTAAAAAGGGCGATCCCGTTTATGGAACATCTGTAGAGAACTTTGGAGCTTATGCTGAATACCTGTGTTTTCCAGAGGATGGAGTTGTCGCTATAAAACCAGCTGCTTTATCGTACCAGCATGCAGCGGCCATACCATTTGGTGGCACAACAGCCCTGCATTTTCTTAGAAAAGCAAAAATACAGGCCGGACAAAAGGTTTTGGTATACGGCGCTTCGGGTGCTTCAGGTACAGCTGCAGTTCAACTTGCCAGCTATTTTGGTGCAGAAGTAACAGCTGTTTGCAGCACCGGTAATTTGGCACTGGTAAAATCACTTGGAGCGGATATGGTTATTGATTATACCCAGGAAGATTTTAGTAAAAGCGGGAACAGATATGATATTGTTTTTGACACCGTAGGCAAGAGCCCTTTTTCAGGTTCGGTAAAATCATTAAAAAATAATGGTTACTACCTCCGGCTGGTACATATGGCATTGGCCCCTGTTGCCAGGGGTTTGTGGATATCTCTCACAACCAATAAAAAAGTTATTGGCGGCGTAGCCAACGGAAAAGCGGAAGACCTTGTCTTCCTCAACGGCCTTATAGAAACCGGAAAATTGAAACCGGTGATTGATAAAACTTACCCGCTTGTAGAAATGGCAGACGCTCATCGCTATGTTGAAGCCGGGCATAAGAAGGGTAACGTAGTTATTAATGTATAGGATACTATATCTGTAAAAGGCAAAATGTAAATAATGGAACAATTAAAAATAGTAACAAAAAGATTAAATATCCGGCATCTTAAATTAGGAGACCTTGTTCAATTTCACATTTATCGTTCTAAACCTGAAATTGCCAGGTACCAGGGATTTGGTCCAATGACCATGGAACAGGCCGAAGCGGTTATTAAAAACAACGCCACCAAACAATTTGGCAAACCAGGTGAATGGGTACAATATGCCATTGAATACAACCAGGCAGGAAAACTCATTGGGGATTGTGCCATTAAACTCGACCAGTATGATTGCAGGATTGCCGAAGTGGGTGTAACCATTTCACATTTCGAACAAAAGAAAGGCTATGCAAAAGAAACTTTGCTGGGTATCCTTGATTTCTTATTTGACACAAAGCAGGTACACAGGGTTGTAGAAACGGTGGATGTTGAAAATACCGCTTCCATTAACTTGTTAAAGAGTACAGGTTTCAGGCAGGAAGGCCACTTTATAGAAAATATCTTCTTTAAGGGAAGTTGGGGCAGCGAATTTCAATTTGCCATGCTGAAAAGAGAATGGGAAGAAAGAAAGGAACAGGTGTACGCCGGATAAACCGTTTTTTATTTCTTACATAATAAATAATTGAATTATGCTTAAGTTATTTTCAATTGCGTTTATTACTGCCACAGTTTTGATAAGCAGCCAACCAGTTTACGCTCAACCTTGCGGTGAAAGGCAGTTGGACAGCAGGGTAGCTACTTTCTTAAAAATGATTGGCTACCAGGATTTGAGTTTAGAACAGCTGCGTATCATACCCATTGAACAAATAAAATATGGCGGACCTCCACTTATACCCTACCCGAAAGAAGATGTGAAACGTATCAAGGTAACTGCCGACAGTATCCCTGTGTTGGTTTTTAATCCTGCACATGCACACAACCTTCCCATCATTATAAATTACCATGGCGGCGGTTTTATCGCCCCTTTAATACCGGCATTAGAGCATTCTCTCTGGCTGGATGCCAAAACCTTTGGAGGAATTGTTTTTGCTGTTGATTATCGTGTGGCACCTGAACATAAATTTCCTGCTGCTGTAAACGACAGTTACAACGCTTTTAAATGGATAGCCGAACATGGTGCCCAATTTGGTGGCGATACTAATCGTATTGTACTAATGGGAAATAGTGCAGGGGCCAACTTAGTAGCTGTGATAACGCAAAAAGCAAAAAAAGAAGGGATAGCAAGTAAAATAAAACTACAGGTATTGAACGGACTTCCTGCCGATTTAAGTCCAAAGCATATGGAGGCTTCTGTATCCTATCAGCAAAATGCTACAGGCTATTTTCAAACAAAGGCCGGTTGTTATTTTGCTGTTGAAAATTATGCACCGGGTAAATTTACCAACCCCGAAGTATCGCCAATTCTTACAGAAGACCTGTCCGGCTTACCTCCTGCAGTTATCATCAACGCTGAGTTTGACCCGTTGAGAGATGATGGTATTTTATATGCCGCTAAGCTGCGAAAAGCTGGCGTAAAGGTTTGGGATAAATGTTTTGCAGGCCAGATACATTTGTTGCTGGGCTTGCCACCTGATTCCATAGAGATAAAAGAATATGAAACGATGGTAAAAAATGGTATGAAGGCAATTCTATAAAACTGATAATTCTTATTTCATGATTTATAAGCACTTCCTTGATTTTTTATGAAAAATAGCAACACGTATAACATCACTTCACATCTTATGAAAAGATTTATCATATTTCTTTTATTTGCAATGCCGCTCGTCGTATTTGCAAAGCAAAGCATCACTAAAAAACCTGTTGATACTGATACGATCATTCACCTGGAAAAATTTGTGAACATCAGTGGCATTGAACATTGGGTAACCATTCATGGGCTAAGCAGCAAGCCGGTTATTTTATTTCTTCATGGAGGCCCGGGTAGCCCGATTAGTCCGTATTCAGAAAAGCTATATAAAGCCTGGGAAAAGGAATTTATTATTGTGCAGTGGGATCAGAGAGGTACTGGGAGAACATTTGGACGAATAGCGCCTGAGGAGCTAACCCAGGAATTTTTAAGGTTGAATCCCTTATCTGTTGAACAGATGGTAACTGACGGCATTGAATTAACGGAATATCTTTTAAAAGAGCTTAATAAGAAAAAAATCATACTGTTTGGAACTTCCTGGGGTTCGGTGTTGGGCGTTAAAATGGCTACCAGTCAACCTGATTTGTTTTATGCCTATGTGGGCCATTCACAGATTACAGATCCTGCCGACGATTTATCGGTTTACAATAAAGTTTATTATTTAGCTGAAAATAGCAGGGATACCGCATCCCTGGATATATTGAAAACGATTGGAACTCCACCCTATACCGAAGCAAGAAATTTTGGAAAACTTTTCAGGATAGTAAAAAAGTATGAGCGGTTACATTCCATTCCTGCACCTGATTCCTGGTTTACTTTACCAACAGCCTATGATAATGAAAAAGATAATCAGCACCAAAATGATGGAGACGATTATTCCTTCGTTAATTATGTAGGTGATGCAGGATTAGGGATAAAACCAATGAGGGAAACAATTAATTTAACGAGGGACCATACCGAATTTAAAATCCCTGTCTATATTATTCAGGGTAAAGAAGACCTGCTGACGGCAAGCGAAGCAACCAAAAAATATTTCAACAACATTAAAGCACCGGAAAAGAAATATTATCTGTTACCCAAAACTGCTCATGGTTTTAATTCTTCGGTATTGGATACTCAGTACAGAATATTTAAAGTTATCAGCACTAATTATACAAAATGAGTTGGCAGGTATCAATGTAGTGTGGCCAAATCAGGGTTATTAATATTTTGAGTTGAAGCGGACGTCTGCGTTTCGGTTTCAGTTTTAAATAATCTCAAAGGGGGCTATGATTATCTAAAAATATAAAGGCTTCGCCATTCCGAAGAAGTGAAGTGATTAAAGAAGAAATAATAATAGGAAACCATAGCCCTGAAGGGATGAAATATTTTAATCTCTAAGCTTTTTGATCATACTATTCAAATATAAATTTGAAATGTTCCAGGCATGACTGATAGATTTTGTTTTTAATAATGTCACCCCTTCGGGGTTTGGTAAAACAATTTACTACTTTGCTACAATTATGACAACCGTTCGGGTTGGTTTCCAAACGTCAGAAAAAATAATAGAAGGAACCTACAGCTTATGAAGAGGTGATATGATTATGAGGGAATATTAAAGGAAAAGGACAATCACAACTGGCGAGACGTTTATTGTAAGAATATTAATATGAATCTTCAACCCCGATGGGGTTATATAAATATACAAGAGACATTATCGGTAAACCAAAACTCCGACTGGGTGATATGATATAGAAAAAATGTTATAGGAAAACAACAACCCGGAGGGATGATATGATTATAGAAGAAATTTTATAGGAAAACCACAACCCCGACGGGGTGATAGAATTTAATCCCCAGCCTTATTTATCATACCATTCAAACAAATACTTTTCATCGTACTCAATTTCAAAATTTTTTAGAAAATCAGTGTATTCCTGTTTAAATGTTTTCTCCTGATGGTGTTTTTCCTGGTTAAGAATATAGTTATATACCCTTTCAATATGAGAATGGGAATAGGAAAATGCACCATAACTTTCCTGCCATGCAAACTTCCCTTTTACAAAATGTTGGTCATTTACAAAATTTGTTGCATTGTTTTTAATATCCCGAACAAGGTCTGATATTGCCATAACCGGCTTCAATCCCACAAAAACATGAATATGGTCAGGCATTCCATTTACAATTATTGGTTTTTGCCCTTTGCCTTTGATTATTCCTGCAATATATTTATGTAATTCAGTTTTCCAGCTATTTGCAATCAAATTTTCTCTGCCTTTTACAGCAAATACAATTTGTATATAGATTTGAGAAAATGTTCCTGGCATGATTAATAGATTTTACTTTTGATAATATCACCCCTTCGGGGTTTTATAGAACAATTTACTACGTTACTACAATAATGGCAACCCTTCGGGTTGGTTTCCACACATGAAAAAAAGTAATAAAGGGAACGTACAATCCGAAGAGGTGATATGATGATGAAGGGAAACATAAAGAAACACAACCCCGACAGGATGATATGATAAAGAAGAAATATTATAAGAATACCACAACCCGACGGAGTGATATAATAAAGAAGAAATATTATTGGAACACCACGACCCCGAATGGGTAGTATTATTATGGAAGAAAAGGAAAACGACAACCACAACAGGCGAGGCGATTATTGGAAATATTAATAGGAATCTTCAACCCCGAAGAGGTAATCTGATTATAGAAGAGACATAAAAAGAAAACCATAACCCCGAAGGGGTAATATTATTATGGAAGAAGTATTAAAAGGAAAACGACAACCAAAACAGGCGAGACGATTATTGTAAAAATATTTATAGGAATCTTCAACCCCGAGGGGGTAATATGACTTTTGAAAAGACAAAAAAAACCACAAGCCTGAATGGGTAATATTATTATGGAAGAAGTATTAAAAGGAAAACGGCAACCAAAACAGGCGAGACGATTATTGTAAAAATATTAATAGGAATCTTCAACTCCGAAGGGGTAATATGATTATAGAAGAGACATAAAAAGAAAACCATAACCCCGAAGGGGTGATATAATTATACAATAGAATTTAATCCCCAGCCTGATTAATCATACCAGTCAAACAAATACCATTCATCATATTTAATTTCAAATGGTTTAGGAAAATCTGAGTATTCCTGTTTAAAAGGTTTCTTTTGATGATGTTTTTGCTGGATAAGAATACAATTATACACCCTTTCTACTAATGTGTAATTAAATCCATTTTCCACTCATTTCATAGAATAATCTCAGAATCGCAAACAGTGCCCACCAAACCGGAATTTGGAATAGTTAATCGAATTAAGTCAAATTCCAGTATTGATAGGCGAAGGCTTGAAACCTTTTACAACGAGGTAGATACCCAATGCAAACTCAAATAGTGCAACCATCAATGCTGACAATGCAGCCGGGGTTGAAATACGATCAACAACACCAAACATCATAGCAAGAAATCCGGTGACGAGTGGTACCGCTCCAATAATCCCAATCAGGGAAAGGAAACGGGGTACCAGGCGGGACTTGTATAGGAGGAAACCCAGCAACAAGTCATTTATGGCCGGAATAAAACCTTGACCAAGTAGAAAGATGCGGTCATAAAGTGCGACAAGTGCATGACTCGTGTGTAACGCTTCTACTCCTGCTCCGGCCTGCCGCAAGGTTACAATCGACAAGAGGAATGCAACACCAATAAAGATAGTTCCCGCTTCCAGCACTCGGGAGGCAACGAGGCCCAATGCGGCGCCTTCGTTTTGCTTCCTGAGTACCGGGTACAGTACAACAGCAGTACCGATGCCGGTGAGGGCAACGATTATTTCGAGCATGCCTCCGAATATAACTGCAGTATCTGTACCGGGGCCTACCATGTAGTTTGGTTTATGTATCGGACCATAAAGAGCAAGAGTGGGAATCGAAACAAAGGTGAGCAGATAAAGTACGCCGGCAACTAGTGAAATCTTCCGAAGTGAGCTCATCGGCGGTTGATACGATGTTACCTCCGGGAGAGTTGCCCTATTTATATTTGCATTCATTTTTTTATTTTTTAAAATTCATAAATAAATAATTTGGGAGATGACAGGCAGCAATGGTGAGAACTGTTATATATTTTATTTTCTACCAAGAGGGTTTGTCTTCCAGGGTTTAGAAAAATGCACACTGATCATCAAGGCCCTGTTATACATTTCTCTGTCGTAAGCGATATTGGTTAAACCATAATTGTATCTTATGTCCAACGCAATCCTCTTTTGTTTCAAAGGAAACTCTACACCTCCGCCCATCTGAATACCGGCCTCAAATCGTTTAAAGCCTTGTCCTGAATTATTAAAGGAAAGTTTAGTTGACATATCACCCATTCTATTTTTTCCACTAAGTTTGTATGCAATGGAAGGTCCTGCATTCATGTAAAATTTACCGAGGTGTAATCGAGCGAGCACCGGTAATTCTAATGTATTTAAACGAAGGCTTGACTCGTCCGTAGTTAAAGGATTGTTCGCTTTTAGTTTGCCCCCTTTCCTCAGATAATACAACTCAGAAACAAGAGAAAATCGGGAAGTAACGCCCGCCTGAAATGATACCCCGGCTTGGATACCATTGGTTGATTTTTTATAATCAGCCAGGGATTTGTTGGCATCACCATAATTGAGGTTTGTGCTAACTACATTAACCATCAGGTCCAGGTAAGTTTTTGGAGTTTTTTTGCCGTTTTTTGAATTGATTACATCCAGCTCTTTTGTTTGACCAAATGTGGATGCTGACAGGAAAATCATACTAAATAGGAGTCCTGTTTGTACTTTTTGCTTCATGATTATTATTTTAATCGATAAGAATTCCCAGGGGCTTGCCCCTGGGCCTATGCTCTGCAAAGAAAGTGAGATATTTGAGCTATGTCGGAGAATATCTCAAAGTCTCATAATATAAGTGTTCTATTGTACCACTTGGTATGTCCGGCAAAATATCGAAGAAAGATATTTTCAGATGAAGTGACGAAAAGCTTGTTGTTGATATGTTTCGAAATAACAGAGAAGCATGAAATTGAATTTCTGGAGATAGGAACGGATGCAGACCATGTTCATTTTTTGATTCAAGGGATTCCTCGGATGAGCCCATCAGAGATAGTAATGGTAGTGAAGAGCATAACCGGTCGAGAGATTTTTCGTCTTCATCCAGAGGTTAAAACAATGTTAT
>JBPPMM010000657.1:0-16059 GCA_051306075.1 Chitinophagaceae bacterium
CAATATGTATATATTTTTGCAGCCGTCGCCTTATTTGTTCTCCTGATAGCATGTATCAACTTTATGAATCTTTCTACGGCGCGGTCTTCCAACAGGGCAAAAGAAGTGGGTATCCGAAAAGTATTAGGAACAGAGAAAAAATCATTGATCGGACAGTTCCTGACCGAGTCAATTCTTATGGCAGGTATTTCCTTAATGATAGCTGTAGTCCTTACGGCGCTTTTTATTTCTTATTTCAATGATATTTCCGGCAAAGACTTAGCTATTGCAGAATTATTAAAACCTCAATATCTATTATTCCTTCTGATTCTGCCATTTGCGGTCGGGGCATTAGCCGGAAGTTACCCTGCTTTTTATTTATCCTCATTTCGACCCATCGCTGTATTGAAAGGAAAGATCAATGTGGGTTTTAAGAAAAGCAATTTGAGAAACGCACTGGTAATATTTCAATTCACCATATCTATTTTTCTAATAATTGGAACCATCGTTATATACCGGCAGCTGAATTTTATACAAACTAAAAAATTGGGTTTTAATAAAGATCAACTGCTAACAATTAATGGAACAGGTGCTTTAAGCAGTCCCGAAGCCTTTAAAACAGAAGTTTCAAAAATGACCGGTGTCATTGGCGCTACTTTCAGTGGCTACCTGCCGGTTTCAAATTCTTCAAGAAGCGATAACACATACTCCAAAGAATCCGTTATGGATTCAAAAAATGGTCTGAACATGCAAACATGGCTCATAGACCCGGATTATATCAAAGTGATGGGCATGGAAATAGTTAAGGGAAGAAATTTTTCCAGGGATTTTGGCACGGATTCATCCGGCCTCATCATTAATGAAACCACTGCCCGGTTATTGGGTTATGAAGATCCTGTCGGAAAAAAATTATATACCTATTTCCAGGACGAGTTCAGTAACCGTCTTATTGCATACGACATAATTGGTGTTGTAAAAAATTTTCATTTTGAATCAGTGAAACAAACCATTGGCCCTTTATGTTTCCGGTTGGGCAACAGCAGCTGGTCTGCTTCCTTTAAAGTAAATACAACCAACATAAAAAATCTTGTGGCTGGCATAGAAGCCAGATGGAAGACGATGGCACCCGGAATGCCATTCAGTTATCAATTCGTCGATGAATCGTATAATAATATGTACCGCCACGAATTGCGTACCGGTAAGCTTGGCCTTGGATTGGCCATCATTGCTATATTGATCGCTTGTCTTGGATTATTTGGTTTGGCCGCATATATGGCAGAGCAGCGTACAAAGGAGATCGGTATCCGGAAAGTATTGGGTGCATCGGTAACGACAATAACCAGGTTACTGTCAAAGAATTTTTTACTATTGGTAGGTATCTCTGCGCTGTTCGCCTTTCCGCTAGCCTGGTGGGCCATGCACAAATGGCTGCAGGATTTTGCTTACCGTATTGATATAGGCTGGTGGGTATTTATTATAGCTGGTTTACTGGCAATAGTTATTGCTTTGGTTACCGTAAGTTTCCAGGCAATAAAAGCTGCTATAGCTAACCCGGTGAAATCACTTCGAAACGAGTGATGGAATCCCGGTGCATACCGGGATGAAGTCATTGCGAACGGAGTAGTTTTCTTAAATAAAATCTCTCAAAAGAGGAGAAATTCTTTATGCTGAAAAATTATTTAATAACAGCGTTTCGGAATCTTTGGAAAAATAAAACATACAGTTTTCTGAATATTTTCGGATTAGCTGTCGGTATTACCTGTGCAGGATTTATTTTTTTATGGGTGGAACATGAAAAAAGTTATAATCTTTTCAATGAAAAGTTTCACCGGGTTTACCAGGTGATGGAGCATCAATCCTATGAAGGCAAAAATTATACGTTTGCCGCTACTCCGGGGTTATTAGGGCCATCCATGAAAAATGAATTACCCGGTGTAAAAACAACAGCCCGCACTACCTGGCAGCAAAAGTTATTATTTAGTTTGGGTGAAAAAGCCATTTATGAAATAGGTTTTTTTGCAGATTCTTCGTTGGTTGACATTTTTACATTGCCATTGTTAGAAGGTAACCGGAATCAATTGTTTACTCAACTACATTCCCTGGTTATTTCTGAAAAGATGGCGAAAAAATTCTTTGGTGAAAACAAGAATATTGTTGGCAAAACATTGAAGGTTGACAATAAGGAGGAATTTGTTATTTCTGGTGTCTTTATGGATATTCCTCAACATTCCTCTTTTCGGTTCGAATGGATCGCTCCGTTTAAAATTTATTTTGATAAAAACGAATGGCTGCAAAGCTGGGGTAATAACGGTATTCAGACATTTGCTGAGTTAGATGACAAAACCAATCCGGATCTTTTCAATAAACATTTTAAAAATTATATTCAGTCTAAGGATACAAATGCCATTGCAAAACCATTTTTGTTTGCCATGAAAGACTGGCGTTTGCGAAGCAAGTTTGAGGATGGAAAGCAGGCAGGAGGTCGTATTCAATATGTAAGAATGTTTTCAACTATTGCCTGGGTCATCTTGTTGATCGCATGTATCAACTTTATGAACCTGGCCACGGCAAGATCTGAAAAAAGAGCAAGAGAAGTGGGCGTAAGAAAAGTGTTGGGTGCAGGAAAAAATATTTTGGTATTGCAGTTTATCGGGGAAGCCATATTCATGTCCATGGTGGCGCTGGTATTTGCAGTGGCCATGCTTTACCTGCTATTACCTGCCTTCAATATGCTGGTTGAAAAGGAGCTTTCTATTGGTATTGATAACCCTTTTCATCTTTTGACATTATTAGCGATAAGTCTTATTTGTGGATTGGTAGCGGGCAGTTACCCCGCTCTGTATTTATCTTCCTTCAATCCGATTTCAGTTTTCAAGGGCTTAAAAATAAAAGGGTCAGGACCTGCGCTTATACGGAAAGGCCTTGTGATATTACAATTCACTATTTCAATTGTGTTGATTATTGGCACTATCATTATTTACCAGCAGATTCAACATATTAAGAACCGGGAGATTGGTTATAATAAAGACAACCTTCTGCAAATAAATCTACAGGGTAGTATGCAAAAAAATTTTTCAGTCATCAAACAGGACTTGTTATCCTCCGGTCAGGTTGAAAATGCAGCCATGGCTAACCTGGATATGTTGGAAATGGGAAGCCAGACAACAGATTTTGCCTGGGAAGGAAAAGATATTTCAAAAAAAGTATTGATCACCCTGGATTTCATAAGTCCCGAATACATTAAAACAACCGGGATAAAGATGAAGCAGGGACGGGATTTTTATCCTGATGCTGCAAATGACAGTTCCAGTGTGATCATCAATGAGGCCCTGGCCAGGCTAATCGGGAAGGAAGATCCTGTAGGCATGATATTAACCAGGGATACTACAAAATATACAATTGCCGGGGTAACTAAAGATTTTGTGTTTGGAGATGTATATGCAAAAAATGATCCGCTGGTGTTTCTTACCTGGCCTGAATATTTTAATTATCTCTATGTAAAATTAAAACCTCATGCCGGCATAGAAAAGGCTGTAGCCAGAGTAGAAGACATTATAAAAGGAAATAACCCCGCCTACCCGGTGGAGTATGAGTTTGTAGATCAAAATTTCAATAACATTTTTAAAAGCGAAGTACTGATCGGCAAGTTGTCAAGAGTGTTTGCCATCCTGGCTATCATCATCTCATGCCTGGGGTTATTTGGATTGGCTGCTTATACTGCCGAGCGGCGAACGAGGGAGATCGGCATCCGGAAAGTATTGGGTGCATCAGTAACAGGAATTACAGGGTTGTTGTCAAAAGATTTTTTATTACTGGTTGCTATTTCAGCATTGATCGCTTTCCCCCTGGCTTGGTGGGCAATGCACAACTGGTTGCAGGATTTTGCATACCGGATCGATATCAGCTGGTGGGTATTTGGGGTGGCGGGTATCCTGGCATTATTTATAGCGCTATTCTCTATAAGTTTTCAATCTATTAAAGCTGCTATTGCCAACCCTGTGAAATCCCTCCGAACGGAGTGATGGAATCCCGATGCATATCGGGAGGAAGTCATTGCGAACAGAATAGTGTCATTGCGACTGCGAGTAAAACGAATCAGGAAGCAGGAAACAAGGATTGGAATAAGCAGGCGGCAAAATGCAAGACAAATAGTAAAGAATTGAATAAATAACAGCAAATGATAAAGAATTATTTAAAGATCGCCTTTCGAAATCTCTGGAGACACCGGGTTTTTTCGTTCATCAATATTATGGGTCTCACTGTAGGCATGACAGCATGCTTTCTCATTTTTTTATATATAAAGTTTGAAACAAGTTATGATTCGTTTCATAAAAAAGCTGATCGCATTTACCGGGTCGTAAGTGATATTAAAACACCCACGGAAGTCATAAATGCCGGTGGCCCGTCCTGGGCAGCGCCACCCAATATAAAAGATGAATTTGCAGAAGTGGAATCCTTTGTAAGGATAGCAGGAGGGGACAATGTGCTGGTAAGAAAGGGAGATATAAAATTCCAGGAAGAAAATGCCATGTGGGCAGATTCTTCTTTTTTCAAGGTGTTTGATTTTAACCTGTTAAAAGGTAATCCGGAAACGGCGTTGAAAGAACCGTTCAGCGTTGTATTCTCAGAAACGGCAGCTAAAAAATATTTCGGTAAGGAGGATCCGCTGGGAAAAACTTTATTGATTACCGGTGATGCCTATCCAGCTACAATTACCGGCATAATGAAAGACATACCTGAAAACTCCCAGATAAAAGGCGATGTGGTTTTTTCAATCAGTACCATTATAAAACAATGGAACCGTGGGCTGGATAGCCAATGGGGAAACTATGGAGCACAAGCTTATTTATTGCTCCGGCCGGGAGTTGATCCGGTGAAACTTCAATCTAAATTTCCTGCCTTCCTGGAAAAACGTAATGGCACTGAAATGAAGAAGAGCCAGATGTTTGCAACCCTTATACTGGAACCGCTGAAAGACGTTTATCTCCATTCTACCCGAAATGGAAGTAAAACAGGAAACATTAATAATGTTTATATTTTTTCTATCGTCGCCATATTTATTTTATTAATAGCCTGTATTAATTTTATCAATCTTACTACGGCCCGTTCTTCCGGAAGGGCAAAGGAAGTTGGGATCCGAAAAGTAGTAGGTGCCGCAAAAACTCAACTGGCCAGGCAGTTTATCGGCGAATCAATTATTATTTGCCTGATTGCTTTTTTAATGTCCATTATTCTTTCAGTTGTACTCCTTCCATTCTTTAATCAGTTAGCAGGAAAAATAGTCAGTCATGGTATTTTTGAAAATGGGCAATACCTGTTCTTTCTCTTTTTGGCTGCTATTGGTATTGGTTTACTGGCAGGCGTTTATCCAGCCCTGGTTTTATCATCCTTCAAACCAGTCTTCGTTTTAAAAGGGCGGTTTACAACAGGTACCCGTGGTGTATTACTAAGGAAAGGATTAGTGGTGGCCCAATTCTCCATTTCCGTTGCTTTGATGATAGGTACCATAGTTGTTTACAATCAAATGAAGTTTATGCGAAGCCGTGAGCTTGGCTTTAGTAAAGACCAGGTAATGGTTATTAATACAAATGGCGATCCCGGAACGGAAACTTTCAGGCAGGCGATCTCCAGCTTTCCTGCTGTGAAGGCAACTACCTTATCCTCCAGTGTACCCGGATCAGGTAATCCGGGCGCCTACTCTGAAATTGAAAATAAAAAAGGCGATCTGCAAATCGCAAATCTTGATCTTTATTTTGTTGACTTTGATTATATCCCGCTATATAAAATCAAAATGGCGGCGGGCCGTTCCTTCTCAAAAGAATTTGGTACAGATACCACGCAGGCGATGGTACTTAACGAAGCGGCGGTAAAAATGTTTGGATACAGTTCGCCGGAAGAAGCTGTGGGAAGGCGCTTCAAGCAATGGGGTCGTGAAGGAAAAATAATCGGGGTGGTGAAAGATTTTCATTTTCGCGGATTGCAGCAACCCATTAAACCACTAAGCATGCGCATTGAACAAGGTGCCAGCGACCTGGTTTCAGTAAATGTAGCTGCAACTAATTTATCAGCGACAATTTCAGCTATTGAAGGCAAGTGGAAATCCATGATTCCCAACAGGCCATTTACTTATTTTCTTTTGGATGAATTTTTCGATAAGCAATACCGGAGCGAAGAACGTTTTGGCAATCTGTTTTTAAATTTTGCCATACTCGCCATTTTTATCTCCTGCCTGGGTTTGCTTGGTCTTGCATCTTATAGTACCATGCAACGCACCAGGGAAATAGGCATACGTAAAGTGATGGGTGCTTCGGTAAGCGGCATTATAAATCTATTATCTAAGGATTTTTTAGTTCTGGTGGTAATATCTTTTTTTATCGCCATGCCGGTTGCCTGGTATTTCATGAAAGTTTGGTTAAAGGATTTTGCTTACAGAACAGATATTAGCTGGTGGGTATTCATACTCTCTGGTGTCCTGGCCTTGACAATTGCATTTGTTACCGTCAGTTTCCAGGCGATTAAAGCGGCCATTGCTAACCCCGTGAAATCGTTACGAACAGAATGAAATGTCATTGCGAGCGGAGCGAAGCAAAAAGCGGCCATTGCTAACCCGGTGAATAGTTTGAGAACGGAGTGATGGAATCCCGATGCATATCGGGATGTAAAAAGTATAGAGTGAATCTTATCTGGACTGCGTAAAACATAAAATATTTAGGTATGATCAAACATTATATAATCACTGCCTGGCGCAACCTGCTTAAGAATAAAATGTATTCCGGCATCCATTTGTCAGGATTGATAATAGGTATTACCACTTGTCTTTTAATGGCTGCATATGTATACAACGAATTCAGCTTTGATAATTTTCATAAGGACAGGAAAAGTGTATACAGGATTAATACCGACCTCATCCTTCCGGAACAACAACTTCAATTATCACTGGCATCCGGTGCCGTAGCGCCACAATTGAAAAATGATTTTCCGGAAGTGAAGCAATTTACCAGGATTATCCAATCGCCGGGTAGTCTTACTTTTCAAAAAGAAGATCTTTCCTTTTTTGAAAAAAGTATTATTTATGCTGATCCGGGATTTTTTAAGGTCTTTGATTTTGAACTTTCCATTGGCAACCGTACAACGGTACTTAGCGAACCGAATGAAATCATATTGACAAAATCACTTTCCAAAAAATATTTTGGCGATCAGAACCCGGTTGGATCCACAATAAAAATAGACAAGGAATTATTTAAGGTTACAGGTATCGCCGCCAACCCGCCCGCTAATTCTCATCTTTCCTTTGCAGCCATAATTTCTTATGCTACCTGGGTAAAAAAATTTCCTTATACAGAAACAAACTGGGGTTGGAGTCCCACGGCCAGTTATGTTTTATTGAATGCACCGAATGATGATAAACGGTTAACAGCAGGGCTACCAGGCTGGTTGGAAAAACAAAGGCCGTCTGAGCCAGGCGCCGAAACCAAACTTTCGCTTGAACCATTAACAAAGATTCACTTTAATAAACCCCGCCTGGGCGATTTTAAACCCAATAGCAATAAGACCCAGGTTTTACTTTTAGCATTAACAGGAGTATTTATTTTATTGCTTGCCTTGTTTAATTATATAAACCTGGCAACGGCTGTATATACGGACAGGTTAAAGGAAATTGGTGTCAGGAAAACTTTTGGTGCCAGCCGTAAACAAATTTCTCTTCAATTCTTAATTGAAAGTGTCCTGTTATCCGGCATAGCTATGGTTATCGCACTATTACTGGCCGTATTGTTATTACCCTGGTTTAATGGACATACCGGGCAGCTGTTGACTTTGAATTTCCTCTCACCTCTTTTTGTTATCTCTTTATTTTTTGTTGCCGTATTTATTGTAGGTCCTTTAGCCGGATTTTATCCTTCTTTAATACTTTCCTCTTTAAAAACGAATGCTCTTTTTCGCAATAGCCCGGCAGGTTTTGGCAAAGTGCCTTTGTGTCGTTTACTCACCTCTCTCCAGTTTGTTATTTCAATAGGACTCATCATAAGTACCATCCTTATCTGGCAACAACATAATTATATGGCCGGGCAAAGTATGGGCTTCGCAGAAAAAAGCAGGATGGTGGTACAGTTGGGGAATGCAGGAAATAGCGCTGTACCTGCGGCCGCAATCAGGCAGACCATGCTTGAAATACCCGGTGTTCAGAATGTTGCCCTATCATCTCATATTCCGGGAGAAAATTTACACGGAGTGGGCACCACAATAAAAAGAACAGATGGAAGGGAAACGCATGCCGAAATGGAACTTGATCTTGTTGATTTTAATTTTATTGATCTCTACCAGTTACACATTATTGCGGGTAGAAAATTCCTCCCCGTTTTTGCGGAAGACACAACAGGTGCACTGATTCTTAATGAAACCGCTGCCAGGCAATTGGGTTTTGAATCACCGGCAGACATCATCGGGCAGAACTTTTCACAGTGGGACCGTAAAGGAAAAGTGATTGGGGTTGTAAAAGATTTTAACCAGCATTCTCTTCAATCCAGTATCGGACCTGTTAGTTTCCAGGTAAATCCCGCCCTGTTTGAGAAAATGACTATTTCTTATCAATCCGCCGATTTACCGCAATTGATTTCACAAATTGAAAATAAATGGAAGCAGGTAACCGGCAATATGCCCTTTGATTATTTTTTTCTCGATTCATGGATCGCTTCACAGTATGATGCTGAGCGTCGCTTTTCGAAAATATTTGGCGCTTTTGCTTTGCTTGCCATTTTTATAGCCTGTATTGGATTGTATGGATTAACAACCGCGGCAGTAAAAAAGCGAATTAAAGAAATCGGGATCAGGAAAGTTTTGGGTGCCTCAGTGCCGGGAATTGTAAAGTTATTTTCGGCAGAGATTTTCAAATTGGTTATCGCTTCTATTTTGGTTGCCTCTCCTATAGCCTGGTACATAATGAACAGGTGGCTGCAGGGATTTGCCTACAAAATAAATATTGAATGGTGGGTGTTTGCGGTGGCAGGAGGAATGTCATTGTTGATAGCGTTACTGGTGGTGGGTTTCCAGGCAATCAAAGCAGCGGTGGCAAATCCGGTGAAGAGTTTGAGAGCAGAATAAAAAAAAATGATCGGTAATTATCTGCCGGATCACAAATGTTGAGAAAGAAAAAAAATAAATTATGCTAAAGCACATTCTTACTATTGCCTTTCGGAATATAAAGAAACATAAGTCTTCTTTTGTTATCAATCTAACCGGGCTTTCGACAGGATTGGCCTTTGCTTTTCTTCTTTATCTATGGGTACAGGATGAAAAAAGCATAGATAAGTTTCATGCACATGATGACAGGCTTTATCAGGTAATGGAAAAAAGTACCGAGAATGGTATAATAAGAATACAGGATCACACACAAGGCCCTTTGTCGGAAGCCATGGAAAAAGATCTCCCTGAAGTGGAAAATGCAGTTACGGTAATGAACCTGTCCAAAGAAGGCATGGATCTTACTATGAAAAATGGAGAGAAAACTTTTAAGACAAGTGGTATATTTTCGGGGGAAGCATTTTTCCGGATTTTTACATTTCCTCTTATCTCCGGGAATTCCGGTACTATATTAAAAGAAAAAAACAATATAGTGATCTCAGAAAATCTTGCACTGAAATTATATGGTACAGTTGAGGCAGCGTTGGGAAAACCTTTGATGTGGAATGCTTTTGGGAGCGACCATTTATCATCTGTAACAGGCGTCTTTAAAAATGTAAGCAGCGCCTCCACCCTGAAGTTTGATTTCGTTCTTACAAAACAAAAGCTGATAGAAGACATATGGCAAAATGGCAAGGAATGGTGGAACACAGGCCCTGAAACTTATCTTTTATTGAAAGAAGGAGTTGATCTAACGGCCTTCAATAAAAAGATTGAAAGATATATTGATAAATATGATAAAAACAATCATTTCTCTCTTTTTGTAAGGAGATATGCTGATGCCTATTTATATGGAAAGTATGAAGAAGGTAAACAAGCAGGTGGCAGGATCACCAATGTGAGATTATTCTCTGTGATAGCTATTCTGTTGCTAATAATTGCTTCTATTAATTTTATGAATCTATCCACTGCAAAAGTCTCGGGAAGACTTAAAGAAATTGGCATTAAAAAAGCAGTTGGCAGCAGCAGGCGCAGTCTTATTTTTCAATTTCTTGGAGAATCACTTTTTGTTACGGCGCTTTCTACAGTTATTGCATTTGTGCTTGTAGCTCTGTTAATTCCCCAGTTTAATTTTATTACTGGTAAGCAACTGTCCTTTCATTTTTCCGTCAGTCAAATCTCGATGCTTTTTCTGATTGCATTGGTAACGGGCATTCTGTCCGGAAGTTATCCTGCTTTCTATCTTTCAGGCTTCAAACCATTGGAAACTTTAAAAGGGAAATTGCAGGGAAAGTTGGGTGAGCTTCTTGTAAGAAAGGGCTTGGTCATATTTCAATTTATAATATCCCTTGTTTTGATCGTATCTGTTTTTATTGTTTACCGGCAAATTGAATTTGCTCAAACCAAACCTATTGGGTATGCCAAAGAGAATGTGGTTTATTTCGACATGGAAGGGGAGATATTTGAAAATAAAAAAAATTTCTTTGAGGAATTGAGAAGAGTGCCGGGTGTAGTGCAGGCAGGGGGAATAAATCAGACCCTGATCCGGGAAGATGGTGGCTCATCAACGTACGGTGTAGAGTGGCCGGGAAAGATCGAAAGTAAAAATATTGATTTCGTTATCAGGACTGTTGACGAAAATTTGGTGCAGACGCTTGGTATGCAAATAAAGGAAGGGAAATTTTTTTCAGATAGTTTGGGCAGTAATTCTTCTTACTTATTGTTGAATGAAACTGCAGCAAAGGTTATGGGGCTAAAAGATCCGGTAGGAATCAAAGTAAAATTGTGGGGAGAAGAAAAAACCATACTTGGCGTGATGAAGGATTTTCATACCGCTTCTGTTCACCAGCCCATCTCACCTTTGGTATTCAGATGTGAGCCAGATGGTGTGCGAATGGCAATGGTTCGCATTCAAGCTGGTTCGGAAAGAAAAGTAATTGATAATCTTACTTCCTTTTATTCAAGAGTAAATCCAGGTTATGCCTTAAGCCTTAACTTCCTGGATGAAACTTTTAAGGCGCAGTATTTAACGGAGGAACGTACCCTTACCCTCGCTAAATATTTTGCTTTCCTGACAATTTTAATTTCCTGTTTAGGATTATTTGGTTTAGCTGCATTTGATACAGAGCGTCGCACAAAAGAAATCGGTATTCGCAAAGTATTGGGTGCAAATACAAAAAATCTTGTTGCACTTTTATCAAAAGACTTTTTAAAACTAGTATGCATAGCCATCATACTTGCATCACCGGTTGCATATTATTTAATGAACGGGTGGCTGCAGGATTTTGCATACAGGATAGATATCAGCTGGTGGATTTTCATTGCTGCAGGAATGATGGCATTATTAATTGCATTGCTTACCGTAAGCTTCCAGGCCATAAAAGCGGCGATCGCAAACCCAGTAAAAAGCTTAAGATCGGAATAAAACAAAATATTATGATGAAAAATTATTTCAAAATTGCCATCCGCAATTTATTTCGCAATAAGACTTTTACCGCAATCAGTATTGGCGGTATTGCCATAGGATTAACTGCTTTTTGGCTGATAGCCTTATATGTAGGAGATGAAATGAGCTATGACCGTTATCATGAAAATGCTGACAGGATAGTTCGTGTGGCTCAACATGCCCGCTGGGAAGGTGGCAATATTAGCCAGGCTACCAGTTCAGCTCCTTTTGCTCAATCATTGCAAGCGGAATTTCCGGAAATACTGGAAGCGACAATAATTATTCCTGAAGGCGGGGGTATTATAAAACATGGAGAAAAAACTTTGACGGCTGACGATATTTTCTTTTCTGATAAGAATATATTCAATGTATTTACTTATCCATTTGAATATGGCGACCAGGCGACAGCATTGGCAAAACCAGAAAGTATAGTGTTAACCGAATCCCTGGCCAGGAAGCTGTTTGATGATCCCGCAAAAGCGATCAACCAGATTATTTATTTTGAAAACAATTATCCAAATTTAGTTACAGGTGTTATTAAAGATATTCCCCAAAATTCACAGCTCCGATTCAGCGCCTTGCGTTCATTACCTGAAAATTATACGAATGAATGGCAGAATTTTAATGCTTATACCTACCTGTTATTAAAAAAGGGAACTGATTACAAACTACTGGAAAGTAAAATGCCGCAATGGGCAAAGAAGACCATTCAGAAGTTGATGGGGATTGATGATTACCGGGTAGAATTACAACCGTTAACATCTATTCACCTCAAGTCAGATTTACAGGTTGAGATCAGCGCCAACAGCAGCATGAAGCGCATTTATGTTTTTATAACCATCGCGGCACTGATATTGATCATTGCCATCATTAATTACATGAATCTTTCCACGGCACGTTCTTCTATCCGGATTAAGGAAGTTGGTGTACGAAAAGTGCTGGGTTCCGGGCGCCGCCATCTTATAGGCATGTTTATTACTGAAGCATTGATGATGACATTTTTTGCCGGGCTGATTGCTTTTTTCCTCGTAGTATTATTACTCCCTTATTTTAATACCCTGGCAAATAAAAATTTGACGGTATGGAGATTCGGTACATACTATACTATGCTGGCAATAACAGGTTTTGGTTTGCTAACAGGTATTATCAGCGGAAGTTATCCGGCTTTTTTTCTTTCACGTTTCAAAACGATACCCGCATTGCGGGGCCAGATGGGAAATTTGTCTAACAGTATTCTATTCAGAAAGGCATTAGTGATTTTCCAATTTGTCATTACTGTTATTATGATCGCAGGATCATTGGTTATCTACCGGCAGATGCAATATGTATCGCAAAAAGATCTTGGATTTAATAAAGACCAGGTACTTACTTTTCATATACATGATCGTAATGTAAGGTCCCAGATAGGGGCGATTAAAACCCAATTGTTAAAGAATCAATTGGTACAGAGGGCTGCCACTTGTGGGAATCCTATAGGTAATAATGACCTCGGAACACATGGTTTTGTTTTTGAAAAAACAGACGGTTCGTTTTCTACCAGTACCAAATTAGCTGAAGAGTTAATGATTGATGCAGATTATATTCCTACGATGGGTATTCAACTATCTTCCGGAAGAAATTTTTCAGATGCAGGACAAGCTGATAAATATACGGCCGCACTCGTAAACGAAACACTTGCTAAAGAGTTGGGCTGGAAAGAACCGATAGGCAAGAGAATACGGTTTAAGTATGATAGGGACCAGGTGGGTGAAAGAACGGTAGTGGGTGTTGTAAAGGATTTTCATACATTTTCCCTTCAACATAAAGTTGAATCTATGGTTCTGATGATGCCCCCTGTTGCTTCTATGGAAGACAATATGTATGTGAAAATAAATACATCAAAAACAGCAGAGGCGCTGGCTTATATTGAAAAAGTATATAAGCAGTTTGACCAGAGTAATCCGGTTGAATTTCATTTTCTTGATCAGAATTTTGCCCGCCAATATGCCACTGAGCAAAAACAGGAACAACTTTCACTCATTTTTACGGTACTGGCTATATTCATTGCTTGTCTTGGTTTATTTGGTTTAGCAGCTTTCACGGCACAGCAACGCATAAAAGAAATTGGTATTCGTAAAGTATTAGGCGCTTCGGTTTATTCGCTTACAATCATGCTTAGTAAAACTTATATTAAGATGGTGATCATTGCTATTTTCATTGCCACACCGGTTGCCTGGTTTGCTATGAATAAATGGCTGGAAGATTTTGCTTACCGGAATACGATCAGTTGGTGGGTATTTGCAGTTGCAGGGTTAGTGGCTTTAATGATTGCATTGATCACCGTTAGCTTCCAGGCAATAAAAGTTGCTGTTGCCAACCCGGTAAAAAGTTTAAGAACAGAATAAAAAAAGTAATGTATGATAAAAAACTTCTTAAAAATAGCCTGGCGAAACCTGGTCCGGAACAAGGGATTTTCTGTAACCAATATATTTGGCCTCACTGTTGGGATGACCTGTACGATATTGATCTTTTTATGGGTGCAGGATGAACTCTCCTATGATAAGTTTCATGACAAGTACAATAATATATACCAGGTTATTGCGCATCGTAATTTCAATAACCAGGTATTTACTGACCGGAATATGGTGCTGCCACTTGCCGGTTCGCTGGAGAATGTATCTCCACAAATAAAAAATGCAGTGGTTACCACCAACAAGCAATCTCATGTACTCGCTTATGGTGATGCTAAATTGAAAAAAGACGGATACACCGTAAGTGAACATTTTTTTGATATGTTTTCATGGAAATTTATTTCTGGTAATCCGGCCTCAGCTATTCCGGATGCTTATTCCATAGTATTAACAAAGTCAACGGCAAAAGCTTTATTCGGAAATGAAGATCCCATCAATAAAACGATCAGAATAGATAATGAATACGATGTAAAGGTTACGTCCGTCATTGAGGATATTCCGGGACATTCTACATTTCAGTTTGATTATATAAACCGGTTTAATTTCTCCGGCGATTTTGAAAAACGTGCCATGACCAACTGGACCAATTCCTCCTGGAATGTATATGTACAAATGGTGCCTGGCGCCGATATGGCAAGGATGGATAAGATGATCAATGATATCAAACAGCAGCACGATCCCACAGATAAAAAGATAAGCACTTATTTTACTTTCCCTATGGAAAAATGGCGTCTTTACAGCGATTTCAAAGATGGACGGAATACCGGTGGCATGATAGAGTATGTAAAGCTTTTTTCGATAATTGCTTTGATCATTTTGCTGATAGCCTGTATAAATTTTATGAATCTTTCTACGGCCCGTGCCGAAAAAAGAGCAAAAGAAGTAGGTGTCAGAAAAACACTCGGTTCCGGTAAGAAACAACTTATCCTTCAGTTTTTTTCTGAATCTATAATACTTGCCTGGGTCTCATTTTTATTTTCTGTAGCTGCCGTTTACATTTTGTTGCCCGCTTTCAATTTTTTGGTTGATAAAAGTTTGTCCTTAGAACTTTTTCAGCCTGCTTTCTGGTACGGAACGATTGCCATTATTTTATTTACCGGGCTGGTTGCAGGAAGTTACCCTGCCTTATATCTATCTTCCTTCAACGCTGTTAATGTATTGAAAGGAACATTTACAGGGGGAAAAAGCGCTGTACTGCCCAGGCGCATACTGGTTGTGGCCCAATTTATCATTTCTATTTTGTTGATTTCGGCTACTATTATTGTTTACCAGCAAATCCAACATGTTAAGCAAAGAGATTTGGGGTATAATCCCGATAACCTGATTATGGTACCGGCAACACCTGATACCAGGAAGAATTTTTCAGTAATAAAAGAAGAATTACAAAAAACGGGATTGATCCGGGCTACTACACAAACTTCTTCACCTATTACAGATATATGGTGGAAATCGCCGGCGCCTGACTGGGATGGAAAACCAGCCAACTCAGAAATTATTATGGCAGGTCTTTCAGCTGATATTGGATTTACAAAAACAATGGGAATAAAATTGTTGCAAGGGAAGGATTTTTCAGGTACTCCTTCAGATACCCTGGCTATGTTATTAAATAAAGCGGCTGTTGATGCAATGGGATTAAAGGAACCTGTTGGTATGCAAATGCGGTATGGGCGAACATTTACTGTGATAGGTGTTACCGGTAATGTGGTCATGGGATCACCATTTACCCCGGTTGACCCTATGATGGTATTTTTTGATCCTGCTAATTCGAATTCAATAAGTATCAGGTTGAATGAATCAGCGCCATTGCGACAATCCTTACAAACTATAGAAAGCATTTTTATAAAACACAATCCTGCCTATCCATTCGAGTACCAGTTTGCCGACCAGGAATTTGGTAAGAAATTTTTAACCGAAGACCTCATCAGCAGGATCATAAACATTTTTGCTTTTCTCGCCATTTTTATTTGTTGTATCGGCCTGGCAGGACTGGCCTCCTTTACCATTGAAAAACGAATAAGAGAAATAGGGATAAGGAAAGTATTGGGTGCAACACTACAGCAGTTGTTA
>JBPPMM010000660.1:0-3517 GCA_051306075.1 Chitinophagaceae bacterium
TACTACTTATATATTAGGTACCGTTATATCTTAAAATATCCACCCCTTTAAAGGTTCTTGTTTTACACATTTTTAATGAATGGCATATTTTTTACAACTGCTGCCAGTACTAAAAACTTTTAATTATGAAAAAGGAAACAGGAAAGAAAGCGGATGTCACAGTACAAAGACATACGAATGATTCAATGCTTACTGAATTTTTTAATGACCAATTAAAAGAGATATACTGGGCTGAAAAATATTTGGTAAAAACATTACCCGATATGCAAAAAGCAGCATCGTCCGGGGAATTAGCCATGGCGTTTGAAGAACATTTGGAAGAAACAAAACAACATGTAATCCGGCTTGAAAAAATTTTTGAATTCATGGGTAATAAACCAGAAGCTAAAAAGTGTGACGGCATGGAAGGTCTTATCAAAGAAGGGAAATCTATTATAGACGCAACGGAATCTGGCACAGCCACCCGCGATGTAGGTTTGATTTTTGCCGCCCAACAAATTGAGCATTTTGAAATTGCCACATACGGAAATCTTCAGCAACTGGCGCTTACACTTGAGTTTAGCGAGATTGCGCATTTACTTGACGCCACTTTGAGTGAAGAAAAAGAAGCCGACAAAAATCTAACGGACATTGCAAAATCTCAGGTAAATTATGATGCGATGGAGGAAGCCTGAGTTTAAAGCAACCATTGGCTAATAACATGTTCATATTTATGTTTAAAGTCTGAATCTTAAAATTCATAATTTTATACCTGGAAAATAACAGGTAATAATAGCTAATCTTAATTTTCAGACTTTAAACATTTTTAACCTTTGCATTATATCTTTCCTGCTTTCTCCTATACTGGCTTTTTTAAAAATTTTATTTGTAAGACGGTATCAAACAAGATATTATAATCTTTTTATTGGGATAAGGCATGATATTGGCAGAGATGTAAAGCGTAAAAATGCTCACTATTTACTAAAGCCAATACCAGAATGAATGGAGAACAGAGAAAAAAACAACCGAATGACCTTTTCGAAATGCTTCCGCATGCCATCGCCCAGTTTAAGAAAAATGTAATCGAACCTTTTTTTACTAACTCAAATACCGGGACAGATGAAAGCCTGCCATTGCGGGCTGAAATATATACTGAAGAGCAACTGGATCAGCATGCCAAAGCACTTTCAAGGAAACATACGCTGATTACCAAAGAACCTTCAGAGCAATTATTGAAGCGCCTTGCCGAAAATGAACTCATTCTACTGGAAGTTCATTCAAACCTCACCGAAAACGTAAAACAAAACAACCGGATTACACCAGCGGCAGAATGGTTGCTGGATAATTTCTACCTCATTGAAGAGCAGATCTACACAGCAAAAAAACACTTACCCAAGGGATATAGTAAAGGATTACCCCAACTCGCAAAAGGGGTTTCGGCAGGTTTGCCCCGTGTTTATGATATAGCTGTAGAAATTATTTCTCATAGTGATGGTCATGTTAACCTGAAAAGCCTAACCAATTTTGTAACAGCATACCAGAAAATAAATTATTTAAACCTGGGTGAGCTATGGGCTATTCCTATCATGCTTCGGCTGGCACTGCTGGAAAATCTTCGTCGACTTTCCATCCAGATTTCAATTGATATCTCAAATAAATCATTAGCTACGGCCTGGGCTGATGAAATGATAAATGTGATTGAAAAAGATCCTAAGAATTTAGTTTTGGTAATTGCAGATATGGCAAGGTCCAAACCTCCTATGGCAAGTTCTTTTGTAGCGGAATTGTCGAGAAGACTACAGGAAAAAGGCAGTTCCCTTGTTTTGGCTATCAGCTGGCTTGAGCAAACTTTGTCGGAAAGCGGGCTGACCACCAATGAAATGGTACAACAAGAAAACCAAAAGCAGGCAGCGGACCAGGTTTCGATAAGTAATAGCATAAGCAGCCTTCGGTTTTTAAGCACTACAGACTGGCGGGAGTTTGTGGAACAGACTAGTGTAATGGAAGAAACACTTCGCCAGGATGCGGCGGGTATTTATGAGAAAATGGATTTTAATACAAGGGATCTTTATCGCCATACCGTAGAAAATATTGCGAAGAAAAGTGATTTCTCTGAGCAGGCTGTTGCCGAAATGGCGGTTCGCTTTGCCAGCGAAACCGCAAAAACCAGTAATGACAAAAGGACTACCCATGTCGGATATTTTTTGCGCGGTAAAGGGTTGAGAAAAATAGAAAAAATAACGAAGGTTAAGCTTACAATCAAAGAAAAATGCAAGCGCATCGCTAACAGGATTCCTTTTTTTGTTTATGCGGGAGGAATAATTTTATTAACGGCACTTATTTCATGGGGCCTTATTAGTAAGGCCTATGAAGACGGCTTAAGATACTGGCCCCTGATAGCACTATCAATTCTCGCTCTTTTGGCTACCAGCCAGGTTGCTGTGAGTATTGTTAACTGGCTTATTACTATTCTGGCACGACCTTGTCTCCTTCCCCGGTTGGATTTTTCAAAAGGAATTCCGGACCCATTCCGTTCTATGGTGGTAATACCGACCATAATTACATCAAAATCCGGAATTGATGATCTTGTTGAAAACCTGGAGGTGCGGTTTCTGGCAAACAGGGATGCGAATCTTTCTTTTGCCTTATTAACGGATTTTCAGGATGCAAACCAAAAGGAATTGGTAGAGGATGCTGCGATACTTCAACATGCTGAAACAAGCATCATAGAATTGAACAGAAAATATAACAGGCCCGGTAATGACACTTTCTTCCTCTTTCATAGGCCCCGTGTTTGGAATGCCCGGGAAAAAACATGGATGGGATTTGAACGGAAAAGGGGAAAACTGGGCGACCTGAACGCATTGATAAAAGGAGAAGGTAAAGATCGTTTTCTAAGTATTGTGGGAGATGAAGTAGTTTATTCTAAAGTTAAATATGTTATTACGCTTGATACAGATACCCAATTACCCCGTGATGTAGCCTGGAAGATGGTATCAACAATGGCCCATCCATTAAATCAACCAGTTTATTCAGAAAAAAAGAAAAGAGTAATTGAGGGGTATTCAATTTTACAACCCAGAGTGTCTAACAGCTTGCCAATTGAAGGCAGCTCTATGTATTCAAGAATTCATGGCAATGAACCCGGAACCGATCCTTATACAAGAGCAATTTCCGATGTATACCAGGATATGTTTGAAGAAGGCTCTTTCATAGGTAAGGGTATCTACGATGTGGATGCATTTGAAAAAGCACTTAAAGACCGTTTGC
Source organism: Chitinophagaceae bacterium (assembly GCA_051306075.1). Classification (GTDB taxonomy): domain Bacteria; phylum Bacteroidota; class Bacteroidia; order Chitinophagales; family Chitinophagaceae; genus Terrimonas_B. The sequence continues at coordinate 3,250 of JBPPMM010000660.1, forward strand.
CCGAAAACCGCATTCTTAGTCATGACCTTTTAGAAGGGTCATATGCCCGGGCCGGATTGATCACCGATACCCAGCTATATGAAGAATACCCCTCATCATACATCACCGATATGCGCAGGCGGCACCGGTGGATTCGGGGAGACTGGCAAATTGCAGGTTGGATATTACCATTTGTCCCTTCACTTAGCAAGCGCCTGGTCTCAAATCCTCTTTCCAGGCTTTCTAAATGGAAAATCTTTGATAATATCCGGAGAAGCCTGGCTCCTGT
>JBPPMM010000073.1:0-7022 GCA_051306075.1 Chitinophagaceae bacterium
GGCAAAGCGATCCGCAGGGCACAATTTTCTGATCCCAATGAATCTTATGCAAAAAGTAAGGAGAATATTCTCTTCGATAATGTAGGTGGTAAGGTTAACTACAGAAGCGGCACATGGTTGGGATACGACAATGATTCGGTGACCCTGTACATAGACCTGGAAAAAAAAGAAACCATCCACTCCGTTTTGATCAACATGCTACGTGATGAAAATAGCTGGATCTTTTTGCCAGAGCAGATTCAGGTTTATTATTTCAGTGATAAACACAAAACCTTTCAGCCGGCAGGCAAAATGAAAATTGATCATCGTGAGCCGGGACCTAAACAATGCATTATGCAGGAAATAAAACCTGCTCAAAACATAAAAACAGACCGGTTGAAAATAGTATTGTTGCCCCTGAAAAAAATTCCCGAATGGCATCCCGGCAAAGGCAATCATGGCTGGTTATTCATTGATGAAATAAAAGTTTATTAAACACATGCAGCGCTGGAAAAATAATTTGTTCAATGCTTCTTTTGCACTCAACTGTCTCCTGGTTTTCCTGGTCCTGCTTGAAAGCAGGTTATCTATTCCTGTGTGGCTGCAGGTAGTGGGTCGTATGCATCCACTGATTCTTCATTTTCCTGTAACCCTTGTTATATTATATGCCCTGGTTACACTGGTATTTTCTTTTCAAAAAAGAGCAAGCGATGCTGCATTTATAAATACAACCGATCTTTTACTTTTACTTGCTTCTTTAAGTTCGGTGATCACCGCCTTAGCGGGAATATTTTTATCAAGAGAAGAAGGTTATGATCCCGAAGCTTTATCATGGCATAAGTGGAGCGGGGTAGCCGTATCTGTTTTCACATTAGGCTGGTATTATTTCAACAGGCAGGTAGCAGCAAAAAAAATATTTTCATTTTTTACATCGGTTGTTGCGCTGGCGATTATAATATTTGCCGGCCACCAGGGAGCCGGTATTACGCATGGGCAAAATTTTTTACTGGCACCCATGTTGCCGGAGAAAAAGCAACCGGTTATTTCTCCGGATGAAGCCATTGTATTTGCTCATATGGTAAAACCCATCCTGGAGAAAAAATGTGAATCCTGCCATAACAATAAAAAAGCAAAGGGCGAACTGGTGATGGAGACCGAAGCCCTCTTATTAAAAGGAGGAAAGAATGGTAAGCTCTGGGATAGTACGGCTGCTGATTTTGGATTGCTGCTTCGCCGGGTGCATCTTCCGCTGGAAGCAAAGAAACATATGCCGCCGCAAGGCAAGCCCCAACTTACGGAGGAAGAATTAGAGATCATAATGCAATGGATTCGGAAAGGTGCTGATTTTAATTTGCGGGTAGCTGATCTTTCTCCTGCTGACACACTCCGGCAAATAGCAGGCAAAATTTTTACAGCAGCTGAAATGGCAGAATATGATTTTGATGAAGCCGATCCTGCCGAGATTGAAAAATTAAATACCGTAAACCGGGTGGTTACCACCGAAGCCATTGGTTCCCCCGCACTGGCTGTTTCGTTTTTTAACAGCAATCTTTTTCAAACCGGTCAGTTAAAGGAACTGAATAAAGTAAAAAAACAAATTGTTACCCTTGATCTTGCCAGGATGCCCTTAAAAGAGGAAGATATTAAAAACATCAGTGAATTTGAAAACCTGAGGAGGCTGAACCTGAGTTTTACCGGTATTAGCGGTGCCTCCTTACAGGAACTGAAGAAATTAAAATACTTAAAAAGTTTATCTCTTTCCGGCACGCAGGTAAAGGCGAAAGACCTGGAGCAGTTAAAAACATTCCCTGGTCTGAAAACAGTATATACCTGGAACACACCGATAGCTGCTGCGGACATTGAAAAGCTGCAGGCTCAATTAAAGGATATCCGTTTCGAAACCGGGTTCAGGGGTGATACGATTGTTTTAAAATTATCACCACCGGTATTGCTGAATGAGGAAGGATTTATTACGGAAGCCGTGCCTTTAAAACTAAAACATTATATACAGGGCACAGTGATCCGCTTTACCATGGATGGCAGCGATCCGGACAGCATCAGCTCTCCCGTTTTTAAAGGTGATGAAAAGATCAGCAGCAATACCGAAATCAAAGCGAAAGCATATAAACCCGGTTGGATCAGCAGCGACCTGCTGGAAGTTTCTTTTTACCGGAATACCTATACTCCCGATACGGTTATCTATCTCACCAAACCAAATGAAAAATATAAAGACGAGGGAAATAAATTACTGATCGATCATAAAAAAGGGGAAGCCGATTTTCGTTTTGGTAATTGGGTGGCGTTCCGCGAAAACCGCATGGAATGTATTTTGCAGTTTGCCACCCCCGTGCCGGTGCAAAGTATCACGTTAAGTTCGTTGGTGGATGCCGGTAGTTATATTATGCCGGCGGCCAGTATTGAAATATGGGGTGGTGATGATTTAAAAAATATGAAACGACTGGGCCGGCTGGTACCCAAACAACCGCTAAAGATCCAGGGCTCCGCCATGAAAGGATTTGAATGCAAGTTTGATACGACAACTGTAAAATATATAAAGGTGGTGGGAAACCCCGTGGCTAAGTTACCGGCCTGGCATCCGGGAAAAGGGGATAAAGCCTGGTTGTTTGTGGATGAGGTGTTGGTGAATTAAGATTCTGTGTTAGCCGAAATATTTTGACGAAACAATATGAAAATCTGGTTTATTATTATTGGGGCACTCCTAACTTCTTCGTGCAATGATCCTGCACAAAACCATGCATCGGAAACCCTTGAACTTTTTCGGTAATCTGAAACATGAAATTTAAAAAGACTTTACTAACTGCAATTTGCTTAGTCCTGCTGACACTTTGGGCTATTCATATTTTTATAATTTCTGATAATGGCGAAAGCACTCTGGCGTTTAGACTTTTAGTAACATTAGCAATTGTTTTGATTCCTCTTATAATTGGACTGATTTCAAGCCTTTTCAGACGAAGGATATTTCATGTGAGTGTCTGGCTTACTACCGGGTTTGTGTTTGGACTTTTTGTTTACATAATATACTTGGTGCCAGACGCCAATACAGATTATTATTCTAAAGTCCAATATGCAGCAATGAAGCACTTTAAGAATAAAGCTGGTTTTTTTTCGAATTATTCGCCTGTAGTTCTGTTTAATGAAGACTTTCAAAAAGAAAAGACAGCAAGCGAGCATATTGTTAAGCATATCTATAGACTAGGAGTAAGCAAATTGATAACTACCGAATTGGAAAGGTTTTAGTGGACAGTAATTTAATTGTTATAAAAGAGTTTTATGACGTTCGGGCGGTTGATGATACATCACTGTTACGGCAAGAATTTGGAAGAGTTCTATCTGATTTCCTGGAAGTAAAAAAAATAATAGACTTTCGCTAACTGGAGCCAGTTTTCGTCTCATCTGCTGTTATAAAAAATTCCAACAAATCCGGGCGACTTAATTCAATCCGTTACAAACACCAGTACAGTATGACTGCAATAAAGCTATCTTCACCCAGATCCGGCAATTGCCGGGAAAACCTTCAATACATATAGTGCAAAAGATTTTTAATACACTTATCGACAGTTTTATAGATAATAAAGTAGGTATAGCCGAAAGTTTTTTAAGTAAAACCCTCGCGGGGCACCTGAAAGAGAATTTGCTCACTCTTTATGAAGGCAATCAACTGCTGTCTGCCGGTACAGGAAAAAACACGCAAATAGAACATAATAAATTATTCAGGAGTGATATCATTTATTGGCTGGATCGTAAACACGATAACCCATATGAAAATAGTTTTTTCGACCTGATGGATAATTTTGTAGAACATCTGAATGCAACATGCTACACGGGTATCACCAGTTATGAATTTCACTATACCTTATACGAAAAAGGAAGTTTTTACAAAAAACATCTTGACCAGTTCCGGAATAACGACAGCAGAAAATACTCTATGATCATGTACCTGAATGATGAATGGGAAGAAAGCGATGGTGGAGAATTGTGTATACATTACCTGGATAAACTTCAGAATATATCACCGGTTAATGGTAAAAGTGTTTTTTTTAAAAGTGATGAACTGGAACATGAAGTATTAATGACACATAAACCCAGGATGAGTATTACAGGCTGGTTAAAATCCTGATACTTGAAAAGAACCTCAGCAATCAACAACGAATATTAAAAATAAGAAAAGGCAGAGGCCGGATTTAATTTGCCGCCGTGGATTACCAAAATAAATCTTCTCACCATAGGGATAACTATAACAAATCTGCGACAAAACACCAGATCACAGCAGAGCAATTTATACTCTTTCAATTTTACAAATAAAACAACAGGCTTTGGCATTTCTTGCGTGCAGGTATTCAATGCCGGGATTGCTGTCAAATATTTGAGAAATAAGCAGATCAACATCTGCATCTGCAACCAATTTTGTAAAAATCATTTGTTGGTCTTTGTTGTATTCAATCAATGACAAAGGAAACTTTCTTTATCTGCTTTTATCTCAGGTGGAAAATGATAAACATCTGAGTAGGCTTCCACCTCTTTTTTATGAATGAATACCGGACCCGGTTGATTAAAAGCATTATCAATAGTGAAAGGAGAATGAGAAACCAGCATCCTTACATCTTCACCAACGGTAAAAGGTTTAAGAGAAACCCTGCACGGACCTTTACCTGTAGCAATTTGTTCTATTACTTCGTGTCCGAAATCATCTTTATTTGTTTCACGAATTTTGTTTGCATACTCTTTGCTTAAAGGAACGATTTTAAATTTTTTCATTTTTTGCATTTATGTATACAAAATTGCAGAGCCTTGAAATTTGATGCAACCCGAAACTTGCGGATTTAATTCAACGGCCTGGCAATAGGAAGCATCCCCAAATAACTGATTTTTATTATGAATAGAATGTGTGGGCTGGTAACGTATATTTAGATTTTGTTTGGTATTAAAAAAAACACTGAATTATCAAAATGAAACACAAAATCTTACTTACCATAATTTTAGCTCTTTTTTCCATAATTACGTTTGCACAGACTATTACAAGGCTCAACGGCAGCAAGATCACTTTTACGGATTTGGACCAAAATATTGAGCGTTTAATGAAAGCTGCTCATGTGCAGGGAATGGCTATCACAATCAGACCCGTTTATAAAAAAACGTTCGGATACAAACGGCTTGACACAAAGGAACTCCTGCAAACGAATACCAACATTTATGGTGCGTCTTTAAGTAAGGCAGTATTTGCCGTATTAGTAATGAAATTAGTAGAAGAAAAAGTTTTGGATTTGGACAAGCCATTGGAAAGCTATCTTCCCAGGCCTGTTTATGAATATACTCCGGCAACAAGATGGCACGACGATTATAGTAATCTCAGGAGCGATACATTATACAAAAAGATCACTGCACGTATGTGCCTGTCGCATACTTCTGGTTTTCCAAACTGGAGATGGATTGAAGAAGATCAGAAATTACGTGTGAAATTTGAACCCGGCTCCCGGTATGCCTATTCCGGCGAAGGTTTGGTGTACTTGCAGGTGGTATTAGAAAAGATGCTGGGTAAACCGCTTGAAACATTGATGCAGGAAAAAATATTTACTCCTTTGGGTATGCACCGGTCTGCGTATTCATGGAAACCACAATTTGAAGATAACTATGCCCTTGGACACAATACTGATGGAAAATTGTATGATAAAGACAAGGATAATGAACCCCGTTCAGCCAGTACATTAGAAACTACATTGGACGACTACACACTCTTCACAGAAGCGGTGCTCAATCATAAAATTTTGAAGCGGGCTTCTTCAAAAGCAATGTTTTCTCCGCAGATAAAGATCAGGTCGCTACAACAGTTCGGACCTATGCGATTGAAGGATTCTACCCTGAATGACGGAATCTCACTTAGCGCTGGTCTTGGCTGGCTTTTGTTGAAATCGCCTTACGGATTGGGTGCTTTTAAAGAAGGACACGGTGATGGCTTTCAACACTATTCTATCCTTTTTCCTGAAAGCGGCACCGGCATTATCATCATGACGAACAGCGATAACGGCGAAAGTATTTTTAAAGAACTGTTGGATTACTCCATTGGCGACAAGTTTACACCCTGGCGTTGGGAAAACTATATACCCTATGACCAGCAGAATTAATATTAGCTGATTAAGTATCTTTCATAAATTCAGCAAGGAGACAACCTATAATAAATTCCTTTTATTATATGCATGAATTGAAATAGTTATCTTCAAAAATTTTTTATCATCCGGGTTGTAAAATTTTGTTTCAGGGTCATAGAATGGAAATTGTTTTGAAATGCTCTCTTCTTTAAATTCAGTTTATGCGAAAAATTATTTTATCTTTTTTATTTGTTTCCCTAACAATAAATGTTGCCATTTCCCAGGCTATTCCGCCCTATAAACAATCCAATCTTCCTGTTGAAGAAAGGGTAAAAGATCTGCTTCAGCGAATGACGCCGGAAGAAAAATTCTGGCAGCTGTTTATGATCCCCGGCGACACTGGCAATGATCCTTCAAAATATAAAAACGGCATTTTTGGTTTCCAGGTAAATACCGTACAGCAGCAGGAAGGAGCGGCGGCGCAATTACTCCATTATCAACCCGGGCAAACCGGTAAACAAACTTTGGCAAAGATCAACGAGATACAAAAATATTTTGTTGAACAAACCAGGCTGGGCATTCCCATCATCGCTTTCGATGAAGCCTTGCATGGATTGGTAAGAAGTGAAGCCACTGCTTTTCCGCAGGCCATTGCATTAGCCGCCAGCTGGGATACACTCTTGATGAGCCAGGTGGCTGCCGCTATAGCAAAAGAAACAAAGGCAAGAGGCATACGCCATATACTTTCACCGGTGGTTAACCTGGCAACCGATGTTCGCTGGGGTAGAGTGGAAGAAACCTATGGTGAAGATCCCTTTCTCAGCGCTGCCATGGGAGTGGCTTTTGTAAAAGCATTTGAACAAAGAGGCGTTGTTACAAATCCAAAACATTTTGCCGTCAACCATGGTGATGGAGGAAGAGACAGTTATCCGATTCACT
>JBPPMM010000076.1:0-6292 GCA_051306075.1 Chitinophagaceae bacterium
TCTTTTGACCTTGTCACCTTCCTCCACCATCAATTCGGTTACCACCCCATTGGCAGATGAAAATACCTGGTATTGGTTTTTGCTTTTTACCAGCCCCGACGCATAAATTGATTCAGAAATTTTTTCTTCAACCGGGCTGGTGGTAATTATCTTTTGATTACAACCAGTGAATACAAAAAAAAGAATAGTGCATATATATCCGGGTTTCATCATGGTAATACTTTTAATGGTGAACATCGCTGAACGTCTCTTACCGGTTGTGGAACTGACAACCTGTTAAATTTATAACTAAATGTTAAGTTAAGAACCTGCCCGGCAGAATTCGGTCCGCCGAAAGACTTGCCAGCAAGCAACCAGAGACATATTTTCAGCGGCTGTTATCTTTATCAATATATCGTCACCCTATTTATTTATAACGTAAAATAAATATGGCAAAAGAAAAAGAGAAATAAGAAAAACAATCCAGATATGACCGGTACTTATATCATAATCTTGTAAAAGATATGCCCATGTCTTGTTTGTTAATCGTCCCAATGAAAATTCAAAAAGAATGGTTAGCACAAGCCACATAACACCAATCAAAAGTGCTTGTTTACTACTTTGAATATTAAGTAGTGGAAATACAAATCCAACATATCCAGTGCATAGTATAATTAAAGTGATGGTTGATAATTGATGTGCCCGTAACTCATTAAAATACCTGACAAAAACCAATTGTCTTAGTGTTGCATTTGCGAATGCAATTACTATCATCGGTAACCAAAATAAAAATTGATTAACAGCCATAGGCCGGAAGTTTCCAGGTTAAAAAAAGAATTAAAAAAGCTGCAATGGCTGTTGTGGCCTGCATCCATGAATCGTAGCCTATAATGACTATTTGAACACAAAGCCAAATGAGAATAGTTGAGCAACACACAAAAGAGGTTTTACGTTCATACTGCCCTGCCTCATCATTTGAAAAAATATCCTTAATGCTTGTTGCAAATGCAAAAACTAAAATCAGAAGGAGAAGAATAGTTAACGGATGTGTATAGAATTGCTCTTTCATGTTTAGTTCGGGGTGGTGATTATCTCATCAGTCCATGGTTTTTTTAAACTATAATTTTTTTTAGTATTGTTGCTATTCTTAAACATCAATGCCAGTAACAACATGGCTATTGGTGCGGTAATTCCCCAGGGAAAACCAAGCATAAGTAACTTTTCAGAATACTTAGGGTAAAAATATACAAATGTTATTAGAGGCGTTACAAGAGCATTGGCTAAAAAAGAAAGTCGAACCCATTTTTGAAAACCATGTTTCTCAAAAACAGGAACAGCAATTAACATTGCTAATCCCATAAATATATATCCTAAGGCATCAAAGTCCCAGAACATTGAATGAGGAGTTTGTTCAAGAATACGAATTTCGTTACCCATGCCCCTGACTTTCATGGGGATTACTGTCGCCAGTTGAACGACATAATTTGCTGTAACAAATACGGCGTAAAGAATAGAAAAGATTAAAGCCCCATGGCTCCAAAATTTCTTGTTGTCAGTTGTGACATAATGAAGTGCAAGAATTTCAAGGACAAAGGGTATAACAATGCAAAGGGAAGTTCCATAAATTAGAATTTCATCGGTCGGGAAACTGAAAACACCAATGATTTGCAATAACTGTACAATTACAAAAGCCGTTGTTGCACCAAAAGCAATAAGTCCTGACCAAAAACCTATTTTGCATATTGTTTCGCTCATGAATATGAATTCAATCTTCTATAATTCAAATGTCGTTGTCCTATAAATTATAGCGTATGATTTGCGTCACAGGCAGAACTAATTTCTGTCAGGTTTAAGTGAGGAATGTTCTGTAATGGATGCTTAATACCCGGCTATTTATGCAGACGATGTCTTCTGTGCTTCGTTTGCTCATATCTGAAGATGAGCAGTGATGCAATACATAATGTTATGCAATTAACATGTCTCTAATCCTCCAAATTGAAAGCCATCCGAAGCTTCAGGAGAAAAAATGAAGTTGTAATTAAATGTGAGGCCCGAAGCGGTGCGGATGCTTGCTTATAACTGAGGTTACATAGTTTACCCCTGATTTTGAAAGTACTTTGGTTAGCTCCCGAAATTTTTCTAATTGTTTCTTATCCATTTTGTCTGCCATTTCATATTGGGGTCAGGGTCTGCACTTCTTAAAAACAATGTATCTCCATTAATTTGAAAAGTTCGTTTGTAAGATGTTCCTTCTTTTTCAGGTCTAAGGTTTCCGCTTATGGTATGTGTAACAATTTTATTTTTCCAATCAACAGAATAGTTTCCAAAATAAGCATCGTAAGTATCGATGATTTTTCTTGACTGATCAGGTGTCCAACTGTTGTTTCCTAATCCCACACCGAAAGATTTCCCATCCTGGTTCATAATGGTATCATTCATCAATGAAGCCCGGCTTCCATGCCATAAAAGCTGAACACTCATTCTTCCATCAACCGTATAAATTAATAAGCCGCTAACGCTTGTATCCTCATTTTTTACCTGGTTATTATCATCTACTTCCTGGTCTGCAATAAATTTCCATGAGCCTGATAAAAGTTTCTCATTATTCTGTTGCTTTTGACTAGCCGGCTCACAAGAATATATGGTTACAATTAAAATAAAAAGAAATATTAAAGTTTGTCTCATAGTAAATATTTGGTACTAAATATAAGGCCTGGCGATGGGCAGGCATTTGAAAGTTGCCGGCCTCCACCTGATACTTAAGTTAGTTACAAAAGTGCATGTTTTATTCAGCACATCAGCGGTTTTCATTTGCTGAAACCGAAGCCGAAAGCGACAGGAAGCCGATTAGTTTTCCCTCACCGCCTTATAACCTATGAAATGCAAGCAGCCTTGCATTTCAGAACTGGATGCACTTTGCATTACCGGATAGCAATCAATCAATCTTTATTTACTGCGAGGCCTGTAAATATCAGCCACAAGAAATTTTATGGTTGTATTGCCAATGTTCCTCCCTGAATCTGAGAGCGGACCGCTTATTAATCCCATTCCTGTAGGAAAAGTAAGTGTATCCTGTTTTCCTGCTTCCCGCATATATAAAGCCACTTTACCACCCTGAAGCATATAAACTGTGTGATCAGGATGTGTATGCAGCCCCCATGATTGACCCGGCTTCACTGTAAACTCATACATCTTAACGCCTAATGTATCACCCAGCTTTTTAGACATCTGTGCGCCTACAGTTAAAGGTTCCATTGCCGGGTCATAGGCTGGCATTGAAGCAGCGTCTGAGGTGGGGGTAACGGGAGTTGTGTCATTATCATTTTTCTCTGAATTGGTTGCAGGCTGGTTACAGCTAATAAAAAACAATACTGAAACCAGTACCACATAGCGAATGTTGGTTGTGATTTGTCGCATGGTTTGATTTTTTTAAAGTGAAGTATTAATTGCTTTGGAAAAGTTTTCAGCGGGATGCCTCCATAGGTGTTTAGGTTCGGACACTTGTGCTATTGTAAGCTTCATCCGATAGTCGCACCGGCCACAGATGCCGAACGCAGCACTAATGTAGAGATTTTATTTAAAATCCAAATAGTAATTGTAAAGCCGGAACAAAAACAGAGAATGTAAAATGTTATCGGGTTATTCGCTGGTCAAACTACGCGACACGTAATTTTCTCCATTTTACGACTATTAGCCAATTCATCTACCAACTTGTGCAGGTACCTTACTTGCTGCATTAACGGATTTTCAATTTCTTCTACCTGGTAGCCAGAGGTAACACTAGTAATGAGGCCAGCATTAGGGTTACATACTAATTGTACCAATGTCTCCGTGTTGGCGGTCATGCTTTAGCGACACCCCCACCTGTCTACGAAAGACTATCAATACTTGTCGTATTCAGCCACCGATATTGTCGCATTTACACTTCGAATGCTTGGTCTTTGTTAGCGATATTTGTATCGTAACAAAAGTAATTTTGAGGGATTTTTTATAGAATAGATTATAAGTATAACTGAAATAATATGGGAAAAATAATTGTTTTATCAATGATCACATTGGATGGAGTGATGCAGGCGCCAGGCGGACCTAAGGAAGATACATCCGGTGGTTTTAAATATGGCGGTTGGGTGGCTCCGTATTCAGACGAAGTTTACGATAAGGTGGTGCAAAAAGAGCTGAAACCTGCAGATTATCTTTTGGGCAGTAAAACTTTTAAGATTTGGGCCGATTACTGGCCTGAACATGGAGACTTTTGGCCAGGTATTAATGAAGGCACAAAATACGTGTTTTCCAAAAGCATAAAAAAGTCGGACCCACAGGTTACAGGTTGGAAAAACTCAGTAGTAATAAAAAGCCTGGCAGATATCAAAAAAGTCAAAAATTCAAAAGGCTCAGACATCCAGGTTTGGGGTAGCGGTGAGCTCGTTCAGCTACTATTCAAGAATGACCTTGTAGATGAACTCAGACTCAAAATTCACCCCTTGACTTTAGGTAAGGGGAAAAAGCTTTTTGACAATGGTACGATTCCGGCAGCATTTACATTAACAGAGAGTATTGTTACACCTGGTGGAGTTATTATTGTTAATTACAAGCGAGCCGGAAAAGTTAAGACAGGTTCTATTGGATCTTAAGAAGAAATAAAATGAGTAATAATTGTTTAGAGGAAGAAGGAAGACAAACCACAAGTACAACACCAACTTGTAAAGGAATCTATTGACTTTAACTTCAGTTTTTCAATCATCTTTTGTTCGGACTCAACGCAACACCTTTATTCTATTTTAATAATTGTAGCTTGCCGTGCTATGATGCTCCAGGAATTATTTTTATTCAGCCAGACATGTATAAAACGTCTGCTCACCGTCCTGCCGGCATTAACCTGATGCCCTTGTGGTTTGATTACTTCGCCATCCATGACAATAGCAACATTATCATGAATCGTGATTTTTTCAATGTTTCTTTCAAAAGCAATATAATTTAAGCCTCCCGATCTGAGATGAGCTTTAGTACCCTCTACCGTTCCAACCACATTGGCAGGCGTATTGACTATCATATCCGGCGACCAGATTTTGTCAAACAATACGGCGGAATCTCCTTTCAATACAGACTCTCTTTCAAGATTTTCTAAGCGCCTTATTTCCGCTTCTCTCAGATCCTGAGCTAATACCCTGTCGGTAGTGAATGACAAACAGAGGGAAATAACCGAAAGTGTAAAAAACTGTTTCATATATTGATGTTTATGGTTTGTCGACCTTTAATAAAAGTAATGCCTTTGTTTTCAACTTTACTTAACATTGTCTCACGATAAGAGTTATGCTATTCACCAATCTATTTGAATTTGTCACAGAGTTTAAAATTGCTGTAAGCTCAAAAAACGCCAGACACAGTTCATGTTAGAGATTGTTGTTCTTTGTCACCATGCAGCTGTTTTTTATTAAATGAATGTCCCTTTAAATACCAATAAGTGAAAAATGGCACTGAAAAAACCTGAAAAAGAAAAACCGCTATTGATAATAATCCACTTAATTGTTGTCCATATTTATGAATTAAAAGCTGGTTTCCCAACGAACCTTGTGAAAAAACAACTGTACTAACCAGGTTCCATCCAAAATGAAGTCCAATGGGCAAATACAATGATTTTGTTTTTGCAAAAGCCATTGCAAACATAAATCCCCAAATTCCTGTCATAAAGAATAAAAAGACCATTTGCATAGGATTTCCTAAAGCCCCCATTGAAAACCAGTGATACACTCCAAAGGAAACGGCAGATATAAGGCAGGCCGTCTTTGTTCCGAACTTTTGAATGGCAATGTAAAGCAAAGCACCTCTGAAAATAAGTTCCTCATACAAAACTGACCTTAAAGTCCACCAGGAACTTTCTGCCAGTATCTTATTGCTGATTTCTTTGTTTAAAGTCCAGCGACTATTAGCGAAAGCTGTAAATGATAAAAAATAGATAGTACAACAAATAGCAGCTGTTAAAAAGCCAAATAAAAAATTGCCAAATCTTGTTTTTGTAGGTATAAAGCCTAATACAAGAAGATGTTTTTTACAGATGAACCAAAGTAATAACCATGAAATGATTAGTTCAACTATAATTCCAACCATTGTGTCAGGATTAGATTTTTAAAATAAAGTGAAGTGTCACTTTACAATTATCGTTAACATCTAATATACACTACTGTTCCCACTATTTTATTCAGTCGATATTGTTTTTTTATTATTGATCTCGTGTCTCACCGGTAAACGCCTGGTTGTAATAAAAAAACACTAAATGCTCCCAATACAAAAACAACACAAACAGCGATAAACACGA
>JBPPMM010000010.1:0-26729 GCA_051306075.1 Chitinophagaceae bacterium
TCCGAAGCTTTTTATCATTGCCATCCTTTATACCATCAATATCCCCGATAATACAAATAAGCCGAATACCGGGTTTCCATTCCAGGAGGCGCAATAATAATTTGGACACACCCGCATATGCCGGATAAATAAAAACTATCCGGGCCGGAGCTGAAATTGAAAATAATAGTCCGGCCAAAAAAAACAACCGTTTCAATTTCGCCTTTATGGAAAACTGCCGATGGCAGGGAAACGCTATTGGTAAAAAACCTGCTCTTTCCAGAATGGTTTCAATGTCAGTAAAACCAATACCCCCATGTTGGTATTCGTCATAAGAGTATTGACGAATAAAATATTTCTTTATTGATTTCTTCATATTAAAACCTGCTAGCCGGAATAGAATTTACTCTTCAGAAATCTTAACGCCGCCAGTTTTAGATTAATGGCAAATTCGTTCCTGGCGATAAACAATATGAATATAGCATAAGATGCTATACAGGCAACTATACTAAATACTAAACGCAAGAATTCCTGGTGGATAAAATTTCGGGCAAAAATTACAACCGGGATAAAAATCAAACTGCCGGTCAACGCCTGATAAGCAGTTCGGGTGTCAAATATTTGTAAATGTGGGAGTTTCTTTTTTACTGTATAATAATTTGACATCATCAGGAAAAATTCTGTAGCAATGAGAGCAATACAAATCCCGAAATCCTGATACAGATCAGAAAGAACCAGGGCGGCTGGTATAAACAGGCTGCTGGTTACTATAAGATTTTTCAGAAAAGGTTTTTCATGATGATGGGTAATTAACACTGAATTACTGAAAAACAAACTCATTCCTTTCAGGAAAGGAAAAAAGGAAAGCAGACGGAGATCATGGGCCGCTGTAATAAACTTAGGTCCAAAAAAAACAAGTGCCAGTTCGCCGGCTATTAAAAAAAGGCCGACACCCATTGGAATGGAAACGAGTAAAATTAATTGCACATTCAGTAGCAACTTCCTTTGTAATTGTACAACCTCATTATTATTGGCGAGTGAAACGATTCTGGGAAAAAAGACAAGAAACGAATCCGCCAAAAGATTGGTGCTTATCCTCACCACTTTTATAGAAAATGAATATATGCCAACGGCAGAAGCCGTGCTAACCAGGCGCAACATTACATTGTCAAGCATCAATGGAATTGAATAAAAGAGATTAATTAAATAAATTACCCATACCCGCTCCAGGTGTTTTTTCCAGTTTGAATTTTTGAAAGATGGTTTTACTTCCCTGAACAAAATATAATTATTCCAGATGCCGGTAATCACAGATGATGCCACAATGATACCATAATAGATATAATAATCTGCTGGTTGCTTTACCAGGATAAATATAGAAAACAACCCTGCTACCCGTATAATGAGAGACCTGGTAGTAATGAATCCAAATCTTTCATTACCTAAAAAATACCAATCACAGGAAAAAAAACTCACCAGTAAAAAGGAAATTGAAAATAGCAACAACCGAACATCCCGTATCCTTTCCCACAAAAAATATACAGTAACTGCATAAAATACCAACGTAACCAGTGAAGTAATAAAATGTAGCAGGTATAGTTCCGAAACCAGGTTTGCCAGCCTTTCCTTATTATCCCTGACTTTGGCAATCTCCCTGATGCCATACACCGTAATTCCAAATTCTGCAATCACAACAAAGTAATATGAAAAAGAATCCATGAAGCTTACGTGGCCAATTCCATCAGGGTCTAATATCCGCGAGATATAGGGAATGGTTAAAAGCGGAATCATTACCTGGCTAAAGGATAACAGGAAATTGTAAACAAGATTTCGCTTTATATTTGCCAAGATTCAGCAGCCGTTATTTTACTACGGTAGTAATACAAACATAATATATTTAGTTTCAATTACATTTTATCCAGATTGCTCAAGAGAAATTGTCCTTCCCGGCTTACAACTATTGAGGTCAAGGGTATTCTGAAAAGAATGCGAATTAGAAATGAATATTAGAATAACTAAATAAGGCCCGGCTAGCTTAGAAAAGGTTTAACATAGCGAATTCCCTTTTTATTTTTTTATTATTGTGATGTGGAAAATAAAGTTTCATATTCATCAGGCAGCAGGTTTAATCAGGACAATACTATTATGAAACGCAGCTCTTCCAATAATTAATATCCAGTATTATGACGAAAGATCTGCTTTCATTATTATGTTGCCCTGTCACCAAAAGCCCATTAACATTACAGGTCATTACATACGGTAAAAAAATATATGATAACGAAGAACACGAGATCATAACTGATGCTATTTTATTCGCACATGAATCATGGTTTTATCCTGTAATAGACGGAATACCCAGATTACTGGTTGAATCCTTTATAGACCACATGGATTTTCTTAAAAAACACCTCCCTGATTATTCAATAAAAAGCCAGCACCTGCACAATAAATATAAAGATCTGTTGGAGCAGGTAACAAAGAAGAACAGAAGAACAAAAAAAAGTTTTGAATATGAATGGCGGCTTTTTAACTATGATCAGGATAAAACCTGGAATGCAGATAAAAAGGAAATGATGGATCGGTTTTTCAAGGAAACGGGAGAAGACACAGAATCACTATCTTCAAAATTAATTTTAGATGCCGGCTGTGGTAATGGAATCCTTGACAGTATGATTGCCGCCCATGGCGCTACTATATTGGGTATGGATATCAGCAAGAGTATTGAAAAAGCTTTTCAGAATAACACTCAACCAACTGCTTTATTTATACAGGCTGATATTCACTTTCTGCCGGTAAAAAAAAGATATTTTGACTTAGTGCATTGCAGCGGAGTTCTTATTCATACCCCTCATACTCAAACATCCTTTTTTAGTGTTGAATCCTGTGTAAGAAATGATGGCAAACTAAGTGTTTGGTTATACCACCGGCGCAAGGATAAGATACATAATTTGATTCTTAAGATAAGAAGGTTTACTTCCAAATTACCCCTGTCGATCCAATATTACCTTTATAAAATCATTTTTCTACCGCCTTTTTATTTAATCAATTTGCTGAAAGGCAAAAAATTCAATACAAGGGAATTGCTGATTGCCCTGATGGACCAGTTCAGTCCCGAATTCCGATGGGAGCACGAACCTGAAGAAGTAATCAAATGGTTTGAGGAAAAAAACTATACTCAGATAAGGGTAACTACCCTGGAATTATTTGGTTATAATATGACGGGAATAAAAAAATCTGAAGAATGAAAATAGCTCTGTTTGAAACTTATCATTTCGAAGTGGCTAATACTATAATATCCCTCTTCGACAGACCGGAAAATGAAATTACGATATTTGTTTATCCTGAAGCTCACAGGCAATTGCTTTTCCTGCTTCAGAATAAAGCAACAAGGTTTACCTGGATTGTAAGAACCAAAGATGAAAGCAACCGCGGTTTTATAAGAAGAATATTCCATTATACCTCAACCGGTTCATATGACCTCCTTTTTTTTAACACCATTTCTGATAATTTTATTACCTATGTGTATCACTTTAATAAATTGAAAAAAACACCTTCAGTACTTACCCTTCATGACATAAACGGACAATTTCAATACAAACCGTCGCTAAGTTTTACCAGGCTGGTAAGATTCATTGGTAAACGATTATTGATAAAAAAAATAACTGCATTTAATGTTTTAGCTGATTCAATGGTTCCTTATTTAAAGAAAAAAATATCATCTGGAAAGAAAATTTATTCATTACCCGGAACCTACTTTGATCCTAACCAATCCTATTTATTAAATTTTGAAAAAAAACAATTAGTAAAAATTGTAATACCGGGTACAGTTGATGAGAGAAGAAGGGATTATTCTCAAATAAAAGATTTATTGGAGAAAGCAACACTCCAAAATATTAAAATCGAACTTAGCCTCCTGGGAGCTTTTAAGACCGGTTATAGTGAAAACACCCGCCGGTTTTGCCAGGCTTATCTTCAGGATCATGATAATCTGAAAATATTTGACGTAGAAATTGTAGACCAGCCAGAGTTTGATAAAAATATGCAGGATTGTCACTTTATTTGGATGCCGGCTCAACCAAAAATTTCTATTGCTGATGGAATAATTGAAGAATATGGAAAAAGTATTTGCTCCGGTAATATTGGCGACGCCATCAAATACGCCAAACCTTTTTTTGTCCCTGCTATAATACCGCTTGATAAACCACTTTTGAATAGTGCTATCCGATATGAATCGTTAACCGACATTCTTAACCTGATAAGACACCTCGACTCCCAAAGATATTCAGGCCTGCAACAAAAAGCATTGGAATCTTCAAGCCATTATACTAAGGAGAAAATTATAGGCCGAAATCTTTCCTTATTTGAGTAACAGGCCGATTGCCTTTCTTCAGTTTCAAAAAATTATTTCGGTTTATGTAATAATAAAATAAAAACCAGGCTACCGGAATAAAACTTAGAACCCTGAATATAAGAAACCCGGTAAAAAACCCTAATAGGAAAAGCACCACTAACAAAAACAAGCCACCCATTAAATGTAAATCGTCAAGAACACAGGTAACCTCCAGGTTATAATAACCAGGTTGCTCGTATTCAAGCTTAACGGGCCTGGTAAAATGAAACCCATCTGTCACTACAATTGTCAAATGATTTTTTTCTGAAAAAATGAGGATTGGCTTCGAACTTAACAATGGATAAATTTCATTGTTATTTACAATAACCCGGGGGCTTAGAAAGCTCAGCATGAGTTGTTTCTTCCTTGTAATAATAATATAATACAAAGTTCCGGCCAACGGTCATTTCAGTGCCTTAAGAATCTGAATAAAGTCATCGGCAATTAAGGAAGCGCCGCCCACCAATCCTCCATCCACATCCGGGCAACTGAATAATTCTTTTGCATTGTTTGCTTTTACACTTCCTCCATATAATATAGATATTTGCCCGGCTATGCTCTGCCCATATTGTGCTGCCAGTAAAGATCGCAGGTATGCATGTATTTCCTGGGCTTGCTCTGTAGAAGCAGTTTTGCCAGTACCTATAGCCCATATGGGTTCATATGCAATTACAATATCTTTTATAACGTCTTTATCTAAATGGAAAAGAGATTCCTTTATTTGTGTGGATACAAATTGGTTTTGGGTACCGGCCTCACGAATATCCAATGGTTCACCACAACAGAAAATTGGAGTTATAAAATTTTCCAGGCACAGGTCCAGCTTTTCGACTAACACATCATTTGTTTCATTGAAGTATTCACGTCTTTCACTATGCCCGATAATACAATAAGGCACCCCGACGGAATGAAGAATTTCCGCTGAAATTTCACCTGTAAAAGCACCAGATTTTTGGTTGTAACAATTTTGTGCGGCCACATAATAATTCGCAGCATTATCTACCTCGCTCCTCGCCATTAACAGGTAAGGATAAGGCACGGCAAAGATCGCCTGCTGATGAGATTCAAGAACAATGTTGGCTTCCAATATATCATCTAATAATTTTTCTCCCTGTTGAAAGGTCATGTTCATTTTCCAATTGGCCGCCGCGATCTGTTTTCTCATAAGTATTTTATTGTTAATTAAATAAAGTGGCTAAAATAAATCAAAAGCGGTTAAAAATATATTTTAAAATGCTTTTTTCATTATCAGTAACGATTTGAGATTTTAGTTTCTTCCAACCAGTAATATCCTGAATAGCCTTACCAAATTCATATCGCTTCAAACCTTCGCTGCCCCAGGAAAAATTAGGGATATATTTTGGCGTTAAACCATTCCCGAATACATTACATGATACACCAATTATAGTTCCTGTATTTATTGATGTATTGATGGCCGTCCTGGAATAATCACCCATGATTACGCCACATTTCAACCCTGCATTTACCTGGCCCTTAGGCGTCCAGACTTTTACATCTCCCGCATTATTTTTCAGATTTGAGTTAGTTGTCCCTGCACCTAAATTGCACCATTCGCCTACAACAGAGTCTCCCAGGTATCCATCGTGAGCTTTATTTGAATATCCAAATAGGACAGAGTTTTTTATTTCTCCCCCGGCAACGCAATGAGGCCCCAAACTGGTAGCGCCATATATTTTTGCGCCCATTTTCACGCAGGAACCCTCTCCCATTGCAAAAGGTCCCCGGATAATAGCTCCGTCCATTACCTTGGCGTTTTTTCCTATGTAGATAGGCCCGGCAGATGCATTCATTATGCTATGCTCTACAATGGCACCTTCTTCCAAAAAAATATTTGATGCATTAATCAATTTATTGCTATCAGGAATGGCCTTTGATTTTCTGTCTTTGGTTATCATTTCAAAATCTTGCCTTATGGCCCAGTCATTTAAAAGAAAAATATCCCAGGGATACTGAATTGTTTTTACATCTTCTTTTAAAGCAATCGATTTTGATATTGCTATCTTATGTTTTTCCTTAATTTCCTTTTTTGTAAACCTGAATACAATGCCGGTATTATTATTTACAGTAATGAATTCGCCATTATTTAATTTATGTATGGCAGATACTAATTCTGAAGAAGGAAGAATATTTCCATGAATCATTATACAAACCCCATCATTTGCTGCATCCTCAATTGTTATTGACCGGTCCAGGTCTTTATAATCATCTTCATTCCTGTCATAAGATGGTAATCCCAGCACAGCTTCCCATTTTTCCCTGATAGTGAGAATACCAATCCGTATATCCTGAATTTGTCTGGTTAGAGTAAACGGAAAAAGGTTTTCAGGCTGGCAATATTCTTCTGTAAAAATGATTTTGTTCATGGATATGAAGGGCTGTAAGTTGTATGGAAAGATACTTTAAAAAAACGCGGAATTTAACTGTAAACTGATTCATTAAACTGAAAAGCCTCCCGGATTATCAGGAGGCTTTTATTTCACAATTATAAAGTCTTAATCTGCTTTTTTAGCATATTTCCGTTTAAATTTATCAATACGCCCAGCCGTATCAACCAGCACATTTTTTCCGGTAAAAAATGGATGCGAAGTATTAGATATTTCCAGTTTAACCAGGGGATATTCATTGCCATCTTCCCATTTTACTGATTCTTTTGAAGCTGCAGTACTCCGGCTCAGGAAAGAGTAATTATTACTCATGTCTTTAAAAACAACCAGCCGATAATTATTTGGATGAAGACCTTTTTTCATAACTCTTTGATTTTTAATGTTGCACGGATTTTGCCGTACCAATTGTGTAAATTTTAGGATGGCGAAGTTAGTACGGCCATCAATTTTAGCCAAATCTAATTTGGAAGTCTTTCAGTCACCTTTAAAACCGCAAATCAGCAAAAATGTGTATGGTGCCGACAATTTAAAAAGTATCCCTAAGCGTATTAAAAACGAAAACATCAGACTTTGTTTGTACACTTACTTACGTAAGTATATTCACTTTACCTGATGTTTTCAGGAGTTGTTTCTAATCCATTACAGATTTTCTACCCCTCCATGCTGCATTTCTCTCTGTTTCCAAATTGTTCTGCAGCGTTTGTACATTGAAGATACATTTTGAAATAGCCTGTTTCCAAATTTTTGCTCATCTTGTTTATCACTCTTTATTCACTGGGATTTGTTACAAATGCAGGTATTATCAAGATTTATTATTAAGATATCCACAATTAGCTTCTCATATTTTCATGTTGCAATGGAATTCCTATTTCCCAGCTTTTAGACGCTTGAATTACCTCCTGTAAATCATCAATTTTTTTTCCTGTCACTCTAACGATTTCGTCATTTATAGAGGCCTGTACTTTTAATCCGGAATCCTTTATCTGCTTCACTATTTTCTTAGCATCTTCTTGTTTCAATCCATTTCTCACCAGGACTTCCTTTTTCCATGCTTTCCCGCTTTGCCCGCCTTCTTTTGAAAGATCAAATGCTTCCGGGGCTATTCCCTGTTTGTGTGCCCTGTTTATTAATACATCCATCAACTGGCGCATCTTCATATCATCATCAGTTTCCAGGTTAATCTTAAATTCCTTTTTATCTAATTTAATAACAACATGGGAGCCCTTGAAATCAAACCTGTTCGTAATTTCTTTGGTTACTACGTTTACCGCATTTTCCAGGGCCTGTGCATCTACTTTACTTACAAAATCAAATGAAGGCATAAAATTGGTTTTTGATAAAAGCAAATATAACAAGTCTGGTACTTTAACAAATGGCAGAATTTAATTTAAGTGTTGGTTCTTCAGCCTATTTCGATTGAGGTGCCGGACCATGATCATAACTCAATATGCGTGTCATCTTCCAGCTATTGTCCTTTAATATCCATATATGGGTAAATCTGGCAAGACCATCAAGTCTTTCCTTTTTTCCTTTTTCATTAGTATAAAACACATGACTGCCCGAAATAATAGCTCCATAGATTTCCTTGGATTTTTGAAGAGGATAAACTTTCACCGTACCCGCTACTTCCTCTCTTCGTAATCTGAAATTTGCGTCGCTGCATAAATTTTTTTTCATACTCGTTGCTAAATTTTCCAAGCCGTTTGTAATTCCTCCTTTATCATGATAAAATTCAAGGTCATCTGTAAAAAATTCACTGAATTTCTGTACATCGCAATTATTGTAAGATTTCCAGAAAAGACTATCCTTATGCAAGATGGTCGCCTCCAGTGAATGTTGGCTCGTTTGGCCAAATGACTTATTAAAAAACAAAAAGGAAATAAGCAATATCAATACCCGGCTGTAATGTGTTAAAAAAAAAATCTTTATACTCATGATATATAATTTAATTGTTGTAAATATTATCAGGCATGGATAGCTGATAAAAAACATCCCCGCATAAAAATTAGCGGGGATATAATTTTCATTTTCGTTTGGATCAGGTTCAATAATCAAGGTTCCTGTTAGTTGCCTCCCTCTGTCTTTACTCTGTTTTGTTCTTCTCCTGCGCCACCTACCTTCCTTCGGGCCGGGGCGATATTCTTTTTACCAAACCGGTAGTTAAAAGTGAGATTGAATTGCCTGCTGTCTCGTTTACTTGCAATGTTTACATCCACATCACTGTATTTTGCATAACCACTGAATTGCTGCGTATAAAAAATATCCCGTACCCCCAACTTAATAGTTCCTTTTTTATTAAACACGGTTTTGGAGATGGCTGAATTTACAGCATACATTTCATTGGCAACTAATAATCCATGAGCGCCTTTGCTCCGATACCAGCCACTTATTTCTGTACTCCACCCTTTACCCAGCGTAAAACTGTTTGTTACATTCGTCATGAAACTGGTGAACTGCACATCAATAGGATCGTTCTTAACTCCATTTTGATATAATCCCGTGTAATGGTTATTAAATAAATTGGTATAAATATTTGTATTCCACCATTTGGTTACAGGAATATTTGCTGATACTGCAATACCTATCTGTACCATTTTGCTGAAGTTTTCCTTTGTTTGAAAAGTTACCTTTTTCTCTGTGTTCTGCTTCAGCAATTGCGTGATGATATCATCCGTTTGGGTATAATTTAAAGTAGTTGTCAAAAACCGGTTATACGTGTGACTTACCTCTACATTGTTTGTAAACTGAGGCTGCAGATAAGGATTCCCCTGGCCATACGTTAATGAATCTAAAAAGAAAACAAAGGGATTCAGATCATCATAATCAGGCCGTGTTATCCTTCTGCTATAACTAAGGTTGAACTGATTTTTTTCATTTGCATTATATCCTATTCCAACATTAGGAAACAAGCTTGTATAATCTCTTTTAAACGATGAATCACTTTTTATCTGGTGGCCTTTAGCAATTGTATTCTCCATCCTTAAACCGCCGGTTAGTTCCCATTTCTTTAGTGTCTTTGAAAAAATGGCATAAACTGCGTTAATATTTTCCTCGTAGATAAAATGATTACTTCTGTCATCTATACTCCACTCTGTACCGCTGTTTCGTAAATATTCAACCTGGTTATCAGTTTTTACAAAACTGGTTTTCAATCCAGCTTCCAATTTCAATCCACCTTTAAAAGGATGAACATAATCTACTTTGGCGCTATAGATGTTTATTTCCGAAGGAATGAAACCATTTAATAAAATGTCGCTGCCGTTCTTAATATCATATTTATCATAAATCCGGGTGTTAAGGCTTGTATGACCCTTATTGTTATAAAAAGCCTGGTCAAGATCAGCAGTAATTTCCCTACCTGTTGAGTCAAATGTATGTTTGTAATTGAGGTTAGTAGTTAAGTTAGAAGACTTTCTTTCGTTTAATCCAATGGACCTTATTTTGTAATCAATTTCACCAACAGCATTTCGTACGTTTGAAACACTCATTGGGTCCTCATCACCTGTATTGAAATTTCCATTCACTACGATTCCTAACACATCTTTTTTGGTAAAATAATAATCCAGACCTGCCTTCAAATTATGATACACTCCTTTAAAGTGCGGCCGTGATACCTGGTCAGATGATCCTTTTAAGGTTGATTTGTCATCTTCATAAAAATTTCGATCTATGGTGAGTTTATTATATCCTTCCCAGGTACCGCCGTTATAGCCTCCAAACAGGTTTAGCTTATTGTTTCTATAATTAAGATTAAGGCCTCCATTTACTCTCCCATAAAATCCCTGAGTATAACCGAGGTTAGCAGTCCCATTCATCCCTTTCACAATACCTTTTTTTGTTTTGATATTAATGATCCCCGAATTACCGGCAGCATCATATTTTGCCGGAGGGTTGGTCATTATTTCAATCTGGTCCAGGTTGCTGCTTTGCATATTTTTCAATAAAGCGGTGAGATCAGCTCCACTCATATATGTAGGCTTACCATCAACCAGGATCAAAACTCCCTGCTTTCCTTTTAAGCTAATATTACCATCATTATCAACTGAAACGCCGGGAGATTTTTCCAAAAGCTCAAGGGCGTTTAGCCCGCTATTTGTGGGCGACGCTTCTACATTCAAAACGGTCTTACCTGGTTTTTGCTCAATGAACGGCCTTTTTGATGTCACAATAACACCCGATATGGCTTTAGCCACTGGTTTTAGTTCAATGGTTTTAAGTTCTATAACATAATTTCCTGGCTTTAGATCTATAACATCAGAATATCCCTTTTCGTGACCAATAGCTGTTATAGACACAACGTATTTACCCTCGGCTATGTCCTCGAACACAAATCGACCTGTTTTATCCGCAATACTCATTTTTACAACCAACGAATCCTTAAATCCAAGTAAAGAGATAGTCGCCGATTCTATTGTTTTCGTATTTCCGTCTATAACGCTACCAATTATTTTTCCTTTTTCATTGGAGGATTCGATTCCAATATTCATCGTTTGCCCATAACTTCTTGAAATTAACAGGAATATGAGTGAGAAGAATGTCAATATTTTTACCATTTCTTGCTGTTTTTATATTTTAGTACTTGATGTTGGCGATTACAATTTAAAGATAGGTACTTTGTATTACATAGAACATTGTTTTAAATTGAACGGTTTAATTTCTTGATGAGTGGCGTTTAAATATCTAGTTTCGTTGGACGCACTACCGTGATCGGGGTTACTGGCTAGGCTTCATTTTGGATAAGTGGAAAAAATTTTGTGTGAATGGTACTGATCATGGAAACATTACTAACTCAATACCAAGATTTGGCTAAAATGTGGAGTATTAAATGATTATTGGATAGTTTGATTTCCCTTTCCCCATCATCTATAATTATATTGCATGAAATTTCAGACATGACCATTGATTATAGGTCAGATACCGTTACCAAACCTTCACCGTCTATGCTTGAAGCGATGATGACTGCTAAGGTCGGAGACGATGTGTTTGGCGAAGATTACTCTATTAATAAATTAGAAGAGCTGACGGCTACAATGTTTGGAATGGATGCGGCTCTATTTTGCCCTTCAGGAACAATGACCAACCAAATTGCTATTAAATGTCACACTCAGCCAGGAGATGAGGTTATTTGTGATGAAAGTGCGCATGTTTATCAATATGAGGGAGGTGGAATAGCTTCCAATTCAGGAGCTTCCGTTAAATTAATACATGGAGACAGAGGAAAAATAAATACTCAACAAATCAGAGACAGCATTAATCCGGATGATGTTCACCGGGCCCGGACCAGCTTAGTTTGCCTTGAAAATACCAGTAACAGAGGTGGCGGTAGCTGCCTTGATTTTTCCGAAATAGAAAATATCCGTAAACTCTGTATTGAAAAAAGGCTAAACCTTCACCTGGATGGAGCAAGACTGGTTAATGCGCTAGTGGCAAGAAACGAGACTCCCCTTCAATATGGAAAAGTATTCGATAGTATTTCTATTTGCCTTAGTAAAAGTCTTGGCTGTCCGGTTGGAAGCTTGTTAATTGGAAATTCCTCCTTCATTTATAAGGCAAGAAGAATACGCAAAGCATTTGGCGGGGGTATGCGGCAGGCCGGATTTCTTGCCGCTGCAGGTATTTACGCCTTACAAAATAATATTAACCGGTTACAGCAGGATCATGACCATGCAAAAGCAATAGCCGCTGCCCTGGCTGATAAAGATTTTGTAGCACTGGTGTTGCCGGTTGAAACCAACATTATCATTTTCGAATTAAAAAAAGGAATATTGGCTGGGGAGTTAGTAGATAAATTAAAGGGGTTTGATATTCTTTCGTATGCCATTGCTCATGATAAAGTAAGGTTGGTTACCCACCTTGACATTTCTGGGGAAATGGTAAATAAAACAATTGAAATAATTTCAACTTTATAAAAAAAAACATGTTCCCAAAAATAGATCCTACAACTACCCAGGCATGGTCTGCACTGAATTCCCATTTTGAAGAAATGAAATCCACGAAAATGAAAGATCTTTTTGCGGGAGATAAGGATCGCTTTAAGAAACTACATACCCGATTGGAAGATATTCTTTTCGACTATTCCAAAAATATTATTACGGATAAAACTTTGGAATTATTACTTCAATTAGCGGAAGAATGTAAAGTAAAAGAAGCGATGACAGCCATGTTCAATGGCGATATGATCAATGAAACTGAAAACCGGTCGGTATTACATACTGCCTTACGAAATTTTTCAGAAACTCCCGTTTTTGTGAAAGGAATTAATGTGATGCCAGAAATAAAAAAAGTATTACGCAAAATGAAAACCTTTTGCGATACTGTACATGAGGGCGGTCATCGGGGGTATACTGGTAAGCGAATAAAGTACATTGTCAATATTGGCATTGGAGGTAGTGACCTGGGACCGCTGATGGTTACCGAAGCTTTAAAGCCATACGGAAAGAAAAGCATCGAAACTTTTTTTGTTTCCAACGTAGACGGAACGCATATTGCCGAAACTTTGAAAAAGGTAAATCCCGAAAGAACTCTTTTCCTCATAGCTTCTAAAACATTTACAACCCAGGAAACTATGACAAATGCTCATACAGCCAGGGAATGGTTTCTAACATATGCAAAAAACGAAAAACATATAGCCAAACATTTCGCAGCTTTATCTACTAATGAATCTGAGGTGGTAAAATTTGGAATTGATAAATCGAACATGTTTGGTTTTTGGGATTGGGTTGGTGGACGATATTCTTTGTGGAGTGCTGTTGGCTTGTCTATAGCCTTAAGTATTGGTTATAAAAATTTTGAACAGCTGTTAAAGGGGGCACACCATGCTGACATGCATTTTCAAAGTACCAATTTTGGAGAAAATATTCCGGTGCTTATGGCAATAATTGGACTTTGGTATACCAATTTCTTTGGCTCCCAAACGGAAGCGATTTTGCCATATGATCAATATTTAAGTCGTTTTTCAGCCTATTTTCAACAAGGAAATATGGAAAGTAATGGAAAAAGTATCGACAGGAATGGCGAAGCAGTTGAATATTCCACTGGGCCGGTAATTTGGGGTGAGCCAGGCACTAATGGCCAGCATGCTTTTTATCAATTGATCCACCAGGGAACACAGCTGATTCCGTGTGATTTTATTGCACCATCCAAATCTCACAATCCTATAGGGGATCATCACAAGAAATTATTATCCAATTTTTTTGCTCAAACAGAAGCCTTAATGAACGGCAAAACGGAAGAGAAGGCTCAATTAGAATTGGAGAAACAAAATAATAATCGTGAACAAATAGCCAAACTTCTACCCTTTAAAACCTTTGAAGGTAATAAGCCGACAAATTCCTTTTTAATAAAGAAAATCACTCCATTCACTTTGGGTCAATTAATTGCTTTATACGAGCATAAAATATTTATACAGGGGGTTATCTGGAATATTTTCAGTTTTGATCAATGGGGGGTGGAACTCGGTAAGCAATTAGCAAGTCAAATTTTACCTGAACTTCAGGATGACGAACCAGTAACGAATCATGATTCCTCCACAAACGGTTTAATTAATGAATACAAAGCGATGAGAAATTAAATAGATTTCAGCCTCCCTAAAAACAATGAATTTGAGTTTTATTTTCCTTATTCACAGAAATATAAGGTTCGGATAGGTAAAGGGCTACTGTTTATCGATCCCAAGACTCAGAAGGAGAAATTGGCGTGGAGCGAATTAAAATCAATGAAAACTCTTAAAAATAAAAATCGAAGAAAAGCGTTTCATCATTGACCTTAATTTTCTTTGGATTCATTCAAGGTAGACTTATCCAAAATAAATGTAATCAACAGGAATGAGATAAGGAAGATTGGCGACACTATTTTTGGCCTTTAGAGTTTGTATCTGGTAATATTGAACAGGTTAGTGCATTGTGAACAAGAAAGAACAAAAATAGTACCTGATAGTATTTTACTTTAGTACCACGATTTATTCGGTCCTTCCTCAAGAAGCCCGTACCAAACTCTTTTCTTTCCAATTCTTCTGAAACAAGCAGTTTTTGTGGTCCTGATAAGTGAAAATACCTGAAAGCACTTTATCGATTATTATTATATACCTATTACTAACTCTATGCAAAAAAAAATTATTTTATCATCCCTATGGAATAGTTATTTCTTCTCGTGGATACTATTCTCTCTCCTCTTTACTTCTTGTGTTAATACTAAAAAATCCACTTATTTTTATGGATCTACAGATGGAACAATAGCATCAAATGAGCCAATTCCACAATCGCTTATTCAAAATAATGATATTCTGAGCATTCTGGTAAGCAGTGCAAGTTCTGATGCATCGTCCATGTTTAACCCCCAATTGGCAGGAAATAATAACCAATCCTTAAGTACGGATCAGTCTAGCAATACAGGATATTTAGTTAGTACTGAAGGATATATTCAATTCCCTATTTTGGGCAACATAAAAGCTGCCGGCTTAACAAAAACAAATTTAGAGGAAAGCATCACAAAGATCCTGCTGCAAAAAGGTTTGCTTATAGATCCGGTTGTGAGCATCCGCTTTCTAAATTTCAGAGTTACCGTTTTGGGGGAAGTCAATAAACCGTCAGTTGTTACAATGCCAAATGAAAAACTTTCGCTTTTGGAGGCTTTGGGCCTTGCCGGTGATATTACAATTTTTGGAAACAGGCAAAATGTAATGGTCATTAGGGAAGAAAATCAACAGAAAATTCTTAAAAGACTTGATTTAAATTCCACTGAAATATTTACATCTCCGTATTATTATTTAAGATCCAACGATATAGTTTATGTAGAACCCAATAAAGCGAAAGTAGCAAGCACAAGCCGATCCTCACAGTGGTTACCAATTTTACTGAGTGGCTTATCATTTGCTGCAATCGTTGCTGATCGTATAATTAAATAAAAAAGAAAATGGCACAACTTATATCTAAAAATATTCACTCTAGGAACTCAGATAATAAATCAGGTTTTAATGATATTTTATTTAAATATCTCCCCTATTGGCCCATCTTTATCCTTCTTCTCGCAGCCTGCATTGCCGGGGCATGGTTCTATCTTAAAATTACTCCTCCCCAATATGAAATTTCAGCTTCTGTCATGTTAAAGGACGAGAAAAAAGGTTCTTCCGACGGGCAAACTGTCAATCAACTCAATGCTTTGTCTGAAAAAAGGATTGTAGAAAATGAAATTGAAATCTTTCAGTCTAGAACACTTATGCAAGAGGTAGTCCGTAATTTGAATCTCTACGTTAACTTTTTTGAAGAAGATCGGTTCGGAGCAAAGCCTGCTTATTCTACCTCCCCCGTTTACATTCAGCTGGCTGATCCTCAAAACATCAAAAAAGTAAAAAAAGTTGGATTCAGCTTTTCCGGAAAGGACAGTATGGTTATTATTGGTAGAAATAAATATCCCCTAAACCAATACCTGAATACACCTTATGGGAATATGAAATTTATAGCCAATAAGTTTCAAAAAGCTGAGCCTGAAAATCAAATGTATTTCTCTTTTTCAGAAACCCAGGCGGTTACCGCTTCTTTAATATCTGCTTTAAAGGCCAGCCCATCTACCAAACTAACCTCTGTTCTCCTTTTAAAAATTCGGGATACAGATCCAAAAAGAGGGGAGGATATTTTAAATG
Organism: Chitinophagaceae bacterium; assembly: GCA_051306075.1. Taxonomy (GTDB): domain Bacteria; phylum Bacteroidota; class Bacteroidia; order Chitinophagales; family Chitinophagaceae; genus Terrimonas_B. The sequence continues at coordinate 16,412 of JBPPMM010000010.1, forward strand.
AACTTATTGAAGTATACAATAGAGCTTCATTTTCTGAGAAGCAAAGGCTGGCCGATTCTACATCTGCTTTATTATCCAGCAGACTAAAACTGGTGGAACAGGAACTGTCTGATATTGAAAAGAAATCAAAAAACTACAAATCTTCAAGGGGTGCAGTTGATATTGGAACCCAGGGAAGACTGTTTCTCGAGAACGTAGTAGCTACTGATAATCAATTAACAAATATTAATTCTCAACTCTCTTCGCTTGAGCAGGTAGAAAAATATGTACTTTCCAAAGATAATGCTGCAGGTACAGTGCCCTCTACACAAGGGTTAAATGATCCTATGCTACCGGACCTGATTAATAAAAAGTACCTGTTGGAATTGGAATATGAAAAATTGAAAAAAACGACAGGAGAAAACAACCCGATTCTCACTTCAATTAAAGATCAGATCAATAAAATAAAACCGAGTTTGCTGGAAAATATCCAAAACCAGAAAAAAAATCTGGAAGCTACTAAGTTGAATATGAACTCCGCAAATAATAGTTATTCATCCATGCTGCATTCCATTCCACAGAAAGAAATGGAGTTAATTGAAATTAGCAGGGAACAAGCTATAAAGAGTAATCTCTATGCCTTTTTGTTACAAAAAAAGGAAGAAAGTGATTTGGCGCAAGTTTATAACATCTCCGAGACACGTGTCATAGATTATGCCGAGGCTTCTGCCTTACCTGTTTCGCCCAACAAGATGATGGCGTATGGTTTAGCGCTAGTACTCGGGTTAATTTTGCCTATAGGTCTTCTTTCATTTAAAGAATTGTTTAATAGAAAAATATTATACAGAAAAGAGATAGAAAAACTAACTGATGCCCCAATTATAGGTGAAATTGTGCATGACAATACAAAAGAAGCAATAGTTATTCAGGAAGGAAAACGAACTTTTGTTGCAGAACAGTTTAGAAGGTTACGGGCATCTCTGGGATACCTGGGAGGTAAATCCGGTAAGAAAAAGATCCTGGTTACATCATCTCTTCCTAAAGAAGGAAAAAGCTTTGTTGCTCTTAACCTTGCTTTAAGCCTGGCCCTTACAGATAAAAGGGTTATTCTTCTTGAACTTGACTTATCAAACCCATCATTGAGCAACAAGCTGAATACAAAATATGAAAAGGGAGCAAGTAATTATCTTACAGGAGAAATGGAACCAGAAGATGTTATAAAACGAACAGCTGTTCACAAAAACCTTTTTTTCCTGCCTGCCGGTACTCTTCCTGAAAATCCTTCAGAATTATTGCTGACAGAAAAATTAAAAAAGCTTTTAGTTTACCTGGAAGATATATTCGATGTAATCATTATAGACTCAGCACCTGCTAGTCTGCTATCAGACGCTTACGTCTTATCTCCTATGTGCGATACTACACTATATGTAGTAAAACATGGGTATACTCCTAAATCTTATTTGGAAAGACTAGACGAGGAAACTGATTCAGAAAATCAACTTACCAACATGAAAATTGTATTCAACGGAATACGGTCAAGAGGCTTCCTCAAAAAAGGATATGGGTATGGTTATGGATATGGATATATACACGACAATAGTTTAAAAAAGATGAAAAGACCTTTAGCAAAAAATTCGTTTAACTGATTTTTTAATTTTTATCACGTTTTCTTAATATAAAAAGTTTAATTTCTACATACCGGATGTTGGTATTGAGATAGATGAAGACCAATCCTGAAAAACCATAGTTAGATAAAAGTTTTTTTAACACTGATAACGATCATAACTGTGGAGACAAAAAAACAATGGTCTGTCATATATACCCGCACGGGGTGTGAAAAAAAAGTTTCAGGGCTTTTGGAAAAAAAGAAAATTGAAACCTATTTTCCGATTAATCAGGTTCACAGACAATGGATGGACCGGAAACGGATTATTTCAGAACCTCTTTTTCCTTCGTTCGTTTTTGTAAAAGTTTCTCAAGATGATTTTTCAACAGTAAAAGAAACTGATGGTTTTGTCAATTTTATTTATTGGTTATCAAAACCCGCTTTAATATCAGATGAAGAAATTAGCACGATAAAGAAATTTTTATCCGAATACGATCATGTAAGTATTGAAAAATCAGAAGTACTGCCAAATGACCGGGTCCGTCTTCTTAACGGCCCTTTGGTATTATGGGAAGGAAAAGTGGTAGAGGTAAGTACTAATACGGTAAAAATACTTTTGCCATCACTCGGTTATTCTCTGGTGGCAGAAATAAGAAAAGAAAATAAGATAATCAATAAAACTCCTGCGCAAACTGACATAAAAAAAGTTATATAATTTATTATAATTTTACCAATATTTATCCGCCTTAACCCTAATCCGCTATTGACCTATTATGCTAATTTTTACCCCCGAAAAAAAATTGAAGAGCTTTATCAGTGACAATCATGAAAGAACCCGCTTAGCTCAAAAAAATATAATCCTTTCTTTTATAATTAAAGGCCTGAGCATAGCTATCAATCTTGTTTTTGTTCCACTGACGATAAATTACATTGATGCTGAACGGTATGGTATTTGGCTTACATTAAGTTCTATAATCATCTGGTTTAATTTTTTTGATCTTGGACTGGGAAATGGCTTACGAAATAAACTTGTAGAGGCGATCGTAAAAAAAGACGTCAACGAAGAACGAAGGTTAATCAGCACTACTTATGTTTCTTTATCTGTTATAGCATTATTAATAACGGGGGTTTACATCGTTTGTATGCCTTTTATCCATTGGGATTCGTTATTAAATGTTTCTGCGGCATACCGGGAAGAATTAAGTATGCTTGCCCTTATTATAGTAATCATGTTTTCTATGCAGTTTGTACTGCAGCTCATCAACACCATCAATCTGGCACATCAAAAGGTATTTCTCACTTCTTTTGTTTTTTTAGTGGGTAGTATATTTTCATTGCTTTTTATACTAATTCTGCGAAGTACCATACCGGGAAGTATTTTATTGGTTGGTACAGCCATGTTTGCGGGTAATTTATTGGCTTTAATTTTATTCTCTGCTCATTTTTTCTTATTTGTCAGACCAGATTTAATCCCTCGCCTTAAATATTATTCCCATTCTTCTTCCAAAAATTTACTGGGACTTGGCGGTAAATTTTTTATTATTCAAATTTCTGCAATCGTACAATATCAAACGACTAACGTATTGATCAGCCGGAGTTTTTCCTCCACCCAGGTAACCGAATATAATATAGCCTATCGCTTATTCAGTATATTAGTTATGGTTTTTTCAATAATCGTTGCCCCATTGTGGAGTGCAGTTACTGAAGCACAAAGCAAAGGAGATTTTGAATGGATAAAAAAGACTGAAAAAAAACTATTAATTATTTGGTCTCTTCTTGCCCTCGGGGCAGTTGCTATTCTTGTTTCAAGTAATTTTTTATATAATATTTGGCTTGGCGATGCCATCAGAATACCATTAAATATTAGTTTGGGAGTAATGCTCTACATTGTTTCGTTAACGTTTGGAATGATCTATGTTTATATTCTTAATGGTTTGGGTCGATTAAAGACACAATACTATTTATCTATAATAACCATGATCTATTTTATTCCACTATCCTATTGGTTGTCCGTAACATTAAACTGGGGTGTGTTTGGAATATGCATTGCTCTTATACTTGCTAATATAAATGGCCTGATCGCAGCTCCAATAGAATATTATAGATTTATCAGGAGAAAAAGTTGAAAAGTTATAATTTCTGAGAATCATTTGTTTAGAAATTATTCTAACACATGGCTAATACCCATAACAAAATTATTCAAAACTAATAACGAATTTTAAATGAAAGTCCTTTGGTTTACACCTACTTCTTCGCAATATGATAAAGGTTCTCATTATTATCATGGTGGTGGTTGGGTTGAGTCCTTAGAACAAACATTCCGGGACCAATCAAACTCACAACTGGGCATTTCATTTTTTCATGAAAAAGATTCTCTAAAGAAGGAAAGCGGCAGCGTAACTTATTTTCCCATACAAATAATCAAAAAGGGAAATTTAAATAAATTAGTTACCAATTGGACATGCAAGCTTGAATCAGGAAAATACCTCAAGAATTGTCTTGACGTAATTGACGATTTCAAACCGGATGTCATCCAGGTTTTCGGCACGGAAGGGATCTTCCCGGAAATCCAGGCTTTTACCACTATACCGGTTGTTATTCATTTGCAGGGAATAATAAATCCGTATGACAACGCCTTCTACCCTCCAGGTATTAATAATTATAATGTATTGGCCTTTCCCCCATTTTATAAAAATCATATCCTGGGGAATAGCCTGCTTTTTGATAAAAAAAGATTTGAAAAGCAGGCGAGTTTAGAACTTGATTATTTTAAAAAATCTAAATTTCTGATAGGAAGGACTTGCTGGGACAAACAGATTTCTTCTGTGCTGGCTCCGCATGCACAATATTTCCATGTAGACGAAATACTCAGGTCATCTTTTTATGAGGCAAAGCCCTGGGGGCCCAATCAAAATAAGCAGTTAAGAATCATTTCTACTATTTCTAACACGATTTATAAAGGCCTTGACCTGGTCCTTAAGACTGCCAATTTATTACACAGTTCATTAGGTGATGATTTTGAATGGCACATTATTGGTCTTCAAAAGGATGCCAAGCTGGTTCGCTTTTTTGAGCATGTTTTAAAAAAGCGGTTCAACGATTATAATGTCACTTTTTTGGGTGTATTTTCTGAAACCAAATTAATCCAATCGCTTCTGGATGCAGATATGTTTATTCATCCTTCATACATCGATAATAGTCCAAATAGTTTATGCGAAGCTCAAATGCTAGGGATGCCGGTTATTTCATGTAATGTAGGTGGTACTTCAACGCTGATAGAGCATAATCGAAACGGCGTACTTATCCCCGCCAATGCGCCTTACGAATTGGCTCATTCCGTTATGTCACTTTATAATAACAAGAATAAGGCAATTCTTTTAGGAAAACAGGCCCGGAAATCCGCATTAGAAAGGCATAATCGTCCGAAAACATTTAATGATCTTATGAATGTGTACAAAACTATTTCTAAAGTATCCTAGTTATGCAATACATCACAGTAATATTGTCAAAAGGAATAAAGCGAATAGTCCGTTCTGTTTTACATCCTATAGAATATGTAATCACAAGCTTTTTATTATACTCCAATAATATAAAATCTGGAACTTTCAAAACAAGCGGCTTACCTTTTATATCAGTGGCTTTGGGTGGCAAATGTACTATTGGAAACAATTTCCAGATGAACAATTCAATTGCTGCCAATCCAATAGGAAGGATTCAGAAATGCAGCTTTTTTGTTGAAAAAAATGGCAACCTCATCATTGGCAATAATGTGGCAATTAGTTATACGGCCATGTATTGCAGTCACAACATCATTATTCACGATAATGTGATGATTGGCGGTGGTACTTGTATCTACGACACCGATTTTCATCCTTTAAATTCTGGAGACAGGATTAATGACAGGGAAGAAAAAACTGCTTTTGCAACCGTAGTAATTGAACAGGATGTGTTTATCGGGGCCAATTGCACTATTTTGAAAGGAGTAACCATAGGAAGAAATTCTATCATCGGGGCTTGCTCAGTTGTAACTAAGAACATCCCACCAAATCAAATTTGGGCAGGTAATCCGGCTAAATTTATCAAAACTCAAATTACTCAATAAATAATTCCCGGAAAATTACGTTATTGAAATTGCGACTATAACTCACCCCTGGTGGGTTGATTTAAAATATGTATTGACAAATGATGCATTTATACAAAATTTCAAATGAATCCTCTAAGTTCAAATTATTTGATGCAATAAATCTGTTTCTCTTATTAAGCTTATCCGGGATAAACTTTTTTAACGCTAGTGATAATTTTCTCCTATTGGTTTTCTTTTTAAATGTGGGTATTTTCATATACAGAAAAGAAAAAGTGGATAACGGTTTTTTGGGCTTCTTTTTATTTTTTATTTTTTTGTCACTGGCTCAGGTAATTTGGTTTTCCGATGGAAATATAAAAAGTTTAATAGGATTTTTAGTCCGAATATTAATTGCCTACCTCGTAATAAAAAATAGTGCGTCATTTTTAAATACTTTTCTTCGACTATTATTTTTTTTAACTGTCGTCTCCATCTTTTTTTATCTGTTTTTTCTCCTGTTTCCTTCAATAGAAGAAACATTGTTCGTTAATAAGCATATATGGGATAATCCCGCCACGCATGAATACAAAAAGAGCCTTATTATATATAATATTTTCCGTGAACCTTTATTCGGAATAGAGGCCCTGGGTCTTTTTGGGCTTCCCCGCAATTCAGGACCGTTTTGGGAACCCGGTGCTTTTGGGGGTTACTTATCCATAGGCGTAGCTTTTGAATTACTATTGTTCCGGAAATTTTCAAGAAGAATGTTTGTTTTTCTTTTGGCCCTGGTGACTACATTCTCTACCGCCGGTTATTTGGCTGTCTCCGTATTTTTCCTGCTTTATTTCATTTTTCTTGAAACCAATAAGAAAAGGAAAATTCTTATTTTCCCCGTGTTAGTAGCCATATCCATATTTTTATTATTCAATGTAGAATTTCTGGCGACCAAAATGGCTGCCCAGATAAAAGGATTTGAAGAAGGCCAGATATATGACACACAATCTGATGACGACACCAGGTTGGGCAGTACCATTCTTGATTGGAAAGATTTTCAGCGATCTCCTATATTTGGCACTGGGCCATCGGATGAAACGAGGTATGGAAAAAAGGAAGCACTTTTTATGCGAACAAATGGATTAACAGACCTGGTGGTAAGAATAGGACTGCTGGGCTTCTTGTTCATTTGTATTATCTATTTTCGGTCACTGAAAAATTATTTTCATAAAATTGAAATTTCAAAACCAAAAGCATGTGCTTTTATTCTGCTTTTTATAACATTTTTAATTTCGACTTCCGAGACCTATTTTAATATGCCGTTTTTTTGGTCACTTTTCCTATTGCAATATGAAGAATTCCTTCCTTCTGCAAATTCATATGAAATAATTGATGATTGATTCCAGCTCTCATAAAATATTTTTATTTTCAGTCCTGAAGAGAAACTATTTTAATTGCGTCTAAAAACGACACATCATTTAAGAGAAACGTTCACCAGACCTTCTAATTGCTTACTCAAGATAGTTGTTGAAAGCCAGGAACATTGCGAAGTTCAGTAATCATATTAATCCTATAATAACCTTAATTTTCAAAAAATAGAATAGAATGACATATCTGCCCACAAGTAAAGAAAATGGTTTGACAGTATTGATGTATCATAAAACGATTAGTGCCGGCCCAATAGATTCTTTGACAGTAACCAGCCGCCAACTTGAAGACCAGTTTCAATTTTTAAAAGACAAAGGCTATAATTGCGTTTCTGTTCAGGAAGTAATTGATCATTTAGAGAACGGAACTCCGTTAAAAAAAAGACCTTTGATTTTAACTTTTGATGATGGCTATAAGAATAACTATACTGTTTTGTACCCATTACTTAAGAAACATAATTTAAAGGCCATCATATTCCTGGTACCAGATCTAATTGACATGTCAGAGGGGGAAGACAATTTGGAGTATATGAGCATACAAAACCTTCGCACTATTGATCCTGCAGTAATTGAATTCGGCCTGCACACCTTCGACCACAAGAGTTATAATAAACTTGAGCTGGATACAATTGAAGAGGATATAATAAAGACAAAGAATTGGTTTGAAACCAATAATATTAGCTATGTACCGGCACATGCTTATACATATGGAGATTTCCCGAAAGGAAATAAAACCAAACTAAACGCATTATTCAATATTTTTAAATCGCATGGAATCAAGGCCGCATTTAATATCGGCAATCGTATTAATACATTACCGTTGAAATCAAATTTTGTTATTCAAAGAATTGACGTCCGTGGAACGGAATCTCTTTCTAAATTTATTTCTAAGGTTAAAAGAGGAAAAGTAATTACCGGATTTGTCAAAGACATTCTGGGAAAACCCTGATTAAAAATCTGACCCCTTACTTATTTTTAATAATCGACATTCCATTAGAATCAAAAGAACCCTGTTCTCATCTCCCGAATACCGTTTTGTTTTAAGTCAGGTGGATAATTTCCTTATTAAATATCTTTTTGTCATAAGCGTAGGAAAAAAAAGTATTCCTGCAAATACCATTGTGGTGTTTTACAGGAATACTTAAGTTTACGAATTGATAGCCTAATCTAAATTTATCGCCTGTCTGTTATCATTTAAAGTTTTATAAATTTCGACGTTATCTTTTCTCTATTATCCAATATTACTTCTATTAGATATGTTCCCGGTTTTAGCTGATCTGTTTCTATACTCTTTGTAAACCTGGATTGTAATCCCGATACCTGAATTGGAGCCATTACTTTCCTACCCATTACATCATATATAGAAATTTCTGCTTTGCTATATTTTTCATTATACAGGTTAAGGGTGATCTGGTTGCTGGCCGGATTTGGATACAACATCATGTCGCCTGTAAACGACCGGAAATTATTAACAACTGCGATAGTGATGGTGTCTTTTGCCGTCGCATTCAGGTTATCGGTTACGGTTAATTGGAAGATATAATCTCCTTCTATGAACCCGGTGACTTTTGTTTTTACCAGAGATAAGGAAGCAATAGTAGCATTGGACGGGCCGCTGATTTGTTCCCACTTATAGCTCTTTATCGTTCCATCGGGGTCTCTGGATAATGAACCATTTAAAGTAGCCTCATTTGAGGATAAGGTTATGGCCTGAGAAACACCTGCATTAGCTATCGGCGCCTGGTTGGGTACCGCATTAACTGTTACAGTTTTATCATCTGTCGCAGTAGCTCCCCTGTTATCAGTTACAGTCAACCGGAATACATAAGTTCCCTGAACCAGGTTGGTTAATGTAGTTGTCGCTGCATTTGCACTTCCTAAAGTGAAAGTTGCCGGTCCGCTCACTCTTGTCCACACATAACTTGTAATGGTACCATCTGCATCTGTTCCTGTTCCCACTAAGTTTGTTGAATTTGTCGGCAATGTCAACACAATATTATTTCCTGCATTGGCTACCGGCGCCTGGTTGGGAATAGGTGCTGCATTTACTGTTACGGTTTTATCATCAGTAGCTGTTGCTCCCCCGTTATCAGTTACCGTTAATCTGAATACATAGGTTCCCTGCACCAGGTTGGTCAAAGTGGTGGTAGCTGCATTTGCATTTCCCAAAGTGAATGTTGTCGGTCCGCTCACTCTTGTCCACATATAACTTGCAATGGTACCATCTGCATCCGTACCTGTTCCTGTCAGGTTTGTGGAGTTAGTCGGTAAGGTCAATACAATATTATTACCAGCATTTGCTACCGGAACCTGGTTTACAACTGGTGCTGCATTTACTGTAACGGTTTTGTTATCCGTATCCGTAGCACCGTCATTATCTGTCACGGTCAACCGGAATGTGTAAGTTCCCTGAACCAGGCCGGTCAATGTGGTTGTAGCTGCATTTGCATTTCCTATTGTAAATATTGTTGGTCCACTAACCATCGTCCATGCATAACCAGCGATGGTTCCATCTGCATCCGTACCCGTTCCTGCCAAAGTTGTAGAGTTAGTTGGTAAAGTCAATACAACATTATTACCTGCGTTGGCTAAAGGTGGCTGATTTATAACCTGTGCTGCATTAACTGTAACTGTCTTATTATCCGTATCTGTAGCTCCATCATTATCTGTTACTGTTAACCGGAAAACATAGGTTCCCTCTACCAGGTTAGTTAATGTGGTTGTCGCAGCATTTGGAGTTCCTAATGTGAAAGTTGTTGGCCCGCTTACCCTTGTCCATGCATAACCTGCAATGGTTCCATCAGCATCTGTACCTGATCCGGTTAAGGTTGTAGAATTAGTTGGCAAAGTCAACACAACATTATTGCCTGCATTGGCTAGCGGTGGCTGATTTACAACCGGTGCCGCATTTACCGTTACGGTCTTATCATCTGTATCTGTAGCCCCACCATTGTCTGTTACTGTCAATCTAAAAACATAGGTTCCCTGCACCAGGTTGGTCAATGTGGTTGTTGCTGCATTTGCATTTCCTATCGTAAAGGTAGTTGGTCCGCTCACTCTCGTCCATGCATAACTTGCGATGGTGCCATCTGCATCCGTAGCTGTTCCAGTTAAAGTGGTAGAGTTAACCGGTAAGGTCAATACAATATTATTACCTGCATTGGCCACCGGGGGCTGATTTACAACAGGCGCTGCATTTACCGTTACGGTCTTATCATCTGTATCTGTAGCCCCGTCATTATCTGTTAC
>JBPPMM010000021.1:0-4872 GCA_051306075.1 Chitinophagaceae bacterium
AAAAATCAGTTTATTGCCACTATTGAACCGATGCATGGCGTTGCTGCTGTTGTTTATAAAACCGGGAAAAACAATACCCGAATTGTATTGGATGATCAATTAAAAGAAGGACATGCACTGGCTACTGCTGATTTGCTTGGGTTGGGTTATGACCAGGTAATAGCAGGATGGAGATCACCTAATGCAGACAATAAGGTGGGCATTAAATTATACGTGCCACGGGATAAAGATGGAACCTCCTGGGACCCTTATTGGATAGATGAAAATGGCATGGCCACAGAAGACCTGCAGATCCTTGACATGGATGGAGATGGCAGGCCTGACATTATTGCGTCCGGCCGTGCTACAAAGAATCTAAAAATTTATTGGAATAAATCCGTAAAATGATTCTGTGAGGATTGCAACGAACATCACTCCATTTTTAATAAAGCGGAAATGCCAATTATTTTGTTTCCGTCATTCACTTTTACAATGTATTTACCGGCCGTTAAAGCTTGAACCGGTAATTCAATGGTGGCCCTGCCGGAGAGTTTGGAGTCTGCTAAGCGATGCATCAATCTACCACTCATATCATAAATGGAAATGGTCATCTTACTAACCGGGTAATCCGTTTCAATAATTAACGAGGAATTCCCTGTTGCAGGATTGGGCACGGTTTGTACGTTCACCTTTCCGTTGCCGATGCATGCTGTATTCAAATTGGCCGTGGCGGTATCAATAAAAACAGCAGTAAAGGTTGCTGCGATAGTATCTACTATTTGTTTTATCCGGTATGAAACCGGGCCTTCTGTCACCCCAATTAAACCATCGTTAAACTGGTAGCTTTGATTAGCGAGAATAGCTCCTGTTTTTGCGCTGATCGTTGCAATCTTTGTATACGTGGCATTCGAAGTCGATTTTCTTTCAATTTCATATTTCATAGAAGATACATCCTTGCTTGTCCAGGTAAGGGTTGCGGAGCAATCATTTATTTCGACAGAAGAAGTAGCAAATTCCATTAATAAAGATGTAAAAGCTTTTTTAAGATCAGGAATGCCATACCCGATGCGGTTGTCCGGCGATGAATAAATACTTCCTGCTTCTTTCAATGCTCTCACGATCCTCATATTATTATACTCAGGAAATCCCTGCCACAGGCAAGTAGCCAGGCCGGCCATATTCGGGCAGGAAAAAGAAGTACCGTTACTGCCCGCAATTGAATTATCCGGGGCCTGGACCATAGCACTTACACCTACAGAAGCTACATCAGGTTTCACTCTGCCATCTGCAGAAGGTCCGTAACTGGAAAAAGAACCCACGGCACCTGAAGTATTGACGGCACCAACAGCTACTACACTATCTCCATCAGCAGGTGTTGTAATCATTCGCCAGTAATCATTTCCCGAATTACCTGCTGCATTAAAAACCAACAAACCTTTTTTAGCAGCCAGGTCTGCTGCCCTTGCCGACATAGTAATATCGCCATTCAGATCGCTGTACGGATAATCCGCAACAGGAGCATCAAACCCATAACCATAGCCTAAGGATGATGATATAATATCAGCGCCTGCGCTATCTGCTCTTTCTGCGCCACAAGCCCAGTTAAATTCCTCGATAGGATATTCTGATGTTACGTCCTCTGTTTTGAATAAATGAAAACTTGCTTTCGGTGCTTTACCAATAAAAAGCCCGGGTATATTGGCTGCAATGGTAGAGAAGCATTGCATACCATGTGCATTGTCTTCAACCACACTTGCATGTCCAAATACAAAATCCCAGGTGCTTAATATTTGCCGGTTTGCATTTACACTATCAAATGCTTTTAATGTTGTATAATTAAAAAAACCGCCATCCAGGATAGCGATCTGCATACCCTGTCCGCGCAGACCTATGTTATGCAAAAACTCACCTTTATGAAGATGGATTTCATTAAAAGAATTAGCGCCGTAGTTAAAATAATTCGATTTTATCCCGGCAGGTTTTGCGCCAGTTTTTGAAAGGGATATAAGTTCTTCATTTATTTTATTACCGTCAATAACCGGTCTTGCTGCAATAGCTGAGCTGTTTTCCACAAAGGGAAGTGCATTTATAGCAGTAAGTGCATTTGGATCAGTAGTGCGAATAGTTACGGCATTTAGCCAGCGGGAAATATTTAATACGGATACGTTAGGAATGTTTTCAATCTGCGAAACATAAGATGATGGTACCGGCAAATCTGAACTATCAATAGGTATTTGGTACCTGGTCCTTCTTTCTATCGCCTTTTGAGAAAGATAGGGAACGGGATCAGATAAATTATAAGTTGTAGCTCCTTTGTCTTTAATGCGTACTATGTATCTTGAAAACTGGGCCCTGGTTTCGGTGCTTAATAAAAAAAAAGTCAGCAATAAAAAGATAAGCTTATTCATCAGGAAGGCTTTGCCAGCACCAAATTTAGGTTGTCCGAAAAACTTAATTGTGATCGATCATCCACATCTTAATTCCGAATCCCCTGTAGTAAGGATTAGGACCGGATGTGTTGGGTTCATATTCTACTATCATATAATCCCGGTAAACTAAACCAATGTTCTTAGCGTATTTTTCAACAGCTCTTATTTTTCCGCCTGCCCTGGCCGGCTCAGTAACCGGGAAATTATCGCCATAATTTTCTTCCTCTACTGTCCATACATCCGAATAAGTGTTTCCGTTATACTCCACGGATGGACTGAAGGAATCATAATTATAATCCCATTTTTCCATATATCCAGAAAGTGTGAACTTATACGTTTCGTATGGATCAAGGTGCAAATAACTATTTCCTTTCCAGCTATAGCTTTCCCGCAGCGGAGCATGTAATTTGATAAACCGGAGGTTATCCTCTATCACTTCAATCCGATCAGGTAATGGCGTAATAAAATAAGACCCGTTGTTGGCCCATTCACCCGTACCATCCGCATTGCGCAGGTAGCGGTATACGCGGAAAGAAGGCCTGCCCAGGTTATCTTTTATTTCTCCATTAATTTCATGTTTTACCTGGTAGCTGTGCGTTTCTATAGTGCGCTGAAAATTAGTGAAGATCAACGAATCGATACGATAAGTAATATATTTTCCGGTTTGCAGCGGCAGGTAATCGGCTAAAGGTTCGGTAACGAATTCTTCTGTCTTTTCAGAGCAGGAAAAAAGGGAAAATAAAAGGAAGGCTAAAAGGCCAAAATAATATCTCATAAACGGGTTTAGTTAATTCAGGGATACAAAGCTTTCTTTAATAAAGATATAAAAAGCAACATGTTAGCTGGAGGTTTTATGCCGGCACTTTTCATAAAAAAAGCGGGATAAATTTTACCCTGCTTTATAACGTATTTTATTTGTCTTTATTGCCTGAGAACCAGTAACCTGAAGAAGTCTGAAATCAGGATTTAATGGACAGTGGCCAGAATTTTATAGACTAAAAAGAATGGATACTCCAATCAAATTTTCATCAAACACCTGATTTCAGGTTTCCTTTTTGAATAATACCTCCCCCAATTACATCGTCCCCTTCATAAAAAACGGCACTTTGCCCCGGCGCTATTCCTTTTACATTTTCATAAAACCGGACTGTCAGGCCAGGCGTTGATTCGCCCGGGTATAAATTCGAAAGAGCGCCTTTGTCCTTATAGCGGATTTTAGTATTGGCTTCCATACCCGGCGTAATGGAATCGTATTTGATCATGTTCAATTTGCCTACGATCATTTCATTTTGCTCCAGGTCTTCCTCGTCACCAAGCATAACGGTATTAGCATCCGGATCAATCCGGGTTACGAATACCGGTTTACCAAAAGCGATATCAAGTCCTTTTCTTTGACCAATGGTATAAAAGGGATATCCTTTATGCTGACCTAAAATTTTCCCATGCTTATCAACAAAATTCCCTCCGGCTACCCGTTCTTCCAAACCATCCACGCGGCGTTTGAGAAATCCCCTATAGTCATTGTCCGGAACAAAACATATTTCGTAGCTCTCATTTTTTTTAGCCAGCTCCGGGTAACCATAATCAAACGCCATTTGGCGTATCTCTGTTTTTCTAAAAGGCGCCAGGGGTAATAAGGTTCTGCTTAACAGGTCCTGTTGCAGCCCCCACAATACATAGCTTTGATCCTTTGTTTCATCTACCGCTTTACTGACCACAAAGCGGCCGTTCTCGTGCTGGCGGATCTTTGCATAATGACCAGTAGCGATAAATTCACAACCTAAGGCATCCGCTCTTTTTAATAAAGCCCTCCATTTGATATGAGTGTTACAGAGTACACAGGGATTGGGCGTTCGGCCTGCCAGGTATTCATCCACAAAATTTTCTATTACGAAGCCGCCAAATTCTTCACGTATGTCGAGGATATAATGGGCAAAACCATGTTCTACAGCCGCTTGTCTTGCATCATTAAAACTATCCACATTGCAACAGCCGGTTTCCTTTTTGCTGCCTCCACTGGCTGCATAATCCCATGTTTTCATGGTAATGCCGATCACTTCATACCCTTCGTCATGCAGCATAAGGGCAGTAACGGTACTATCAATACCGCCGCTCATGGCCACCAACACTTTTCCTTTTCTGCTCATAATTGAAAAAATTGCAAGCTGCAAATATACGGTTGATTTGTGGCTTGCTGAAATGAGGGAATTAGTAAAACCAAGCCATTTTTTAATCAAAAACCACGGCTTACAAGAATATGCCATGGTTTTGAAAGTATTAATTTATTGCTTCAATTTTCTCTGTTCATTTATTTTGAAAATTCATCATTTCTTCCATTTCGGAGCCCACTACCTTGATTATTTTGTAGGATATTTTGTCATTCGGGGTTTTATCATCCATACTTATTATGTATGCTAATTTGTCATTCCAGGTGATTTCTGATACATAAAAAATGTTGAAATCA
>JBPPMM010000086.1:0-3962 GCA_051306075.1 Chitinophagaceae bacterium
GCAGTATCATTTTTTACTGATATACCCGTTGCAAACGGCTCCCAGCCAGCGATTCCATTTTGAACAATATTTCCCTTTATTGGAAAAACAGGGGATCCGGTTCTCAACAAATTGTTTTTACGATCAATCCACTTTCAGACTTGTTTATAAAAAAGGAGGAAAGTTGGCCTTGGCCTTCCGTATGTTTTTGTGTTTTTTCAGGCGGTGCTTGCATATGTTCACCTTAGAAAAGTATGATCGCATTTTTATACAAAGAGGAGCCGCTCCGTTTGGACCGCCTGTTTTTGAATGGATCATTCATTTTATATGGAGAAAGCCGATTGTGTATGATTATGATGATGCTATCTGGCTGCAACCACAGAAAAAAACAACCTGGTCAAACCGGCTGATCAAGGCTTATTATAAGGTGGGAATGATCTGTAATTGGTCTCATACCATAGTTGCGGGCAATGAATACCTGGCTAACTATGCCAGGCAATTCAATTCAAAAGTGATGGTTATTCCAACAGTGGTTGACACGGAAACCCGGTTTGTTCCTTCCCCGGTAATTAAGTCCTCCCGTAAACCTGTAATCGGATGGACCGGTTCTCATACCACACTTTTTTACCTGGAAAAAATGGAATCAGTTTTATTACAATTAAAAGCAGAACATGATTTTGAATTATTGGTAATAGCCAATAAGCCTCCGGTATTTTCCGAATTGACTTACCGGTTTGTTCGGTGGACTGAAGATTCAGAAATTGAGGACCTGAGACAAATAGATATCGGCCTGATGCCGCTTACCGATGATGAATGGACAAAAGGAAAATGCGGCTTTAAACTGATCCAGTATTTATCTCTGGGTATACCGGCGGTAGCTGATCCGGTTGGCGTAAACAAGCTGATCATTGAGGACGGAATAAATGGCTTTCTTTGCGAAACAACAGATGAATGGATTATCGCATTGATTGCTTTAATCAATGACACTGAAATGCGGCATACAATGGGCAGGGAAGGAAGAGCAAAAATCATTAATCAATATAGTTTGCGGTCCCAGGCCACACAATTTCTGTCGCTATTCAATTAGGAGTTATATCAATTTACCCAGTAATCGTTCCTTGGGTTTTGAATTTGAATAAAAGATCAGCACTATGGCGAGTGCATAAAATGGAAGACAGGGAATTTTATAACGGGATAAGGCGCCAAAATTATAAGAAGAGACACCAACGGCAAATGCAAAAATGATTGAAAAGATAAGGCAAAACTGTATGGTTGGATTGGCGCCAATGGTTTTCCAGCTGCGTTTTAGGCCCACCTTAAAAAAAACTTTTAATGTGATCAGCAGGAAAAGAAAAGCTTCAAGGGCCGAAAGAAAAATAATGACCTTTCCTGATTCCCAGATATAGGGTCTGAACAGGGTAACATTGACAGCCAGTGGAAACTTGGTGAGCATACCCTGGATACTCGGATCAAAATTTCCCAGGTCGTAGGAAGATCCCTCCTTTCTGCTACCTGAGTAGGTGATCCAGCGGCGGTTGGCTTCCGCCGTTTCCTCCACATTATCCAGTGAATAGCGGCCGAGGTATTCTTCACCAAAGGTTTGCATAACAAAAAGAAAGCCTGCTGTGGTGATTCCAATAACAAGTATTTTTAGAACTAATCGCGGCCCCAGGCTGGAAATACGGTGAGTATATATAAATAATATCCACATGATAAGGGCCGGAATAAATCCCAGGAGGATATAAATCTTGACTGTAGCGATTAATATAAAACTAGCCACGGCAATAAAAATATTCCGGAGGCTAAAATCTTTTTGCACCAGGAAGCGGATAGAAGCATAGGTAAGCCAGCCAAGACCAAACATACATATGGTGTCTTTGAAAATGCCAGAACCCCAGATAAAAGTGCTGGGAATAAATAAGACGGCAATAGCGATGGGACGTAGAAGCTGCGGATAAATTGTTGCAAAAGTCCTAAACAGAGCCCAGATACCACTAAAAGAAATGAAGGCAAATAGTACGGCTGCCGGTAAATAAGTGCCCAGGGTAAAAAAACTAATAAAGGCTGTTATCGAACAAACCGTATAGTTGGCCGTAGCATTATACCAGGGAATCTGGGATGTATATTCATAATAACCTGCTTCATAGTAGCCCGGAATATGCAACAGCAAATTGATCCATTTGATAACGGATTCATTGGCGGCACTGTTAATTACCTTGCCATACCGAAAATAATTGAATGTATCTCCACCCCCATAGTAATATTGGTATAACATGCCGATAAAAAGAGCTCCGATTATTTTTACGGTGAGTCCGGGTATATAGTAGGGACGCCAGGGATGACCATGCGGATATTTTTTATTTCTTTTTTGGAAAGCTAATCCATAAACTATAGCCAGCACAAAAGGTAAAAGAACATAATCAAGTATAGTAATATATTGCATGGGCTCTTAGTTGCAGGTTTTCACAGTAATACAGTTTTTCAAAATTTAAGCCCTGCAATTTAACCAAAATCCGGAGTAGGAAATTTTTCAAAACATAATATATCAAATGCCTCGTGTCATCCGCATTTTAAATCGCCTCGCTGTTGGTGGTCCATTGCTAAATGCAAGTTATCTTACCAAATACATGTCGCCCGAATTTGAAACTATGCTTGTAGTGGGTGAGCGGGAGGGTCATGAAAAAGATGCCAGCTTTGTTACAGATAGCCTGGGCATAAAACCTGTTTATATTCCGGAAATGGGTCGTTCGGTTGATCTCAGAAAAGATTTATTGGCGTATAAAAAGTTAAAGAAGCTGATCGCAGATTTTAAACCCGATATTCTCCATTCGCATTCAGCCAAACCCGGCGCCATTGGCCGCATGGCTGCGGATTCTTTGAGCGTACCTGTTATCGTTCATACTTACCATGGCCATGTATTTCATTCCTATTTTCATCCGCTGAAAACAAAAGTTTTTATAAACATAGAGCGGAGACTTGGGCGGAAAACAAATGCCATAGTTGCCATCAGTGAACAGCAAAAAAAAGAATTGACGGTTGATTTTAATATTGCTCCCCCCAACAAATTCCGGGTTATTCCTTTAGGGCTCGATTTGGATAGGTTTAAAATAAACAGGGACGAAAAGAGAAAAGAATTTCGTTCTTCCTTTAATATCCATGATGATGTTGTAGTATTGACCATAACAGGCCGGCTGGTTCCGATAAAAAACCAGGTCCTTTTTCTGGAAGGTATAAAATACCTTTTGCAAAATTCCCGGCAGAAGATAAAAGCATTTATAGTTGGTGATGGAGAAACAAGAAAGCTTTTAGAAGATAAAGCAAAATTTTTGGGAATTGGGTTTTCTACGGAAAATGATAGAGAGCATAACCAGCCACTGGTATTTACTTCATGGCGCAGCGATATCGATTATATTAATGCAGGTTCTGATATTATTGTTCTTACTTCCTTTAATGAAGGCACCCCGGTCAGCCTTATTGAAGCACAGGCTGCTTCAAAGCCTGTAGTTTCTACCCGTGTGGGGGGGATTGAAGACGTTGTGAAAGAAAATGAAAGCGGACTTTTATCAGATATAAATGATACTATTACATTTTGTAGTCATCTGTTACGTTTAACAGAAGACGGAGAGCTGCGCTGTCAATTCGGAAGAGCAGGTGAGCAATTTGTAACCGGCAGGTTTAGCTATCAAAGACTGGTTACGGATATGGCAGCATTGTATAATGAGTTATTAACTGCGAAAGCGAATGTTTAAATTTTTTTCAAGGTCACGTTCAAAAAGCGAAAAATTCGATTACTCTGTTTTGAAAACGGATATGCATTCGCATTTGCTGCCAGGTATAGACGATGGCGCCAAAGACCTGGAGACTTCCCTTCAACTCATCCGGGGGTTGTGCGAACTGGGATACCAAAAACTTATCACCACTCCCCATATTATATGGGATTTGTACAGGAATACGCCTGATATTATCAATGATAAACTAGACCA
>JBPPMM010000115.1:0-3572 GCA_051306075.1 Chitinophagaceae bacterium
TCATCCTTTCCGCGAATCCGGTCTTTCCTTTCGTGCCAAATCGCTCTATGGGATTAACTTTAATTTGTCTGTACAACAGGAATGACCTTAAACCTATTATGATTCCGAAATAGGATAAAAGAAAAATGATCATATAAATTTGTTCTGTATCCATTGCTAACTATTTAGGGCGACTTGACGACCAATTCTTTTTTTTCAGGCTTATTGGTCGCCAGTCCAAACATCATAAGTAAGGCTGTCATAATAATTACTTGTATGATAAGTGAGTTATTTACAAGTGGAATGGCTTGCTCAGGTGCTATGGATAGAAAAAGTAAAATGGTGATAAGGCCTCTGGGGGCAACAAACAAAAGAGGCCGTAATGGGAGTTTAGACAGTTTAAGTTGGATTGTCCGAAAGAAGAAGATAAAAAACACAATCCCTACAGCCCAAAGAAAAGTGTCTGCATTCAATACCTCGGTTGCTTCTATCAGGTAACCGAATAGTAAAAAGAATAAGGCTCTGACTAAGAATGCAGCCTCTATAGTCAACTCCTTAAATTTGATGACCTCTTTGTTCAGCTCGTCAGGTTTAAATCTTTCTATCCACTTAAATTTTTTCAACTCGTCCAGGTTTCCAATGGCCAATCCAAAAATTAGAATAAATACCAAACCCGGCAAATGATAGATTTTTGAAACTGTATAAATTAAAACAACCAATAGAATGATCGGAACAAATTTTATATGGTGATCAATCTTGCTTAAGAGGAAAGACAGTCCAATGGTGGCGATAAACGAAACAACAATAATGATGAGCAATTGTAAAGCAAAATGTCCGATTGAAGATGCATCAATGATTGCATTAAGGGCAAGAAAGTTAAAAATGATAACCCCCAAAATATCGGACAAACTGCTTTCATAAATCACAAACTCCTTGTTTTGCGATGAGAGATTCCTGACGCTTGGTATGGCAATCGCACTGCTGATCACACACAATGGAATTGCATTGACTAAATTATCCTTGAGGTTAAAGTGCCCGAAATATCTAAATGAAAATGCTAGCAGAAATGCCAGCGCTATCATCGGGAGGATGGCCCCAAATAAAGATTTCTTGATCAGGCC
This sequence comes from Chitinophagaceae bacterium, assembly GCA_051306075.1. Taxonomy (GTDB): domain Bacteria; phylum Bacteroidota; class Bacteroidia; order Chitinophagales; family Chitinophagaceae; genus Terrimonas_B. The sequence goes on from JBPPMM010000115.1 coordinate 1,101, forward strand.
AAACTTTGATTTGTTGAGCTCAAGTTCTAACGAACCTTCAAGTACAATCAGGATAAGTCCTACAGTGCCTAAAACGGGAAGAATACCAGAGAAGTCAGGAAGTTGGATGTCCAACCATTCCGTTAGTTGTTTGACGGCCCAACCTAAAAGCAATAAAAGAATTACAGAAGGAACTTTTGTCTTGGATGATGTCAGGTCAAACACATATGCAATGAGCAAAAGGGCACAAAATGTAATGATAATGGTTGTTGTCATTATTATTTAAGATATACTTGTGTGGTCAGATTGATATGGATTGCGCTGCTGTCAGAGTAATACGGCTTATGGCCGTATCATAGCATCATAGCGATCCAGGTTTTCGGCGTCAAGGTAGTAATTGCTGTTCATGGAACAAAGCAGTGAAACTGGTCCAATCTGCCATTGTGTCAAGTTGAAGGTATTTGCTTGTTTTCCTGATTCAATAAACTTCAGATGGAATTGCCGGTTTAAGCATACAATATTAATCCGACTTCAATCTATGAATTAAAGCTTTCATTTCAGCAATTTCCTTCTCCTGCGTCTTTAAAATGTCACCGGCCAATTCCCTTACTTCCGGGTCCTTCAAATCCGCTCTTTTGCTTGTGAGAATAGCTATTGAATGGTGTGGAATCATCGCCTTCATGTACAACACATCACCAATTGGTGTTTGCGTCCTTACCAAGGTTAACGCACTTATAAAAAGAACCAAACTGCCTAAAATGATAGCCATATTTTTTCTCTTGTTCTTATACATATTTAACATGAAAAGTAGCATAATCACAGCCATCGCGGAAATCCCTAAACAAGCCATGTAAAAACGAGTGAGACTGAAATAAACGTGACTTATTTCGTAGGTATTCAAATACATGGTAATATACATCGCTGTAAAGGAGGCCGTCAACATCAATACGAATTTTGAATAATGGCCTTTATGCTCCTCATTATGATTCATTCCGTGATTATTTTCCATAATATACAGTTTTTAGTTACTTGATTTGCTTATACTTAATGCTGACCCTAGAGGTATAGTTTTAGACCTGCAAAAACTAAAAAGAGACTATTTTTTCAACAGTTTTTCCTTCCTCTATGGTCATTGTAAATGATTCATTTTTTCCCTTATATGCTCCCAATGTCATGATTTTTACTTCATACGTTCCGGGATTTAAAACAAATTTCTTTGGGTTACTACTCTCCGAAGCATATGTTCTGCTTCCAGCAACATTTTTACCCGTGCTTGCTTCCTGAAAATTGACTGTTGCATCCACAAGCTCACCACTTGCTGTTTTGACACCAATCATGGCAATACCACTTTTAAAATCATGCGAAATCGAATTTGTTATATTAGCTTTTATTTCTACATCTTTCACCTCAACATAGATATCAATCCCTTCTATGATTAGGGCCTGATACGTGACTTTATAATTACCTGCCGGCACTTCCATTTGTCGAGGCCTACCATAGGTTCTAACATTTGAGATTACTTTATCCGTCTTTTTATCATACATTTTTACAACGGCATCCCAGGGTTCGCCATTATTGGTTGTTGCAACTTCAAGGATGCCGCCATCAAAACTTATATCCTGGTGTTTAATTTCGCCTTCTTTCATCTCAACAGAAATGATGGTCCCTGGTATGTCGGAATTTTCTAAAGGCTTAACTTCTATATCGTATTTTCCAACAGGCAGGTATACCCAAGCAGTATCTCTGTACGTTCTGGCGCCCAATACATCTTTTTTTGTTACTGAATTTCGTGGCTTGACCCAGGCATCTACAGGCTTACCGTTTTTTACGGCATAAAGCGAAAAATTTCCGTTTGGTTTATCGACCGTTTTGGTCGTGGCTTCGGTTAATACGTCACTTAGACCTCCTGAATTATCCGCATCGTAATACTGGCCATTACCCGCTTGTGCAGCACATTTTAATTGTTCTTTTTCGCCTTCTTTAAGCCCGAACCCAACAATGTGGAGTTTAAAATCGATACCATTGGCTCTGGCATCTGCAACTACTTTACAAATATCACCATCGCAAGACTCTATACCATCGGTAATTAAAATAATAGTTGCTTTTATATTACTTTCTTTAAGTGAATTTATAGCCAAAATTGCACTACGCGCCAACGGTGTTTTACCAGTTGGATTGAGGCTTCTAACCGCATTGGTAACATTGGTTTTTGAGGCATTAGATAAATTGACTATGTATTCGATATCGTTGCAGTCGTCCTTTGTACGGTGTCCATAGGCAATTAAACCAATGGCCTGGTTGTCTGGCAAATTACCAACTGTGGTTATTAATACCTCTGCAGCAATTTCTTTCTTGGTTTTATCTTCCATTTTTCCCCACATCGAGCCGCTGGCATCGTAGATAAATAAGATGGGAGATGGTTCCCCTTGCGCATTTATGCTAAATGAAAAGCAAAAAATGGCAAGTGATGAAAGAATAATTTTCATTTTAGGT
>JBPPMM010000134.1:0-5591 GCA_051306075.1 Chitinophagaceae bacterium
TATGTAATAGAAAAAAGCCCATGCCCACCCTATGCCCCATACTTTGGTTTAGATATTGAAAATATAAGGAACTGGTTTGAATATCAGTTTACAAAAGACCTTAACTGGGAGAATTTTGCCAAAAAGTGGCAATTCGATCATATCATACCTGTTACTTATTTTGATCAGTCCTCAGAAGAAGAACGCCGCCTTTGCTGGAACTTCACTAATCTAAGGGTAGAAACGTTTAAACTCAATAAGGATCGTGGAAACAGGCTAGATGTACTCGGAGCTAAATCATATTTTGATGAATTATACTTAATAACGGGCTATCATATCACAAAAGCATTAAGAGACAAAATAGCCCGTATTGAATTATCAGAATTCATTAGTTCAGAACCCCAACAAAAATTTCTGGCCGAACACAAAGAGTACCTGTCCCATATTGAAAACTATTCCGTTTTTGAATTCGAACTTTTGAATCATGGGAGATCACTTGAGGAGGTTAAAAAAGAGATGGCATTTTTCAAGAAAATTAGTCAACTCTGAATTTTATTAACTAAGTACCTTTGCACCCCATGTTTCCTGAATACGATATAATAGTAGTAGGCGCCGGTCATGCAGGTTGCGAGGCGGCAGCATCTGCTGCAAATCTTGGCTCAAAAGTCCTCTTGGTAACCATGAACATGCAAACGATCGCCCAAATGAGCTGTAACCCGGCCATGGGTGGCATCGCTAAAGGTCAGATAGTAAGAGAAATAGATGCAATGGGGGGTTATTCAGGAATTGTAACAGACTTATCGATGATTCAATTCCGTATGCTAAACCGTTCAAAGGGTCCAGCTATGTGGAGCCCAAGGGCACAAAGTGACAGGATGCTCTTTGCTTCCACCTGGAGAGAAATGCTTGAAAAAACTCCAAATGTGGATTTTTACCAGGATATGGTAAAAGGTTTGCTCATTAATAAAAATAGGGCTTGTGGCATTATTACTGGTTTAGGTCAGCAAATAAAGGCCAATGCCGTAATTCTTACTAATGGAACTTTTCTAAATGGAATTATTCATATAGGAGAAAAGAACTTTGGAGGTGGAAGGGCAGGAGAGAAAGCGGCCACTGGTATCACAGAACAATTAGTATCTCTGGGATTTGAAAGCAATCGACTGAAAACAGGTACTCCTCCGCGTGTGGATGGCCGAAGCCTGGATTATTCAAAAATGGAAGAACAACCCGGCGATGATGAGATTACGGGATTTTCATTTACAGAAACTCCAAAGCCAAATCGACAAAAAAGTTGCTGGATAACCTATACAAATCAACAAGTACATGATATTTTAAAAACAGGGTTTGATAGAAGTCCCATGTTTACCGGCAGAATTGACGGTACCGGCCCAAGATATTGTCCAAGTATCGAAGACAAAATAAACAGGTTTAGCCAGAGAGACCGTCATCAACTTTTTATTGAGCCGGAAGGATGGAACACTGTTGAAATATACGTTAATGGCTTTTCTACCTCATTACCGGAGGACGTTCAATACGAAGCTCTTCGTATAATGCCTGGCTTTGAGAAAGTTAAAGTATTCCGACCCGGCTATGCCATAGAATATGATTATTTTCCTCCTACCCAGCTAACTCATACTCTTGAAACAAAACGAATTTCCCATCTTTTTTTTGCAGGACAAATAAACGGCACGACTGGCTATGAAGAAGCTGCTTGTCAAGGACTTATGGCTGGAATCAATGCTCATCAAAAAGTATTTCAGCTTGATCCGGTAATACTTAAAAGGAGCCAGGCCTATATTGGTGTGCTGATTGATGATCTGATTAATAAAGGAACAGAGGAGCCATACAGAATGTTTACCTCAAGGGCAGAATTCAGAACTCTGCTCAGACAAGATAATGCGGACCTCCGCCTAACCGAACTTAGTTTTAGATTAGGCCTTGCTTCCCAAATCAGAATGAACAACGTAATTGCGAAAAAACAAGATGTATTTACAATTAAAGGCGTTTTGAAAGAAACTAGTCTGGAGCCTGCAGAACTAAACAATTTTCTCGAACAAAAGCACTCATCGCAAATTACAGAAAAGCAAAGGGTCGAAAAGGTTTTGCTCCGACCCGGTATTGAACTAAATGAATTGATAAGCTCTTTTCCTGTTCTCTCTGAAAAATTAAACTCCTTTAAAAAAGAAACTCTTGAGCAAGCTTCAATACAAATCAAATATGAAGTATACATAGAAAAAGAAAAAGAGCTTGTTAGCCGCATGAGCACCTTGGAAGATTTGGAAATCCCTTCGGCCTTTGATTTTAAAAAGATTCCTTCCCTGGGAAATGAAGCACGGGAAAAACTTAGTCGTATTCAACCATCTACGCTTGGTCAGGCGAGCCGTATTTCAGGAATTAACCCCAGTGATATACAAATACTGATGGTCTATATGGGGAGATGAACATGTTTATATATATCCTTATCAGCCTTTTTATTGAATCTTCATTGCAAATAGCTTTTCTTCTCTGTTATTAACTGAATTATTTAAACTTCCCGTTATTAGCCCTTTGCAATTTTCATGACCGCATTTACAGTCAAACGGTTCCATATTTTCATCCAGAAACAAAGAATAATCTAGCGTTAATTCTTCGTTTCTCTGAATATTCCTTAAGGCTACAACATTTAAGCCTTCCAGAGTTGTATTTGCATCACAGCTATGATTTTGGGGAGCCCATTCGCATGGGTCTTCATCCCAAAGAATAAAAACTTCTTCGCTAACGGCATATGCATATCTCCTGAATTGAAGTTTTTGATCCTCACTCCAGTTTTTATCTACAAATCGCCTTGTAACAATTCGTTGCGCTTTTTCTTCACCCACAAAGACAACCTCACCTTTCCGGATATTCCGGGTGGCGTATATTCCAAAGCCCGCAATCGAATTCCCTTTCATTATATAAGGCTTCTTCTTTCTTTTATGACGGGCAATCCCTTCAGCGATGATATGATCAAGAAATCCCTTTTGCCCCGAATCGTCAAACTTCAAAATAAAATCAGCGGAGCCCTCGAAGCCATCATTATAAAATACTGAACAGGTAAAATTAATTTCAAGAAAAAAGATCTCATTCCTGTCGTTTATCCGAAAGTCTAATCTGGCATATCCAACGCCATTAAATCCATTAAATATCTTCTTTGCTTCCTCACGAAGCTCTCTGTCCAATATTGGATCAGTACAGGGGAAGTTACAATCCGGATGCAGTTCAGATGTTTTAAGAGAATAAGTCTTAAATGCCTTTCCTTCAGGGAATACATATTCCACCGGCTTAAAAACCTTACAATCCTTTCCATCCTCATTGGCAGCTACTAAAACAGTAAATTCTCTGCCGTCAATATATTCCTCTACCAGCAAAGGACCATATTCATTGTATATCTCCACCACTTTTTTTAAAAGATCCTGCTTATTATAAAGAACAGAATTTTCATCAATCCCCAAACTATCACCTGCCTTAGATGGTTTAATAAACATGGGGTAAGACAAAAATTTTTCAACTTTATCAATGTCCTCCGGCTGGTCAATAATATAATATCCTGGCGTTTTTACACCTTCACATTGTGCTACATACTTCATCAGCTCCTTTGTAGGATCATACAACTTGGCAGTAGGGCCGGTATGCGGCAGATCAAGCAGCTCAAAACTGTGAATGACATCTATAGATGGCACTTCCCATTCAAGGTAACCCTCGCATAAATTAACAAATACATCATAATTCTTTTTCTTCAATTCTTTAAGCTGGCGATAGGTAGTAAGCTTGTTTAAAAACACATGATCAACTTCATCTCCCGGTAAAAGAGAGGAAAGATTTCTTGGAGGATCATAATTTTTATAATCTACGCCAGTAGTAGAATAATCCGCCTGAAGCACACAAACTTTCATACAATAAATTAAAAGGTTAAGTTCCTTCGGGTAAACGCATCTTGTATTATATTCCGGATAAGATCAGAAAACGATTTATCCGCATATCGCAGAATAGCCCCTATTGAAGTGTAATCCTCATCCTCGCTTAAGCCGCATTGTGCATTTATTTCCAGCATATATAATTTTCCGGAAGCCTTATCCATCCTAATATCTAACCGGCCATAGCCCATACCGCCAACAGCCAGATATGCATTGAGGCTAATTTCTTCCAGGTCTTTCATAATTGACGGGTCGGGTAACTGATAATCATAAAAATTTTCATCCTGAGGCATTGGCTTTTCATCCTCATAAATTTCCCACAAGCGGTCAAACGATAAAAATTTTTCCTCTTCGGGCAGAGAATGATGAAAGATTCTTTCGATAGCAGGATATACCATGCAGCCACGGGGATTTAAGGAAGATCCAACGACGAACGATGTATATTCCGGTCCCGTAATAAATTGTTCAATAATTAATCCGTCGGACAATAAGTTCCAACCGCGGTATCCCTTTTCTATTTCCTTTATCCGCTCAAATAATTCCAGGTCAGTATAAACTACATTCTTTACTGACACACCCATACTGCCTCCCGATACTGCTGGTTTTATTATCAAAGGTGCGCCTAATCTTTTGCACATTCCCGCTATCCTTTCCTCCGTAACTTCCAGGTTAGTATCAATAATTTCCCACTTTGCTGTTGGTACGCCAGCTTTTTCAAAAGCCAGTTTCATCGGAATCTTTGAGGTGGTAACGGTATAAAAATCTATATCCGAACCTGTATAAATCAACCTGTTTTTTTCTAATTCTTCAATAACAGAAACTCCAGGTGTTCCATTTATTTCATCCCCATCACAAAGATTTAGTACCAGTGGAATTTTCCTTCCTGACTTTTTCTTAATAGAGGAAATTGTTTCTTTATAATTCAACATTGTTACTGGCTGCCATGCCCAATCAGCCCCCAATTCAGTGAAAATTTTCGTGTATTCACCCAGACTTTGCGAAAAATCATAATAATATTGAAGATTGGGATCTTCTGTTTCCAGGTAAGGGAAAAGTATCCAGATCTTTAATTTAAGGATGGGGTCGGCCGATGATCTAATTCCTTTCTTTTTATGCTCTTTTTTCCTTGTTTGAACGATCATGAAGTTGCTGTTGAATAAATCGGGTTAGCTTATAAGAACTCAAAATTTCCGGGCTTAAATGCGCTGCGCCTTGTATTTTACCCAAACAATTCTGCGTTCCGCAGAAACAGGTAAACGGTTGCGCCATATCCCATTCCGTAGATGGATAAAAAAAAGTCATTTCATCTCCTTCCGCAATATGTTTTAAAGCTACAATTTGCATGGTATCCGTATCGAAAAATACGTTGGGGCCGCAGCTATGGTTGATGTATTGCAAATGCTCAGGATGCAACATTATATGTTTATCAATATCCACCTGAACGGTAAGGTAACTGGGTGTTGTTAATATCTGACTGGCCGAAAATTCTATTACAACATCTCCCGGAGAATAAAATTGCTGAGCGAAAAATGCTTTCTGATTGTTGTCGATGTTTTGCCTCACAGCGGCGAAAGAATGATCACTGATGATGCGATAGTTGGAGCTTAAATTGGTTATCATATTCTAATTGATATGAAAAGATATATATAAACTTTTATGTGACAAATCTTATATCTGTCT
>JBPPMM010000149.1:0-2332 GCA_051306075.1 Chitinophagaceae bacterium
GTAACAAGAATATGTTTTGTATTCGCCCTGCCGATAAATAATAGCATCAGGCAGCTTGCTCCAAGTAATAAAGCCGTTGATAAATTAGCAGGTGCTATCAATAAACAAACCAAAGCAACAGGGATCATCACAGGTAAAAATCCTTTTTTAAATGTTTTGATCACATCCTGCTTTTTACTTAACAGGCGGGCCAGGTACATAAATAAAGCAAGCTTGGCCAGGTCAGAAGTTTGCATGGTCATATTGATCAAGGGCAACCTGATCCACCGGCTTCCTTCGTTCATTCTTACACCAAAAAATAAAGTATACACTAATAAAGGAATCACCAGGAGGAACATGATGGTTGCAATTCTTGAATACAAGGTGTAGTTAACCAGGTGAGCAAAATAAACAACCAGTATACCTACAATTATAAAAGCAACCTGCTTAAATAAATAAACTTCTGTGTTGCCTTTATAATTTTTATATGCCAATGATCCCGTTGCACTATAAACAGCAAGAAGCGAAACAAGTGCCAGTAATATAACCAGGGCCCAAATTACTTTGTCACCTCTCGTTTTATTAAGCAGGTTGCGGGTATTAAAATTCCCCATTTCGCTAAACCGTATATCTCTCGTTATTTCCATAAAAATTACTTTGGTTCAAACACTACAAACCCTAACCCACTTATAACTCCTTTACTGCATGCTTATACTGGTTGCCCCTGTCTTCATAATTTTTGAACAGGTCAAAACTTGCACAGGCGGGGCTTAACAAAACCACGTCTCCCTTAGTTGCAAAGTGGTACGCCGCCTGTACCGCATCCACTATCTTTTGTGTATTCACAATCGTACTCACTATATTTCCAAATGCCTGGTGAATCCTGGTATTATCTTTTCCCAGGCAAATGATCGCTTTTACTTTTTCTCTCACCAGCTCTTCTATCAAAGAATAATCATTGCCTTTGTCAACCCCACCCAAAATAAGAATGGTTGGCTTTGTCATGGTTTCAAGAGCATACCAGGTTGAGTTTACATTGGTGGCCTTACTATCATTAATAAATTCCACGCCTCTTATAGTTGCCACCGGCTCCATCCTGTGTTCTAATCCCTGGAAGTCCTGCACCGCTTCACGGATTTTTTCACTGCGGATGTCCATCAACACAGCGGCCAGGCAGGCTGCCATGGTATTGTACTGGTTATGCTTGCCCTTCAAAGCGAAGTCATAAACACTCATGCTTGTAAAGTCTTCTCCCGTTCTTACGTACATGTCCCCGTCTTTGATAAATGCTCCATTGGATAGTTCTGTCTTCATGCTGATTGGCAGTTGGTTTGAGTGAATATTGTATTCCAAAATATATTTCATCGTTATATCATCGTCGGCGCAATAAATGAATTGATCACCTGGCTGCTGATTCATGGCAATCCGAAATTTGCTATTGATATATTTTTTAAAATCATAATCGTAACGATCGAGGTGATCTTCAGTAATGTTGGTCAATATGGCAATATCGGGGCGAAAGGTTTTAATATCATCCAATTGAAAACTGCTGATTTCAGCTACATAAACTGCAGCGGGATTTTCAGCCACCTGCCTGGCAAAAGAATAACCGATATTACCCACCATAGCACAATCAAGTCCTGCTTTCCGGCAGATATGATACATGAGTGCGGTAGTGGTTGTTTTACCATTACTCCCGGTAATAGCAATGATCTTGCTATCTCCTTTAAATTGGTAGGCCAGTTCAATTTCACTGATGATTTCAATTCCTTTTGCCCTGATCTTTTTTACCATGGCATTCTTCTCAGGAATGCCCGGGCTTTTCATCACTACATCAGCTGCCAAAATTCTTTTTTCATCCTGGCTACCTTCTTCGAATCCGATGCCGGCATTTACCAGCTCATTACGATAATTTTCTTTCAAAGAACTTTCATCAGAAACAAATACGTCATACCCCTTTTGTTTTGCAAGAATGGCGGCGCCTGCACCACTTTCCCCCCCGCCTAATATTACAATTCGTTTGCCCATACCTTCTGCCTGTTCTTCCACTTCATCCGCAGATGAAGGGCTTCCCGGTTTTACCGTCTCCTGCCTTTTATCCTGGCAGAAATAAAATAATTAAATGTTAGTTTTCACCGGTAACGAAATAAAAATGGTTCTTCACAAGTATCAACTTTAGAAAATTCTAAAATGATTTACATCAGAGTACTTTTTCATTAGGGCCCGGCAGCAGTTGGCGGTTTTTCAAATAAGCCTTTCGCGAAACCTGTATCGTCTATCTTAATTTTAATGTTACTATACTCAACACCACGCACAGAACGGTCATGATCCAAAACCTCGTTACGATCTTTGC
>JBPPMM010000165.1:0-6745 GCA_051306075.1 Chitinophagaceae bacterium
TTCCTTTTTTTGCGAACGACTTCTTCAGCATAGAGGCAGCATAAACGCCACCCGGAATGTTTTCTGCATAATCTACCTGTACGCTTTGACAAAAGCTTGCTGAAATAAATCCAAAAAAAGAAACGAGAAGCAAGCTATTTTTTCTTTTCATGCCGGTGATTATCATTATCAATTCTTTTTTGAAATAACAGGTGATGATTCCTTTGCTAAAACTATATCCCGCTGCACCTGTGGTAAATACTTTATCCAGGAAAAATATTCCGCATCCTTTTTTGTATGTAAAGATGAATTGTACCCGTCAATATAAGGCACTTCCCTGTAATGAGCAGATGTAATGTCACCCAGTTTTTTCCAATGAACAAGACAGCTTGTCAACAACTGTACTGCTTTTTCTTTTTGTGATTTTACTCCTGTTAACCGAAACCGCTCCAGGGCCACTCCGGCCCGCAGTTTATTTGCAAAATATATACTCAGGTGTGCCCATGTTTCCAGGTCATCCAGTTCGCAGGACAAGGAGGCAGTTGCTCCTTTGCGCAAAGGAGTTATAAGAATCATTGTCTTTTTACCATCTGCTTCAAGTGAATCAGCCAGTACCAGGGGTGAAACTTTTCCTTTTTCCAAAATCCTATTTTCAACTATTGCCTTTACATAATTTTTTATGGAAATGTATTTGGGATCCAGAACAGGATGATCGATCAGTTCATTGATTGAAATAAATGCCGACGCTGAATCAAACAAACCTGCATTAGCTGGATAGGGTGCCAGAAAGCCTTCTGAATATAAGGTATAGTCCCAGGTAGCTGCAAAAAAGGAAGCCAGTTTCAGTGGCATCTGGCTGGCATGCGCATATGCTTTTAATAAACGATCACCATTTTGATTGCCATAGCGAATATTAAATTCTTTTTCAAAAACCGCATCCGGCGTAGTTGGGTCGTAGAGCAATCGTCCCCAAAGCATATAAAAAAGCCATTGCTTTTCAAAAGCATAATTCCAGTTGCGATGGCCGTTATCCAAATGAGAAAAATCTTTGGCGGGAATATATCCTTCCGATCCAACAAAATATCCATTTATATAGTCATGTGTATTTGCAGCAATATGCTTTCTTATAAAGTCAGGCTGGCCCCAGCGTAAAATAAAAAAGTCCTCATTACGGATCATCCATTCAATGCGATAATTGGAAGGCATGGGATTCCAATAACCATCGTCCCGCTTTCCTGAATGTGAATCATGTGTTAAAGCCAGCACTGGCGTGGAATGTCCGTGCGACCAGTTAAATTTAACTTCAACTAAAGTGGTATCAGGAAGACCGGCGTTATCGATCACTCTTCTCATTTCTGCCGGATCGGATGACAATACAGAACGATGAATAAGTTTAACCGGCCTGTTTGCATTTTTAATTCCGGCGATCACGGTTTCTTCAATCCAGTCTTCGCGGTCTTTCGGCGACATGTCGGGTAGATCACTTCCTGGTGATTTGAAATTGCTCATCCAGTCGGCAAGTGTAATTCCAATACCGGCCAGGTCGGGGTACTCATTAATAATTTGGGTAACCACTTCCCGTGTATATTTTTTTACAATAGCGGATGTATCATTTCTTTCTTTTACACCATAGGCCTTTGCAAATTCCGGTGATACGGCAATATTCCAGTTTACAATAAATGGTTCAATGCCCCGCTCCCTCGCCATCCGGAACAAGGAAGTAAAGAATTGTTTCCACTCGTTCATTTCTTTTTCTGAGTAATTATTTGCCGCGGGAAAATTTACCGGCTTTACCATGAATGAAAAAGGATGAATATTCCATAAGGAAAGAATATTGAAGCGGTTCTCCGCCATCTGGTCCAAAAAGGATTGCCAGAAACCCAGGTCTTTACATGTATCCATATGCAGATCCATAGCAGGACCAGAGCGATAGGATGACCAGGGAAGATTAAATTTTAATGCACGGACAGAAAACTGCGGGTTAACGGTTTTTGCTTTTATGGTTTGCCATGTTTTTCCTGCTTGTATTTGTTCTGCTAAATCCAGTATTCCATACATGGCCCCTGTTTCATCCATGGCAGTGATCATCAGCGTTTCGTTTACAAAATGGATTTTGTATCCTTCCTTATAAATCGATTTTTCAGCCTGATGAATAAAAACAGAAATATTTGCCTTGGTAGCGGTAAAAAGGGTCGTTAGTAAAACCCACTGTCCAGAATGTTTAAATGCCTTCTCTAATCTGCCAACAGCAAAGACCAACGGTTTTCTATTCATTTCAAAAGCAATACTCACCTGGCCCGCAATTTCTTTTACCTGCTTATCATTTTTCAATTTATCATTTACCGATCCCACTTCAACCGTAGAAAACTTTTTAATCAATTCACCGGCATTTTGAGGCCCGGGATCATTTGAGGTATTTAGCAGGGCCGCTATCAAAAATATTATTCCCGTTTTTATTAGCATAAGCAATTATTCATTTAATAAAAAGTTAGTTTTCCTGACTCCACTTCTTTTGCAGGGATATTCACGTCTCTGGCATATTTTTTCAATCTTGATTCAACAATCCGAATGTTTTTGAATGCCGCCGACATTTGTTCATTCCAGGGTGTGCCGGCGAGATAATGAATTTTTAATGCAATCCATCCCTCTTCATATCGTTTATTGATCAAATGGGTTACCGGTATATCGTTAATCCATACTTTAAAAATATTTCCAATGGCTTCAATGCGGTAATGGTTCCATTCGCCCACCCGTTCTGCCTGCTGTGCTCTTTTATCATCAGCAAGCGGATACATCCATTCAATATAATTTCCGTAATCAAAAAAAATTCCGCCGGTCCAGCGTCTTGTTAATGATGGATCGATCTTGACCATATATCCGAAAAGCCCCACCCTGGCTGTATCAGGTGCTGTTGTTGCACGCAGAAGAATTCCCGAATCGAACAAGGTATCTCTTTTGCAATCCAGTTCCAGTATAAAGTCCTTGTATTTTTTATTCGAACGAATAAAAGCATGCCGCTTTGTATTTTTTGTCATATGAATGACGAAGGAATGATCTTCAATGGTCACATGTGCGGGGGTATCTATGATGGTCCATCCATTAAAACTCTTTCCGTCAAAAATAGCCTTCCTTGCTTTTGCAGGCTGAGCAAATAACATCACCTGACCAACAGATAAAAATAAAAAGCCTGATACAATATTTATTTTGAATAATTTCATATGGCCTGTATCGTTCCAAAATTCACCTGATATGAAAGCTGGTTAGGTAAGTTTACAAAAAATAATTTTCGTCAACCTTATCATCACCTTGTTCCCACCCGAACGGCTTTACCGCCTTCAAACTGAATTTCAAGAAGCTTTTCACTTTCCACCAGTGTGGCAACAATCTTTTTTGTTTTTGTATTGATTACATCACCTGAAGATGCGTAGGCATACTGGCCATCCACAGCAAAGGTGATCCATCCGTTCTTGTGATTGAGTTTTATATCGGCTACCTGGCGGTGAGGAGAAACGGTGCAATCAAATACATGTATATATGGCCCGGCATCATTGCTTACCCATATTTCTTTTTGATCCGGCGTAATATTAACACCATGGCTGGTAGTTAAATGCCCACCCCTGAGTTTTTCAAATCCATTTACATCTACCCTAGCTATTTTTTTTCCTGTTTTTATTTCCCCAATCTCATATCCTAAAACACCATCGAGGTTGACATAAGCAAATTGGTCATCATCCGATACAGCAAAGGGACGAATGCCCTTTGGCCCCTTATGTTTTTTTTGTGTCCAACTCCATGGATCATTCGGATTGGGTTCAAAGGGTCCCACGGTTGAAATTATTTTTTTTGTTTTTGTGTCGGCCACGTATAGATTTTCATTGCCTAATGCTGCCAGATACATTTTTTTCCCATCCTTGCTGCACCAGGTATTATGCGGATTACCATAAGGCACTTCAACCTGTGCCACTACTTTGCGAAGATCAGTATCTACAACATCCCAAAACTTACTGTATCGTTTGGGCATATAAATATATTTACCATCAGGGGTAATGGCGGGGCTGTCCGGGTATCCGGGGATATACAAAGTCCAATCTATCTTTTCAGTTTTCAGATCTACGCATACCAGCTGATCATTCACATAGGAACTCAGGTATAATTTACCACGAATGGGATCCGCACAAATGCCTTTGAACTCTCCCGTTCCGGGCACTTCAAATTTTCGCAGCAGATTATGATCATTATTGATATCATATATGTACACCCAACCCTGGTCTTCGGCAACATAAAGCAGGCGTTCTACCGGGGCCTGCCTGGTAAAACCTAAAAAAAATAAAGCGATAAAAGCAGTAAGCATTCGTAACATGATAAAAATTTATAAATGATAAATTATCTTTTTTTTTAACCCGACTTGAAATGAAACATTATATGTTTCAAAAAAAAGTAAACAACGTAACTTCAATACCATTACTCATCCAAAAATAACTGATTGCACAATGACCAGCCTAAAACTTTACATGACCCTGGCCCTGTTATCCTTCTCTTTTATTACTTTAGCGGCTCCTCCTGAAATAATTTTAATAAGGACAAATGCCGACTCCATTGGCTTGTACGATAAATTTGAAATCAGCCTGAACATTAAAGCTGAATTTGTAAACCCGTTTGATCCAGACCAGGTAGACCTTGTTGCTGATTTTATTTCCCCTTCCGGTAAACAATGGAACATCAATGGATTTTATAATTATGCTCAAGGAACTATATGGAAGATAAGATTTTCACCCGGAGAAACCGGGAAATGGAATTACACAGTGAGAGTGACAGATAAAAATGGGAAAGCCAGCAGTGAACAGAAAAGTTTTACAACCTATAATTCATCCAACAATGGCATCCTGCGTATCGCTGCCAATAAGCGATATCTTGAATTTAATAATGGTTCCCCTTATTATGGTGTGGGATTTTGGTACAATGATAATTATGCCGGATTCAACAGCGGTCAGATCAAAGCAGAAGAACTGGATAATTTAAAAAAGCTGGGTGTCAATTTTATCAGCACCTACATTACGCCACTTGAAACCCTGGCCAGCGGTTTGGGAAGATATGATCAGAATATCAGCGGCCGTATAGATTATGTATTAAAAATGTGCGAGGACAGAGATATGCAACTCAGCCTGAATATCTGGTTTCATTCCTATTTATCAGAAACCGTTTGGGGAGGCGGCAATATAAGATGGTACAGCAATCCCTACCAGCAAATAACGGCGGCAAAGGATTTTTACAGGAGCAAAGAAGCATGGGATTACCAGGAAAAACTATACAGGTACTTCATCGCCCGCTGGGGCTATAGCCGCTCCCTGGCCACCTGGTTTATTGTTGATGAAATAAACGGCACCGATGGTTGGGTATCGGGCGATAGTGCCATGGCCACTAACTGGAGTAAAAAAGTGCACGATTATTTTAAGCAACATGATCCTTACCGGCACCTGACCACGGGAACAAGAAGCGGAGGCATAAAAGAATATTTTCATGAAGGTTATCAAATTTTTGACATGGCTGCCAGGGAAATTTATGAAGCACAGGGATATGCAATGAACCGTACTGGAACAATGGACTCCGCTATTGTTCATCCGCTGACAGAGAGTTATTCAATATATGCAGGAGAAGTAAGTAAATTATGGAATGGTTATGAAAAGCCTGCTATTATTGGTGAATCTGGATGGGATCATACTTTTTATGAGCCGTCTATGCCCGGTTACCTTGCACTGTATCATAATGCACTTTGGGCCAGCCTGGCCAATGGCGCTGCCATGACGCCTTTCTGGTGGGCCTTCTCAGGCAGGCTGAATGATAATATGGTGACTGCACAACTTACCAGTATTAAAAAATTTACAGAACAGATACCATTTTCAAAATTGTCCAATCTTTCCAAATCAGAAATTACAGTTTCAAAAGGTGATGGCTTTGCCATGAAAAGTAATGAAATGATTTTTGGCTGGGCCGCCAATCCACAAACAGATATCGCAGGAAAAACGATAACACTAAAAAATACAAATGATGGAAAATACAAACTAAGATTATACCATACCTGGCGGGGACAATTTCTTGACACAACAGAAGTAGCCAGTACTAACGGAATCATTTCTTTTACCATTCCCTACCTGCATATGGGTGGCAATGCTAATTATATCGGTGAGGATATTGCTTTTGTACTGGAACCAATTGTTGCATCTAAGGCAGAGGAAGAAAAATCAAAAATACCGGCAAAGAAACGCCTCCGGTAAAATAAATATTAAAAAAACAGTTTCAAATTAAGAATCATGCTAATTAAAAATGTAAAAGCCATCCGTTCCGGATTTCTATTTGTTCTTCTTTCTCTGTTGACCATATTGTCGTCTTTTTTACCCGAAAGAAAAGCGAATGAATTCACTTTTAAAAAAGGAACTAATATAAGCCACTGGCTTTCCCAAAGCAACCGGCGCGGAGAAGAACGAAAAAATTTCTTTACAGAAAAAGATGTACAATACCTGGCAGGTCTTGGCTTCGATCATCTCAGGATACCCGTTGATGAAGAACAGTTATGGAAGGAAGACGGACAGCAGGACGCAGAAGCCTTTTCGCTTTTAACAGATGCAATTGACTGGTGCAGGAAATATAAACTGGATGCCGTTGTTGACCTGCACATATTACGGTCACACCATTTTAATGAAAAGGAAAAACCTTTATGGACTAAGCCGGAAGCACAGGAACGTTTTTTTCAATGCTGGAGAGATCTGTC
>JBPPMM010000171.1:0-4761 GCA_051306075.1 Chitinophagaceae bacterium
TGATGGATTCATCGATTCGCTAAAAGTAAAAGTAATGTCAGAGCTACGGGAAACACCAGTTACATTCTTATCCGGATTTGTTGATTTAACTGTTGGATTTTCTCCCGGATTATCGCTTTTTTTGCAACTTAGTATTGATACAATCAATAACACGGGAATAATTTTGAAAAGGTTCATAGGTAAAAAATTTAACTGTGAAAAATTAATTTGTACGTCACTTCAAATGTTTGTAAGTGACAAAGTATTCAGCAATAGACATATTTCTAATCAGGTAAAACCTGATGGTAAAGAAATACAATAGCAAAATGGCTGAATAGCGAAGAATTATTTCTGTAATTAATTGCGGTTTAGGAGATCTGCTCTACGCAAAGGCCACTCGTTTTTCAGAGCATAAGTCAACATTAGGGGTAAGATCATCCCACTAAACGGAATGAAGGCAATGTTATTGCAAAGAATAAATAACTACGGTGAACCTTTTTCAAAACGATTTTCCTGTACCCATCAAATGAGAGAGTTGTAAGAAGCTGACTAAATTTGGAGTTAATGCAGATGGCCTGCAGGTAACATCAAGAATGGCCTTCATTTTTATATGAGAGAATACCGATATACGATTTGCAAAACCTTCAATAAACAACGATTTTATATAATCAAATATCGTATCCTTTTTTCTACTGCCCGGGAGCTCATCTAAACTTTAACAGCATGAGTCTTTTTTATTTTTTCACTGTATTTGAAATTATCTTTTTGATTTCAATTGCATTCTCGGTTATCGCATCCCAATCTTCACTTTGAATAAGTGACCTTGTTGCGATCCATGAGCCCCCTATCGCTGCTATAAGGGGAGATTCGAGATAAGCAGGAGCATTCCCGGGGTGGCATCCGCCCAACGGAATAAATTTCAAACCCAAATGCTGGTAGGGCGCCGCCATGCTTTTAAGGTGATCCATGCCTCCTGAAGTTTCGGCGGGAAAATATTTCATAAGCCGGCAACCATTTTCTATAGCGATCTCAATTTCTGATGGTGTCATAATGCCCGGTGCAAAGGATAAACCAAGCTTTTGTGCCTCAGCAATAATGCGTGGATTGCAACCCGGTGCCACAGCAAAATCAGCACCCAGGTCAACGACTTCCTTTACCTGTTCAATATTTATGACTGTCCCAAATCCCAACGTCATTTCCGGCACTTCTTTTTTGATCAAACGGGCCGCATCAAATGCTACGGATGTACGAAGGGTTAATTCAATGATATCAACACCTCCTTTTAAAAGGGCATTGGCAAGCGGCACCGCATGATTTAATTCGTCAATAATTAATACCGCTATAACGCCGGAATCATTGATCTTCTTTATTATCCCGGGAGCCATGGCCTGTTGTGTTGTAGATAGCATAATGTTTTATTCTCTTTGAATCCGGTTGAAAAAATATTTTTAGTATCCGCTTTATATTCAAAAAACCCGGATGAGCTATAAAGGTAAATGAAGAAGCATGGAATACTTTTTATATCAAAACTTATTTCAAAAAAATAAACTCATTTATCCATACTTAAATTATCTGCCCGCGTTTTTTATTTGATCCTTTCCTCCATATAATTTTGAATCCCTAACCGTATTTCCGGTGATGCTTTTTGTACTGCTTTCTTAAATGCCCACCTTTTAAATGACCTTTTTTGCTGATCTAAAACGGAAGCAGCCTGAACGCCAGTGGCTTCATCAAAGCCATCCAAGGAAAAAATAAATTTCCCGATATCGTTGTTTGATTTTTTCCATGCTTCTGTTGCATAGTGAAATGCACTTGTTCTGTTCCCGTCACCATCGCTATCGATCCAGACCGCCCCAGTCAATCCCATCACCTGCGGTATCCAACTGTTAGAGGCCGGCTGAAATGGTTTTACTAAAGGCCAGTAAGGTAAAAAAGAATAAGGTCCTTCTGCAACCGCCACAATAAATACATCGTTATTAAACTTGGGCAGGATCCATGTGCCCTCCCACTTTAGTCCGGGTATATTAGTTTTTATATCGATGGCTTCCTGGATTTTTTTTCCATTGGCATAAAGTGATACTTTGTTGACGTTTGTCCATCCCGGTCCTAAAACTTTTACGGATACTTTGATTTGATCTGTTTTGGGAACAAGATCACCAGCTCCATATTGGTCGTTGACGGTTATTTGCGGCAGCAGCCCCATACTGACAGCCACTTTACCTGCTTTAAAATTTTTTATGGCTTCATTTATATCAATCTTGCCAGGCATTTCATCATTGCATTCAATATAAGTTCTTGCCTGACCTACGATGTATCTGCTGACATCATGTGAATCCGATGAACCAACAGGTGTTAGATAATAACCCCTGTTCATCATTCCAAACCAATCCTGCATTAACTGAAACATATTTGTTTGCAGCGATCCCGAATTAACAATCTCCATAGCGTTGGCGGGTATCTGCCATCCATCCAGGTTGTAACCGGCAATGGCCACATGATGCCCGGGATCAAAAGGTCGAAATTCTTTATGTATATCTCTTGCATGATTCAGGATCACCACACGATCATCGGAAGGATTAATCCCGGGTGTAACACTATCCCAATTTTTTAATTGGTAGCCGGGAACCGGCGCTCCTGCTATTTCAGGAAAAACATTAAAGTGCCCCAGGTTGGTTGTGAATTCCATGCCCGTAACCGGAGTATAGTAATTACCCAGATTCAAAGAATCCATTAAAGGAGCAATACTTACTTTGATATTATGATCTGTCATAACTGGCAGTTCAATCCCTTCACCTGCTATGCTTATCGCCCGTTCTCCAATCGTTGCATCCCCATGACCTGAATAAGTGTATGTGTGAATATGAGTATCACTACTGATCCATCCTTCAGTATTTACTTCACGACTAATGAATAATTTTTTATTGATCATTTGCCCCGGACGAACTTGAAAATGGAAAGAATCAACACTATATTCAAAACCACGGGTGGCGAATATGGTATATTCCCCGGATGGGAGGCCCACAGAAAATTTTCCATCTGTTGTATAAATATTACCGGGACGAAAAGCAACAGGACCTGCATTTGCTATAGCCATTGTTTGTAATGATCTTTTCGAATTGATGATGGTAAGTCTGCAGGGAATTGGAGTATTCTTTTCCTTTTCAAAAACTTCTATCTCCAGGTGCGATTCAAACATCATTTTGCTGTATGCAACCGGGTACAAAAACACTTCGCCAATCATTATGTCATCCGGTTGAGGTGAAGCGGGTATAATATCCAATTTATTTATTCCATCAATTAATTTCCCGGGAGGAACGGGCAGGTAAATAACCATGTCGTTCATATCAGAAATTAATGCTCCCAGGTTATTCCCGTTAAGCATAACCATCCAGGATTGTTTTACATCATATTGTCTTATACGAAGCGTTTGTTCTGTGGCATTTTTACTGGCATTAAATTGAATTGAAAATGATTTAATGGGAGTATGATTATCAAACTCATTCCATTCGGGTTTGTCCCCGCTTTGTATATAATACATAGCACTATCCAATTTCTGCCCCTGGATTTTTGCATTGATGATAAAACCTGCCAATAAAAAAATAAGAAGCTTTTTTTCTTTTTGATTATTGAAATAATAATGGCGCATTCAGAAATTACTAATCTTGATAAAAATTAATCGAAGATATTTTCTTAATTAAAATAGATGAATCATTTAAAGCCAATTCATTTTTATTCGATTGGCTTGAAACTTGAATTGGATCGTTTACCCTTGTTCTTATGGCAGTAACAAAAGCATCAGCGAATTTTTTTTCTTCATAACTTCTTTAATTATTATCCTCTGATTGGATAGCCATGCTTTTTCTCTCACCAGCAACAAAATCCGTTACAAATTCATCATCAGTTAAATAAGGATACGCAATAATCACCCGGTTTATTTCCTCCTGCTGCCCTGCAGATAATTTCTCCTTCGGATCCAGGCAAAGCCGGTGTTGCATCAGCCCTTGCCTGTATAATATTTCATGTATGCCGGAAATACATCCTTTAAAGAAATGCTGAGGATCAAAAATCGCAGCGTTCATATCCGTTACTTCTATTCCTTTCAACAATAATTTTTCAACACCTGCGTAATCACTATTGATACATTTTTTTATTTCTTCTAAAAGGTCGACGGCTTTTTTTGTCCATACAGACCAATGGCCCAGCAATCCTCCCGCAAAACTCTTTTTAATCGCTTGTCCGTTCACGGTAAAATGGTAAGGCGTCAGCAGATCTGGGATAATATTATCATCATTGCCGGTGTACAAAACAATTTCATCTCTTCTTGAAGAGAAACAAACAGCCCTTACTACATCTAGTGTCTGGTATCGGTTAAAAGCAGCCACTTTAATAGCATGCACATTCGGAATATCAACAAATGCCCGCCAGAATTCATAGCTCAAAATGCGGCCTCCGGCTGAAGGTTGAAGATAGAAGCCAAACACAGGAATTATTTCTGCAACAGATTGGGTGCGCTTTATCAATTCTTCTTCTGAATAATCCTGCAATCCGCCCATGCTGAGTAGTCCTAAATGATATCCATACTTTACAGCCAGTTTAGCTTCCTGCACTGCGTTTTCCGTAGGGCCACAAATACCCGCCACTTTAACAAACCCATTTCGTTTTGGAGATTGCTCAATTTCTTCTGAAGCAATTCTTAATACCGGTTCCAGCAAATTAAATTCTGCTTTCCTGATTTCAAACTGGGTAGTATGAACACCAACTGCTATACCACCGGCTCCGCTG
>JBPPMM010000087.1:0-2728 GCA_051306075.1 Chitinophagaceae bacterium
AGATAACACCAGCAGGCGGGCACCATTTGTACAATTAGGGTATGCATTGAGCGCCATCTCCAAACCGATGATGGCTTTTTTTATTTATCCGCTGTGGATATTTTTTGCCCGAACTATTGACCGGTTTGGAAAAGGATTAAGAACCGGAGCCAGGGATGCTATCCTTTCTGACGAAGCGACCTTTGAAACAAAAGGAAAAGTTTTCGGCTTTCATCGTTCCATGGACACCTTAGGCGCTGTGGCAGGACCGGTGGCCGCATTGATCTACCTTTATTATTACCCGCAGGACTATATAACTTTATTTTATATCGCCTTCCTCCCTGGTATGGTAGCCGTACTGGCTTCATTACTTATCAAAGACAAGAAACCGCTTATTCAAAAACAAAAGTCGCCCACTCCATTTTTTTCTTTTTTAAAATATTGGAAAACCAGCCCCCCTGCATACCGTAAGCTTACTATCGGGTTATTAGCCTTTACATTGTTTAACAGTTCAGACGTTTTCTTGTTGTTAAAGCTGAAAGAATCAGGAGTCAATGATACCCTTGCCATTGGTGCCTACATTTTTTACAACCTTGTGTATGCGGCATTTGCTTTCCCCGCCGGTATTATAGCTGACAGAATGGGCCTGAAGAAAATTTTCATTCTTGGCCTTATTTTATTTGCAACCGTATATATTGGCATGGCCACCGTTAATAATATCTATTTCTATTTTGGATTATTCTTTCTTTATGGAATTTATGCTGCTGCAACGGAAGGAATTTCCAAAGCCTGGATCAGTAATATCACCCATAAAAAAGATACAGCCACTGCTATAGGAACGTATTCCGGATTTCAAAGTATCTGCGCACTGATAGCCAGTTCTATGGCCGGATTGATCTGGTTCAAGTTTGGAGCAGCAGCTGCGTTTATGATAACGGCCATAATAACTATTTTAATAACCTTTTATTTTATTTTTAGGATTCCGCCGCCGGGTAAAATAATGTTAAATGAAAAATCTTAGCAACAATTCTTTACAGTTTATTTTTTGAGTAAAAAATTTCTTAATCAAAATCATTTATCCTTTATTTATCCCGGTTGTGTATTCCTGCAGACAGATCGTCGGTGAAAAATTCGCTATGTTTGCGCTATGATTTGGAACGAGAACCAGTCGATCCGTATAGCCATTCTTGATATGAATGATGGATTCCCAAACCAGGGCATGCGTTGTATCCGGCAGATCATTAACGAATGGTCAGCTACGCTGGACAAAAAGATAGAGTGTACAGAATTTGATGTGAGACAAAAGAATGTACTTCCTGATACTTCTTTCGATATTTATATTTCGAGCGGCGGTCCCGGCGATCCATTATCAAGCCGGTTCGACGACTGGGATATTAGCTGGTGCAAATGGGTAGATGAGATCCTGCGCTGGAACAGTAACCCTTCTACCACTCAAAAAAAATTCGTCTTTTTTATTTGTCATTCATTCCAACTGGCCAGCCGCTTTTTTAATGCGGGTGTAGTTTATAAGAGAAAGTCCACTTCCTTTGGTGTTTTCCCTGTTCATTTGCTGGCAGAAGGTAAAACGGAACCGGTATTTCAGGGCCTGGGAGAACCGTTCTATGCAGTAGACAGCCGGGATTACCAGGTGATCCAGCCTAACCATGATTTACTTAATGAAATGGGTGCATCTATTTTATGTATCGAAAAAAATCGCCCGCATGTTCCATATGAAAGGGCTGTGATGGGTATTCGTTTTAATGAATTCATGATCGGCACTCAATTTCATCCGGAAGCAGATGCTGAAGGCATGAGTATTCACCTACAAACTGAAGAAAAGAGAAAGACGGTAATTGAAAACCACGGCGAAGAAAAATTAAACAGCATGCTGGAACATTTGAATGATCCGGATAAAATACAATGGACCTATTCCCACATTCTTCCCAATTTCCTGAATCAATCCATTCGTAGAATGGAACACTTCGTGCTGGAGCAGGCAGTGTAAGAAGTTTCAAAATGTAAGTCGAAAAAAATGGAACAACTTTTTTAAGTTCATGAGCTCCCATTCCCTGAAAGCAAAACTTTTTCTTAACCTTCTTGCTGTAGCCTAACTTAGCTTAAAACAATAGCCAATGGTCCCAGCATTACGCCAGCAATTCAATGCGAATTTTACTGATGAAAAATACCAGGCTTTTTTAAAAGAATTGAATTCGGCACATCCCGGCGCTATTGATTTCCGTGTGGCAGAAACTCCCATTTTTATCCCAAAAGAATTTACAAAAAAAATGCTGGACGCCTGTGAAAGCATTGTAGATATTATTATTGATCCGCAATTTAAAAAGCGTACGCAAAATGCAATCCCTCCTAACTTAATTGTTAAGGGGGAAAATGAGCATACTCATTTTATAGCTTTTGACTTTGGCATCTGCACCAGTGAAGATGGTGATTATGAGCCACAACTTATAGAGATGCAGGGTTTCCCGACCTTGTTTGCTTATGAAGTTTTAATAGATGATGTTTGCAGAAACAATTTTGACCTTCCCGACAATTATTCTGCCTACCTGGGTGGCCATAACAAAGAAACCTACATCCGGCATTTAAAAGAGATATTATTAGGCGACCATGATCCGGAAAACGTAATACTGCTGGAAATTTTTCCGCATCAGCAAAAAACAAGAATTGATTTTTATTGTACTGAGGATTATACCGGCATCAAACCGGTTTGCCTTACTGAACTTATAAAAGAAAG
>JBPPMM010000178.1:0-3052 GCA_051306075.1 Chitinophagaceae bacterium
ATTACTTTAGTAGCGCTATTATATGGCATTTACCGCTGGCGAACTGCTACACTACATAAACAAAAAAGAATACTGGAACAAACGGTAAAAGTAAGAACAGCAGAAGTGGTAAAGCAAAAAGAAAAATCAGATGAACTACTTCTAAATATACTCCCCTCTGAAGTAGCAGAAGAATTAAAAGAGAAAGGATATACTACTGCAAAATCTTTTGATGAAGTGACGGTATTGTTCAGCGACATTAAAGGGTTTACCAATGTAGCAGAAAAAATGACGGCACAGGAACTGGTAAAGGAAATTAATACTTATTTCAGCGCTTTTGATGGCATCATTCAAAAATATGGGTTGGAAAAAATAAAAACAATTGGTGATGCCTATGTAGCAGCCGGTGGGCTTCCGGAAAAAAATTCAGCAACCGCACAAAATGTGGTAGAAGCCGCCATTGTTATGCAACAGTCAGTTGAAAAACTGAAACAGGAAAGAGCAGCATCAGATAAACCATATTTTGAACTACGCATTGGTATTCATACCGGCCCTGTTGTCGCCGGAGTGGTTGGCATAAAAAAATTCCAGTATGATATCTGGGGTGATACGGTAAATCTTGCAGCAAGAATGGAACAATCCGGCGTTCCGGGAAAGATAAATATTTCGCAACATACTTACGGGTTAGTTAAAGATCAATTCACTTGCTCACACCGCGGAAAAATTGACGCCAAGAATAAAGGGGAGATAGATATGTATTTTGTGGAGCGAAAGAGGAATCTGTGAGAGAGTGGAGTCTATAATTCAATTACCCTCGGTTAAATCAGGAAATTACGGAGACGTAGCCTCGATACATATCATAACAACGGACTTCCGGCGTATATAGTAATTAGTGTTTTGATACAATTATGTATCGTGCCGATGGCACTCTTTCTAAAGTTAGATTTCTAATCAACGGGTTGAAACCCGTTGTTACAAAATCATTCGAGCCTACGGCTCCTGACTGTATATAATAAATAAAAATGTTCACCGATAAATATTTCAATCATCTTTTACATCTGACCAACCAGAAATGTAAGGGATTGGGTTTATCACTAACCTGTGAAAGCATGAAAGCATTTTGTGGGAAATAAAAGTTGAAACATGCCTGTCGATAGGAAAGGAAAGAAGCTGAGGGTAAGCAAATTTTTATTGATTTACCGTAGTAATAAGTATCTTATAGCTGCAATGGTTAAAAATTTATGAAAGGAAAAACTTTCCTAACGGCGTTAATCCTTTTACAGCTAATCACCTTTTCTGGCTTTGCGCAAAACACTGAGCTCAGGTTTAACCTGGTGGAGGGTATTGGTGGCAAGCCATTGGGGAAAATCACCTCCATAACGCAGGATCCGCATGGGTACATGTGGTTCTCCGGCCAGGACGAGCATTGTCTTTACCGCTACGACGGAGTCAGGATGATTACTTTCCGGCACGATGATGCTAATCCAAACTCACTGGGGGGTAACTTTGTTAATTCGGTTTATGCGGATGCCTCGGGAATAATCTGGATAGGATTAAATGAAGGTCTTGACCGGTTCGAACCCGCAACTGGTGAGTTTAAACATTTTCGCCATGACCCAAATGATCCTTCCAGCATAAGCGGTAATGTTACCCTGGTTTTAAGGGACCGCAAGGGAAACCTTTGGGTGGGTACTGATGAGGGGCTAGACCGACTTGACGAAAAAACGGGAAAATTTATCCACTACCGGAATGAACCAGGCAATCCCCGCAGTTTAAGCAGTAACAAGGTTATAAACATTTATGAAGACCGCCAGGGAGTTATCTGGATTGGAACAAACTTCCCATGGATGGGAAAACCTTCGGATGAAGGCGGCCTGAACCGCCTGGATCCTGATGGCTCATTTACCCGGTATATGCATGATCCAAAAAATCCGCACAGCCTTATCAGCAACAAGGTAAGGGCCATCTTTGAAGACAGCCGGGGTATCTTCTGGGTGGGCACCGCAGGTGACGGATTGCATACTATGGATCGGAAATCAGGGCGTTTTGAACGACACAGCTTTGACCCCTCAAAGCCTGATAAACTAAGCCGCCCACCGCTAAGAACTGAACCATGGCACAAGGCCAATGACCAGGTCAGTTTTATCATGGAAGATTGTGTTGGGTCGATCTGGATCGGTACCATGTTTTCGGGTATTAACCGGTACGACACAGTTACAAAAAAAATTATTCATTTCGAGGGAAGTAATGGATTTCCCGACAGCTCGGGATGGAATGCATATCAATCACGTGATGGTGTAATTTGGATAAGTACACAGGAAAACAATTTATTCCGGGCAGATCCTTTTCATAAAACAATCAATAGCGTCCCCACCATCAGTACACCTTTAAGTTTTGTTGAAGATAAAGAAGAAAATCTGTGGGTTGGAACTGAAGAAAGCGGATTGCTGCAATATGATAAGCATGGAAAATTACTGAACCAATTCAAACACGACCCTTCGGATTCTAATAGTCTATTCGATAGTGCAAATGATGTATTATCCCTGTTTCATGATATGGGTGATACCATTTGGATTGGCACGCATGCGGGCCCGGGTATTTTCAATAAGGTAACGCAACAATTTTCCAAATTGATAATTGAATTGAAATATAATGCAGAATTGGTGGCCAGGAATGTCCCACGTATTATTCAGGATAGGCGGGGATCAATATGGTTTGTATTGAATGGCAATGGATTGCTCCGGTACACTCCCAGGGATGGTTCTTTTAATCAATATCTGCATGACGCAAAGGACACTACCTCCTTAACCTCAGACCACATTGTATCTGTTTTTGAAGACAGATCCGGTGAAATCTGGGCGGGCGATTATACGGGAGGTATTAATCGTTTAATCCCGGAGACAGGGCGGTTCTTACGTTACAATAAAGGAGTTCCGTTCCATAGATTATTGCAGGATTCCGAAGGATCCATCTGGGCAGGAACGAATAATGGTCTTTATCTCTATAATCCAAACGAGGATAAATTTTCAGGATTTTTTGATCCGGAGACCGAAGCCAGCACTTTTAGAATCTG
>JBPPMM010000189.1:0-3411 GCA_051306075.1 Chitinophagaceae bacterium
CCCACCAATAAATATGCAGAAGGATATCCGGGCAAGCGATATTATGGAGGCTGCGAAATAGTAGATGAGATAGAGACTCTGGCTATTGAACGATTAAAAAAAATATTTAACGCCACTTGGGCCAACGTGCAGCCACATAGCGGAGCTCAGGCAAATGCAGCTGTGTTCCTGGCTTGCCTGAAACCAGGGGATAAAATATTAGGACTTGATCTTAGTATGGGCGGCCATTTAACTCACGGTAGTCCCGCCAATTTCAGCGGAAAAAATTTCCAGGCCTTATTTTATGGTGTAAAAAAAGAAACCGGCCTGGTAGATTATGGCCACCTTGAGGCAACGGCTCTGAAGGAAAAACCCAAAATGATCATTTGCGGTGCATCTGCCTATAGCCGGGACTGGGATTATAAACGCATTCGCGAAGTAGCAGATAAAATCGGCGCTGTTATTATGGCCGATATTGCTCACCCTGCAGGTTTAATAGCAAAAGGCTTGCTGAATGATCCTTTTGATCATTGTCATATCATTACTTCAACTACACATAAAACATTAAGGGGACCAAGGGGCGGCATTATAATGTTGCGTCATGATTTTGAAAACACCTGGGGTATAAAAGATCCTAAAGGGAATACACGCACTATGAGCCAATTGCTTGACCTGGCCGTTTTTCCAGGTACACAGGGCGGACCATTAGAGCATGTAATTGCCGCCAAAGCCGTTTCATTTGGAGAAATTCTTACAGAAGATTTTACGATTTATGCAAAACAAGTTATAAATAATGCACAGGCAATGGCTAAAGCATTTGTAAGCCGTGGTTATGATCTGATCAGCAGAGGTACAGACAATCATTTAATGTTAATTGACTTGCGCAATAAATCACTCACTGGTAAAAAAGCACAGGAAACCCTGGATAAAGCTCATATTACGCTGAACAAAAATGCTGTCCCTTTCGATGACAAATCACCCTTTGTAACTTCCGGTATTCGTGTAGGCGTACCAGCAATTACTACCAGAGGTATGAAAGAAAAGGATATGGAAACTGTTGTTGCCATGCTGGATAAAGTTCTTAAAAATGCCGAAGATGAAAAAACGATCTTTGATGTGAAAACCGAAGTCAAAACTTTCATGAAACAATTTCCTCTTTACCCGGAATTAGGATAACACATTACCTTTATATTAATAAGGCCACTCCCACAGAGTGGCTTATTTTTAGTGTAATACAACATAGAAAATAAAATTTGGATATACAATTTCAAATTTCTACAACATTAGAAATTGTTTCGAAAGGGTTTGGAACCCGATTTAGTTTTATGTTTTATTATAAACCTGTTTGTAACCAAAAAAAATGACAGCCCCGATAATTAGTGAAAAAATTATCCAATACCAAATGCTATGTTTTCTTAATTCAATAATATCTGTTTTGCCTATCAGCACCTGGCCTGCCCAATAGTATGGCAACAACTTTTCTTTAGATGCATTCTGCATGAATTCAAGTTTACCTTTTTGCAGAGCAATATCAGTTGGTAGTCCCTGAGCGAGATGTTTATAAAAAAGTTCGGTTAGCTGGTAAGTCGATTCGTTTTCAACAGACCACAAGTTTGAAATAGCCGCAGGAATTCCCAACGCGGCAAATCCCCGGTTGAAACTAAAAACTCCTTCTCCCTGGTAATTTTTTCCGGTACCTGTTTCGCAGGCAGATAATACAATAAGCCGGGTAATTGGTTTGTATTCGCTTATAAGATCAGACAGGTACAATACGGAGTCAGCAAAATAAATAACTGGTTCATTATTGCTGCTGCTATCAGCGGCATGAGTATATAGCTGAATGATCCGGTAATTAGAAAACTGCTGTAGAAAATTATTCCGTGATGCCTGAGCCGATGACCGGTTCACTGCATTATCAAAATAGCCGGCAATTTTTGTAAGCGAAAGATCGCTTCCCGGCAGAGCGGTCAATGAAAAAGTGGAAGGATAATTAACAGGGGCAATACCCATAAAGTTTTTGCCGCCTGAAACTGATCCCGATTTAAAATCATTCATCAGAAACCGGGCCGAGTAGGTATAGCTTACTGCATGTTCTTTCAAAAAATACGCAGGCTGTGGGGTACTGCTGCTGGTAACTAATGATTCAAACGGAAAATATTGTCCGTCGGGCGAAATGATAATACGATGGCCGGGTAATGTTGAATTTTGAAACAAGAGTTTGTGTAAATGATTGGACACCCTGACAAAATCGTCAAATTCCCTGTTCATCAAATCAGCATTGGATATATAAGAAATGTATTTACCAGCGGTGCTTTCGTAATCCTGCTTATTTATTTTAGTTAAATAACTATTCTGTGCTGTTACCAGCAAGGCATATACAGCACTGTCCCCTGAAAAAATTTCAAGCAGTGCATGATGTTCCTTCAACAGTTTATGCTGTACATGCCGCAGGGTAATGGAACCGGTATCAAGGAAACTTTGAAAATACAACGGGTTCCCGGCTTTTATTAATTGTTCAAGGCGGTCCAACTCCTGTTTAACCGTGAAAATTTCCGTCTTTATAACTGCCAATTGATCAGCAGATAGAGCATCTGCATTCAATTCTCTTTCTAACCGAAGTATTTTTTTCTTTAGCTGAGTTTGTTTCAGAATATCATTTTCACCCATCCAGCGCTGCTCGTTGAGCTGGTCATTGAGCAAAACTGCACGGCTTTTTTCAAAAAAGTAAAATCCACCAGTCGTATTGCCCTGCAGATAACAGGCATCAATAGCATGCTCATATAAACGACGGCTGTCTCTTCTCCAGAAAAGTTTGGATTGCAAATCCGATTGTTGCGATTTGATTTTATCAAGCAACATATCGGCCAGTTTATAAATACGTCCGGCTTCCCGGAGATTTTTGAGATCTTTACTCGCCTTGTATTTTTTAAGATACGCATCTCCTTTATCTATCACGAGAGCTGTGAGGTAATGTATTTTTTTAAATTGTATTATTTCATGCGGTGGGCTATTGCCAATATCTGTCTCATTAATACCAGGTTTTATCTGGTCAAAAGCAAGTTGAAAATACCTGAATGCGGAATCATACAAACCTTTCTGAACGTAAACATTCGCGATATTTGCCAGACTACTTAAGGATTCAAAGACGTCAGACATATCCCTTGATCTTTCATTATTTACATAATTAAGCGCTTTTTGGTAACTGAACAGTGCCTTATCAGCATCCTTATAATGTTTAAAATAAATTTCAGAACCTATGGCATTTAATACTTGTTTACAATTAAAATAGTCCCTGATTTCCTGATAGTATTTAAGGGACCGGTAATAATACAAGATTGCTTTCTCATAATTACCCTTTTGTAATTGCATTTCTGCCAATTGCCCATAAGTAAGGCCCAGGTAATCCTTAAGGCCTGCTTTTCTGTATTCCTC
>JBPPMM010000224.1:0-2058 GCA_051306075.1 Chitinophagaceae bacterium
TTACCATTCTTATCCATTAATTGTTCACCCGCATTGCCATAGTTAAAATATAATTTACCATCCGGTCCGAAAGTAAAAGCATGCACACCATGGTCATGTTGTTCACCGCTGATTCCCTGGAAAAGAATTTCTTTCCGGTCGGCTTTATCATCACCGTTATCATCATAAAATATCCACACAAAAGGACTTTGTGAAACGATGACCTTATTACCCAACACACAAATGCCAATAGGTGCATTCAGTTCCGGACCCTGGTAAAAAACTTTGGCCGTATCTATCCGGCTGTCGCCATCATTATCTTCCAGTATTAATATGCGATCGCCCAGGGCATTGGTTGGATTGCCATTTATAGCCGGACGATAATTATAGGCTTCGCAAACCCAAACACGTCCACGATCATCCACATCTATATTGGTAGGATTTTGCAACATAGGCTCGGTAGCCATAACTTTTACTTCCAAACCCATACCGACATTCAGATTCTTCAGTGCATTTTCGGGAAGATGTTTCTGAACAGCGGTAAGACTATCGTTTTTTACTATGGGTGTTTCTATTTCTGTTTCATTTCCGCAGGAACTAAAAACGGCGGCCAGGCATAGCACAAACAAACAAGAGATAGGTACAACTTTAATTTTTTTCATTTCAATGGCTTGTGTGAGGAATAAACAATGGTTGCCGAAGCTATGAAAACAAGCGGACTAATTCAACGAGGGAGTTATAAAAAAATGCAAGCAGGATATATACAGTTGTTTTACTCTTTGTAAAACAACAATTAATATGTTTTAATAAATGGTCAGCTTCCAGCTTCTTTCAAACTGATCAGCGGATTCCAATTTAATGATTCCTTCCTTTTCTATAAGCTGCTGACTTGCATTTACGTTATCTGCAATACCACACCAGGGTTCTATGCAAATAAAGTCGGCGTCCTTTGCTGCCCAGATACCAAGATACGGGAAGCCGGTAAAATCAAATTCAAATAGTTCCCCGGCCTCTTTGCAAACCAGCTTTAGTTTTTCGGAACGCAGTTCTTTAAAGACCAGGGCATCGGTATAAAATAATTCTTTTGTAAGAGCCAAAATATTTGAATCGTTTAGTAAGGGTGTGTTATGGTTTTCGATCAAACCTTCTTTAGAGATCAACCACCTTCCGGCAGTTTCATTCTTATTAAATTCAAGATAATGGTCGTTATACTTTGTGCCGGGTAATACTGGTAGTTTAAAAGCAGGATGTCCGCCAACAGAAAAATACATGGCATCGTTAACATTCCCCTTATTTACTACGCGGTACATCACACTCAATTGATTTTCTTTTAAACTGTAAATAATATCGAAGCGGAATTGAAAAGGATATTTTTCAAATGTTTCATCCGTTCGTGCCAGCGTAAATGTAATAGAGGAAGGTGTTTGATCCGTAACGGTAAAATCCATATCTCTTGCAAAACCATGACGGCTTAAATGATAGGTTTTATTTTCATAATAATAGGTGTCTTGTTTTAATGTACCCACTATCGGGAAAAGCACGGGTGATTTCTTGCCCCAGTAAGCAGGGTCGCCACTCCACATATATTCCAGGGAACGTTTTTTATTATAAATGCTTTGCAACTCCGCACCTTTCGGATCTATTTCAATTTTCAAAAATTCGTTTTCAATGATGTACATGCTGATTCATTTTAGTAGGGAAGTAAAGGTGACCGAAATAAGACTATAAGCAAAATAATTACTTCGTTATTTTCGGGTATATTACGAATCTTTTTAACTGAAATATTATGGGAAAAGGAAGACTGGAAGCATTCAGCGATGGTGTGCTGGCAATTATTATCACCATCATGGTATTGGAAATGAAAGTACCTCATGGCACGTCACTCGCTTCTTTAAAACCACTTTTGCCGGTCTTTATAAGTTATATCCTCAGCTTTATTTATCTCAGTATTTACTGGAACAATCATCATCATATGCTGCACGCCGCCAGGCAGGTAAATGGAAAAACGCTATGGGCAAATATCCACCTGCTGTTCTGGCTTTCACTTATTCCGTTTGTTACAGGCTGGATGGGTGAAAA
>JBPPMM010000243.1:0-6708 GCA_051306075.1 Chitinophagaceae bacterium
CCATTATTGATCCAGTTGCCGGAAAGCGTATGGGTAAAAATACTTGCATTAAAAGTGGTGGCCGCATTAATTGTAAGGTTTCCATTCACCGTAATGCCTGCTGCCGCTGTTTTAGTATTTCCATTAGCCAGTGTAAGATGGTGATAGGTTATTGCATTTACTGTTTGAGCACCCGTTCCGTTGAATACAACTGTATTGGGTTTATTGGAACTAACATTCAATGATCCTGCAGTGATCGTAAAGGTATTAGCAATCCCCAACACGGATCCGGTTGACATTGTAAGCGAAGTTCCGTTGATCACCACGCTAAATAGATTGGCTGTTCCGTTCAGTGAGGAAGTACCGCTAAATGTTGCGGTACCAGCATTAGCCGAAAATGTTCCGCTTACATCCAATGCCTGTGACACTGAAAAGGAAGAGGTAGCTGTTATGCTTCCGGTTATTTCAAGTGAACTAAATAATATACTTCCACCCCCTCCGATGGTTTTTCCATTTCCCTGCATAATAATTTCTCCCGGTGTGGTTCCGGTAAATGTTCCTCCTGTTACCGATAGATTTCCGTTAACAATAATGGTAGATGCGGAACTGACTGTACCGCTTATAGTGAAATTGTCAAGCGCTATTCCGGCACCGTTTATACTTTTGGTGAGCCCCGTCAAAGAGAAAGTGCCACCCGTCAAATGAGTAAAGGACCCGGGGGTAATAGTTGAAAAATTTCCACCAATAACTAAGTTACTATTTGCTGCAGCCGTTACGTTACTGGCCGCTATCACCAGATTAAAAAAATTATGAGATCCGGTTCCGCTGATCTGTGAACCTCCACCAGTCATGGTTACTGTGCCTGAGGCCCCGGTAAACACACCGTTATTTGTCAGATTACCTCCAAATGAAAGTGCAAACGAACCTCCGCTGAAAGTAGTTGAAGGCCCGATGTTGACCTGGCCATCCACTGTAATATTAGCAGCAGCCGTATAAGATACAGATGTTCCTGTTCCTATTGTACTGGTAAAATCTCCATTAACTAAAAGTGCAGTTGCCGGCATAGTCTTCGTTGCTGCACCCGAAGAACTGCTTAATTTAAGATTTCCGTATACACGGGAGGAGACCGCCTGGTTGGTTCCATTGTATTCAACTGTACTCGTTAAATTCAAAGTAACTGTTGAATAGTTGGCAGGGAAGGTATTCGTTCCGCCAATCTTTAAAAAAGCACCGGCTGCCACAGTAAAATTTCCTCCCGTAGTAGAAGTGCCACGGCCGGCAGTGAAACCGGCAAGGTCAAAAGTTCCGCTGTTTACACTTATGTTTCCGTTGGAAGTAGCTGCCGATCGCAGCGCCGGCAAATTAGCAGTCAAGGTTTTTACACCAGCTCCTGATATGATCAATGTAGAATAAGTGTATGCACTGCTTACTGTTTGATTCAATGCAGTAGCAGCATAATCAACCGTACTGTTTGCGCTAAATGTTACCGTACCCGAATTAGCGTAGTTATCAGTAAACAAGGCGCCTTTTACTCGTATGACCGCGTTAGTATTTACGTTGAATGTAGTACCTGTTAATTTGAAAGTAGGAGATTCATTCGGATCTAATATTCCTTTCACTGTGCACCTGCTGCTTGTACCACTTACGGTTACATGGTTGTTTAATGTGGTAATGCTCCCGGCATTAATTGTTAATCTTCTGAATATGGTAATCACCGTACCCTGCAACGATTGGGTTGTTCCAGCAAATATTACATTACACCCATTGCCCGTAGCATTGTATACCCCGTTATTGATCCAGTTTCCCTTTACCGTCAATGAAGATCCTGTATGGGTAATAGTGCCATTACTATTTAAGATAATATTAGCCGCAATGGTTGTGGTGGAACTTAAAGTCAATGAAGCCACTTTAGTACCGCCAATAGTTAGTGATTTACAATTTGCAGTATTAGAAATTTTGGGTTGATTAACTCCGATAAAATTGGCATCTCCCACAATAGCATCAACGGTAGCTGTGGGAACACCTGCTGTCCAGTTACTGGCAGTGATCCAGTTAGTACTAGTAGATCCTGTCCAGCTGGTTTGAGCAAAAATTGAAAATGGGAAAATAATATACAGGCAGGCCGTATAGAAAAAGCAGAAACTTTTTTTCATGGGGTGGATTGATAAGAATAAAGTTTAACCTTTGAAATAATTAAACCGACTCAAAGTACGGCTAAACATTTTGTATTATGGATAGTGGCAACTACTCTATTTATGTAGTTAATTTACTACACTATTAAATTCAGGAACGGAAAATGAAGGAACAGGATTAATCAAGATTTTGCCTGCCTGATGTAAATTTTAAAAATAACGAGTAACAATAATTGAATACTGTAATAGGTTTTTTTTTCGCCTACTGAATTTATTAAAGCGAAATATCCGCTTTGTTTTCTTTGATGCCGGGTGATTCCTTTAGCGGGACTTTTATCTTGCATTCCCACTAAATCAATAGGCAGAAAATGTCCAATGGTTTTTTTTAGGGACTTATTTATTGCCTCCATTTAAAAATTAAATGTGAAGATGCAGTTTTATAATAAATCAAAATTGTTCAAAGAAAGTTCGGAGTTAAATAAAATTGTAAACGGGTGACACTCATAATTAATAGTAATTATACTAATAAAAATTACTGTGTTCTTTTCGAAAAAACACCTGAAATACTTGCACGTACAATAACTGCGTATTATGTTTGTATCGCAATCGATCAAACCCTAAGAAAACAAAGTAATCCGATCATGAAACAAACCGCTTTCTCAAAAAGGAATTTATCTCCGGTCTGTTTCTCCATTTTCTGGCTTCATTGTAATCGCAGGGAAAAGTTCGAAAGAATTTTAAGTAATTATTTTTTCTTTACCCTAAAACGAAAACGATGTAACCATTTTTACATTATTACCTGCACACATAATTCAGATGGCTGACTTTTCAAACACCTTTATTTAAAGCCGTGCTGAGTAAAAATTTAGTGTATCGGAAAAAGAGATGACTATGTAAGACTTCGGTATGAATGAGGTTTATTCTCCCAGGTAAAATTGCTTCCAGTTTATAACTTGAAATATTAAGGATGATCTGATTGATCAGTTATCCTATCCATACTTTATATCCCAATCCTCTCCAAAGCCACCAGTAATTCCGCCTGACCAGGTTATAACGGTCAATTACATAGAATCCAAACCCCACAAGAGACCATTAACCCTAGAAAATTTTTTATAAACAAATTTAAAGTTTATAAAACTATGAACCCTATCGTTCAAAATGGTCTTGCGTTATTTTCCGGACGCAATAAAAGTGATCACTTCAAATTTATTCCTGCCAGCCAGGTAATACTTACTTTTTCATTCCTGCTTGCTTTCGGATGGCAAGTTCACGGACAAATAGCTACTACTACAACACTTACCTCAAATAAAACTATTTTCTGCCTTAATGAACCTGTTACATTAACTGCAACATCAGATCAAATTATTGCAGTCGGAAATGTTCAATTTTTAGAAGGATCAACCATATTGGGAAATGCCCTTCTGGATGCAACCGGTATTGCTACACTTACCATATCAAATCTTTCATATGGCAATCATACTTTAATGGCCGTGTACGAAGGAATGACTCCCTTTAATGGAAGTACTTCTGCAGACATCACTTTATCCGTTATTACAAATCCTGTCATCAATGCACATCCATCACCGCGTACAGTTGGTATTGGGTGCAATGCAACATTTTCAGTTACTGCTGATGATATTGTTCCGCTAACTTATCAATGGAGAAAAGACGGCTTTGACATCCCGGGAGCTAATTCTCCTTCATTAATAATCAACAATGTTTTATTAACTGATGATGGCATTTATGATGTTGTTGTCTCTGGTTTGTGCGGAAATACAACATCAGATCCTTCAAGGTTAACTGTAACACCAATTTTAAACGTCGCATTGACTTCGAAAACAAACGTAATATGCTTTGGTGGTGCAACAGGAATGATAGATATAACAGCAGACGGCGGCCTGGCTCCTTATACATACGCATGGAGTGGTACTGGCGTAAATGCAACTGCAGAAGATCAATCGGGCCTGGCTGCAGGAAATTATTCTGTTATAGTAACTGACGCAAATGGTTGTTCCACTACACCACTGCCTATAACCATAACAGAGCCTTCGTCGCCAGTAACTGTATCATTGGATTCTAAAACCAATGTTTTGTGTTTTGGCGCTTCTACCGGAGCGATCAATATTAGTGCATCGGGTGGTACAGGTCCTTACAATTTTGCATGGACTGGTGCAGGAGTAAGTGTAAATGGCGAAGATCAAACAGGTTTGGCGGCCGGAAATTATTCTGTTATAGTAACTGATGCAAATGGTTGCTCAACCGCATCATTACCTGTAACAATAACTCAGCCTTCTTCATTAGTAACAGTATCACTAAATTCCAAAACTGATGTATTGTGTTTTGGAACTTCTACAGGAACAATAAATATTACGCCATCAGGTGGTACCAGTCCTTACTATTTTGCATGGACTGGTGCAGGAGTGAGTGTAAATAGCGAAGATCAATCCGGACTGGCTGCCGGAAATTATTCTGTTATAGTAACTGATGCAAATGGTTGCTCAACCGCATCATTACCGGTTACAATCACACAGCCTTCATCCGGAGTATCCGTATCCCTGGATTCCAAAACCAATGTATTGTGTTTTGGTGCTTCTACGGGAGCTATAAACATTACCGCTTCCGGCAGTACAGCACCATATACATATACATGGACTGGTGCCGGAGTGAATGCCAGTAGTGAAGATCAATCCGGACTCGCTGCCGGAAATTATTCTGTAATAGCAAAAGATGCTATTGGCTGCTCGTCTTCATCTCTGCCAGTTACTATTTCTCAACCTCTGGCGATTACAATAAATAATATTAGTTCTAACTCACCGGTTTGTTCAGATAACCTTCTGAGTCTTTCATCCAATGCAACTGGCGGAACAGGTATTCTAAATTATAGCTGGACCGGTCCAAATGGATTTGCATCTTTGCTGAAAAATCCAACCATATCCAATGCACAGATATCTGCATCCGGATTATATATTTTAACCATTACCGACGGAAACGGTTGTTCAGCATCTGCAACAACCAATGTAATCATCACTCAGCGATCTACTGCTTCTATTTCTTATTCCGGCCTTGCTTATTGCAAAAACAACGGTGCTTCTCAAACAGTGACGCTAACTGGCACAGGCAATTACTCAGGTGGCACATATTCTTCATCGCCGGCCGGATTATCAATTAATTCCTCTAACGGAACTTTCACAGCATCTGCAAGTAATAATGGTACCTACACAATAACGTATACCCGGGCAGCCATTGATGTTTGCGGTCCACTAACAGCAACCACTACGGTTACAATAACGGCTTTACCTGTAGCTACATTTAGCTATCCGGGTACACCATATTGCCAGAATGCGTCAAATCCCAACCCGGTTTTTAGCGGAGGCGGTATAGCAGGAAATTTTTCATCATCAGCCGGCCTTGTATTTATAAATTCATCTACAGGAAGAATAAATTTGTTAGCAAGTACACCTGGTACCTATACTGTAACAAATACAATAGCTGCGGCAGGTGGATGCAGCGTGGTTTCAGCTTCATCCTCTATAACCATTACTGCTGAGCCCTCTGCATCTATAACTTATACCGGCAGCCCTTTCTGTAAATCTGTTTCTACTGCCCAACCAGTTACCCTGGTTGGAACAGGAGCCTATACCGGAGGAACTTTTTCCTCTTCACCATCAGGCCTTACTTTAAATACAAGTACGGGTTCAATTACTCCCAACACAAGTACTGCGGGTAACTACACCATTGTTTATAATAAGTCTGCAGCCGGTGGTTGTGCTGCTTTTTCTACTTCTACCGTAGTAACAATTACCACGCTACCAGCAGCAACAATAAATTATCCGGCGACGCAGTATTGTTCCTCTATTGCAGCACCGCAAACGGTAACCAGAACGGGTACCGCCGGGGGAACATATTCTTCTGTACCGGCAGGTCTGGATATTGATCCGGTTACAGGTACTATCATACCAATAAACAGTGATCCCGGAGTTTATACTGTTAATTATACTATTGCAGCTGCTAATGGGTGCCCTGCTGTAACTGCCACAAGGAATGTAACCATAGCTGAAACACCTACTGTTTCCATGACTTCGGACTATTGTGCCGGTGGGGGTAACGTTAGATTAACTGCCAATTCAACAGTACAACCGGTATCCTATTTATGGAGTAACGGGGCAACAACACAATCCATATTAGTTGACAAGGCCGGTACCTACACGTTCATAGCTACTACGGCACAGGGATGCTCCGCCACTTCATTTACTAATGTTGCAGTTGAGCTCGTAACTAATGGAGATTTTTCAGCGGGTAATATAGGATTTACATCCGGATACGGGAATAACCAGGCACCTTATACTGGAGGAGCTACGGGATTATGGCCTGAAACATTGTATGCCATTGACTGGAA
This sequence comes from Chitinophagaceae bacterium, assembly GCA_051306075.1. Taxonomy (GTDB): domain Bacteria; phylum Bacteroidota; class Bacteroidia; order Chitinophagales; family Chitinophagaceae; genus Terrimonas_B. The sequence goes on from JBPPMM010000243.1 coordinate 6,508, forward strand.
TGCCAATTTGCACCACCCCAATTTTTTTGGAAAAGATCACACCACAGGCAACGGAAATTTCATGATTGTTAACGGTGCAGGATATGATACTACAACAGTTTGGAGACAAAGCTTCGCTGTACAGCCAAACACCACCTATTATTTTTCTGCCTGGGCGATGAGTTTAAACAGAGTGGCTCCATATGCGCAATTAAAATTTAC
>JBPPMM010000252.1:0-12585 GCA_051306075.1 Chitinophagaceae bacterium
GTAAAAATAGTAAAATACATGTAGGTTAATTGTTTGACTTTACTTTTGCCTCCGACAAATATTTTGTTTTCCACTATTCTATTATATTTCAAGAAACCGGGATGTCCCGGTAAAAATTCTAACCATTGGGACTTTTTCTTTATCATTTTTTTCTGATTATTTATAAAGCGGCTGTTTCAATAGCTGCTCCCTTTAACCACAAGGCAAAAAAGTGGTTAAACGGACGGAAAAATATTTGGGAAGACCTAAGGATTGTAACGGATGAAAGGATGTATGGCAAGGCGGACACCAAAATACGCTCTAAAATAATCTGGATTCATTGCGCTTCCCTGGGAGAATTTGAACAGGGAAGACCGGTAATTGAGAGGCTAAGGACCCAATATCCGGATGACAGATTACTGTTAACTTTCTTTTCACCTTCCGGATATGAGATCAGAAAAGATTTTAGTGGCGTTGACTGGGTCTTCTATTTACCACTTGACGGACCTAAAAACGCCAGTCGTTTTTTAAACCAGTTAAATCCCAGCCTCGTCATTTTCGTGAAATACGAATTTTGGTATTATTACCTGAAGGAAATTAAACAAAGAAAAATTCCGTTGTTATTGATCTCTGCCCTGTTCAGGAAAAATGCAATTTTTTTTAGATGGTATGGTGGTCTGCAGCGAAAAATGCTTTCCTTTTTCGATCATTTATTTGTACAAAATGAAGAATCAAAGAAACTTTTAGAAACTGTTGGGATGGAAGCAATGGCCAGTGTTTCAGGTGATACACGTTTTGACAGGGTTATTGAAATTTCAGAAAAATCCGAACCTATATTGGCCATTGAGTTATTTACAGGTAATAACAAAATAATAGTAGCAGGTAGCACCTGGTCAAAAGATGAAGAATTACTTCAAAAATCTTTATCGAAAATAATTGAACCCGCATTAAAACTTATCATCGCTCCGCATGAAACCAATGAAGAACACATCAGACAGATTCAAAGATTATTTCCCGATTCAATATTATTTTCTGATTTATTATCAGGCATGCAACAACCTACGGATGTTGGTTCTATATCGATGGCAGGTTTTTATACGCTTATTATCGATAACGTGGGTATGTTATCCCGTTTATATAAATATGGACATATCACTTATGTCGGTGGCGGGTTTGGAAAGGGTATACATAATACACTGGAAGCAGCTGTTTATGGTAAGCCGGTATTATTCGGGCCTGTTTATAATAAATTTCGGGAAGCTATAGATCTGGTCAATTCCGGGGGAGCTATCAGTATCAGGGATGAGAATGAATGCATTGCCGCTATTCAAAAATATTTACATGATGACTCTGTATACAGTGCGAGTTGTGAAAAATCGAGAGCCTATGTTTATGCCAACAGGGGGGCAACAGAAAAAATATTAAAATTTATTCAGGAGAATCGTCTTTTGACCAATTGATCAAATTGAATTACCACAGCGAGTTCTGTGTCCCAACCTAATTTGGTTTTAAGTTCCCGGCTGATCCAGTACTCTGCTTCCGGGAAAATATTGAAGCTATTGATGGTTTTGATACTTCTTTCATACATAACTTCATCACCGCGAAAAAGATCATTAATAAATAAAAACCGGTCGTTGATGCCAATAGCTTTACGGAGATCTTTGATTGGTGTTTCTTTTAAAACTTCCACCAGTTCAGCTTTTACTTGTTTATGTTTATCATTCCAGGATTCTGAAAAGCTTTCCGCATTTTTACCTTTTATTTGGTGCGACAAGGTGGGAATTTCTACAAGTGGATCAAAAACCATATCTAATTGCCCATTCTGCTGAACTATAGAAACCGATTCATTTTCTATCAAAATTTTTTCTTTCAACTCCTGGACCGCAGGTTTTTCAACTGGTTTAGGAGCATATTTTTCATATTGTGATGCGTCGATCTTAACTACAGAAGGTAACAGTACCGACACTTTTGAAGTACCCAAAACTGTTTTTCCCTGTTGACTGGTGATTAACTCGTTTTGCAGGAGTTGAAGAGTAAAAAGCATTTGTCCCGCGGGACATTTCTGCTGATACTGTTCATTTAATTTGGCTATCAGGACTTCGATTCGTTCCATTTTGCTACATTTGAAGCGCTGATCAAAAATTGCAGATTTCAATGAATAATAGAATTTTACAGGTATAATTTCTGCACTTAACCCTACTAAAAGTAATACTGAAAAATTGATGAAATCCGTGGTAATCCGCAAAACTCAGCGTTCTAAAAGTACAAACAGTTTGCCAATAAATTGATTTTGAGCCCCCGAATTAAATCTTAACAATGTTTATTGAACCAAATATACGGGGAGAACGCCGAGGCTGGATAGAAGTGATTTGTGGATCTATGTTTAGTGGAAAAACAGAAGAATTGATCCGCAGGTTAAAAAGAGTGAAGATCGCCAACCTGAAAGTAGAAATATTTAAGCCCTCAATTGATACCCGGTTTGATGATGTAAAGATCATTTCACACGATACTAATGCCATTCCTTCTACGCCTATTGATAATTCACAAAGAATCCTGCTGATGGCGCACAATGTGGATGTAATAGGTATTGATGAAGCGCAGTTTTTTGATGATGAATTGCCCAATGTCTGTGATATTCTAGCTTATCGGGGGATACGGGTTATTGTCGCCGGGCTGGATATGGATTTTACGGGTAAGCCATTTGGCCAGATGCCTTTTATCCTGGCCAAAGCTGATTATATTACTAAACTGCATGCGATATGTGTTAAATGCGGAAATATAGCCAACTATTCTTACCGAAAAATTCCTAATGAGGACAGGGTGATGCTGGGTGCGATTGATGTTTATGAGCCCCGGTGCAGGGTTTGTTATAATGAAAAAATTTAGCATTTGTTTTCCGGAAGATTAAGATTGAATAATTATGAAGGGTTTGAAAACTACCAAAGCAATGGTTTGTCCAGATCTATCAAAAAGCTCCTACACCTGGATGAAACAGGGAATTATTAATTTCACTTTTAAATAAAGTCATATCGGAAATCTCCATCGCATATTTATACTTTTTAAGAAAGACCTGTTGCTGGAAATTAGACAGCAGTACAGCTTTTATGGAATTCTGCTATATATTGGCGCCACAATTTTTGTTTTATTCCTGGCCATTGATGAACCGGAAACCAAAGTATGGAATGGATTATTTTGGGTGATTCAATTGTTTATTTGTATAAATGCAGTGGCAAAAAGTTTTTTACAGGAAAGCAAAGGAAGGATGCTTTATTTCTATTCCATAGCGTCCCCGGCTCATTTTGTATTAGCCAAGCTATTGTTTAATTCACTTCTGATGCTGATCATGAGCTCCATAAGCCTGGTGCTTTTTAGTTTATTTCTGGGAAATCCTATTGTAAAGGCAGGGGCATTTATTGGACTCGTTTTATTAGGAGGCTGGAGTCTTAGCTTAGTTTTTACTTTTCTCGCTGCTATAGCTGCCAGGGCGCAACAGAATGCAGCTATCATGGCTGTTTTGGGTTTTCCGCTGATTGTTCCTCAATTGATTTTGTTAATGCAACTTTCCAATGCGGCTTTCAATCCCTTGCTTACAATAAAGGTAACAACAGTTTTCCTGCTAGTAGCCCTTGACCTGATGGTCATGCTTCTGGCAGTTATACTTTTTCCTTTTTTATGGAAAGACTAATGAAAGTGTAACTTCATAATAAATCCTGGTATTATAAACGTCACTATGAAAATCATTAATCATATCCGAATGCGGTAAACTATGCGCAATTCTTTTCAGAAATCTTTTATAACAATTATTGAAAAACATTCATCCCGATGGTATTTTTGATTTAAAATGTCAAGCCATTAGCCTTTATTTATAATTATGAAAAATTAGGGAGTATTAAATACTCCACCTTAATTTTGCTGCACTTTAGGTTTCAGCAATTCAACAGTAACAGCAACCCATGGCCAACAAAAGAAATTACATGTACAAATCCTGGTGGAAGATCCTGAGTGTTGTTTTGCTTATTTATACAATCCTTGCCGGTTTATTATTTAAAATTCCGCAGCTTCCTGCATTAGAAGAGACGATACGCAACCTTTATTTTCATGTTTGTATGTGGTTTGCAATGATGATCCTGTTTACCATTTCAGTTGTAAATGCAATTCGCTATCTCCGCACACTAGATCATAAATATGATATTTATTCCAGACAGTATGCCGTAGTGGGTATTGTATTTGGCTTGCTGGGATATGCCACCGGTGCCATCTGGATGAGTTATACATGGGCAGATCCGAACAACCCCGCATTTGAATCCTTTAGCGCACTTGCGAGGGAGCCCAAACTTATTGGGGCAGCTATCGCCTTATTGATTTATGCTGCTTACCTGGTATTACGTGATTCTATTACGGATATGGATAAAAGAGCAAGGATCAGTGCTGTATATAATATATTCGCCTATGCTATGTTGTTTCCTTCTATTTGGATTGTACCCCGCATATTACCCAGCCTGCATCCCGGGCAGGAAGGAAACCCTGCCATGAATTATAAAGACATAGATAGCGGTATGCGCATTGTTTTTTACCCTGCAGTGATTGGATGGACTTTGCTGGCTGTATGGATAACTACTCTGAAAATCCGTTTGAATTTATTAAAAGAGAAAAAAATAATGGGATTGTAACCCGATTGGGGAGATGAATAAAAAATTAATTGAATATTTAATAACAGGCATCAGAAACTTAAAAATAAATAATGCAAAAGATAAAGGATATTTTTTTTCTTTTTACCGTTTTGTTTTTTGTTCTTGTTGCCCGGGCACAAGATGGTACAGCTAAATCTGCTATTGGCGAAACAATGCGCAGCAACGGTCGCATTTACGTGGTGATTGCTGTAATCCTTACAATTTTGGCAGGATTAATATTGTATATAGCGAGATTAGATAAGAAGATGAGTAGAATGGAAAAAGAATTACAGAATCAGGAGGAAGCCAGGAATTAATACCGCATACAATTGTTTTACTTTTTATTTTGAAAGGTCTTTTAACGATTTCTTTTTATAACCCTTGCTATTTGAAAATTAAAAATTGAATTCATGTCTGACAATTACAGTTTTTTTGGCGCCGTCGAAAAAAGTTTTGACAAAGCATCTAAATTCACAAAATGGCCCCCGGGAATACTTGATCAAATAAAAGCTTGCAATGCAGTTTACCGTATGAGATTCCCCATTAAAAGGGATGATGGAAGCATTGAGGTTATGGAAGCCTACCGCGTACAACATTCACAACACAAAACCCCATGTAAAGGCGGAATTCGTTTTGCTGCTGAAGTAAACCAGGATGAGGTAATGGCCCTGGCCGCATTGATGACTTATAAATGCGCTATCGTAAACGTACCTTTTGGTGGCGGTAAAGGAGGTATAAAGATCAACCCAAAAAAATATTCTGCTTATGAGCTGGAAAAAATTACACGCCGGTATACAGCAGAATTAATAAAGAAAAATTTTATTGGCCCCGGCACCGATGTACCGGCACCTGACTATGGGACTGGAGAAAGAGAGATGGCCTGGATACTGGATACTTATTCCGCTATGCATCCAGGAGAAATAGACGCAGCAGGTTGCGTAACCGGGAAGCCCGTTTCACAGGGAGGGGTTCGCGGCCGCCGTGAAGCAACCGGCCTGGGTGTTTTTTTTGGAATCCGTGAAGTGTGCGACATGCCAGATATAATGCAGAAGCTTGGATTACCAACGGGTATTGAAGGTAAAAGAGTAGCAATACAGGGTATGGGTAATGTTGGTTATCACTCTGCCAGGTTTTTCCAGGATGCAGGCGCCATAATTGTCGGTTTGTCAGAGCACGACGGAGCTATCCATAACCAGGATGGACTCGATCTGGATGATGTCTTTCATTTCCGTAAGGATACCGGCAGTATCATTAATTATGCAAAGGGCAAACATTTTGACATCAAAGAGGAGATGCTGGAGATGGATTGTGATATTTTAATTCCGGCAGCACTTGAAAATGTAATAGACGGAAATAATGCGCCAAAAATAAAAGCAAAAATTATCGGCGAAGCCGCTAATGGTCCGCTCACCCCGGACGCTGATGAAATCCTTATTAAGCGGGGAGTACTTGTGGTTCCCGATATGTATTTGAATGCCGGCGGTGTAACGGTTTCGTACTTTGAATGGTTAAAAAATCTAAGTCACGTTCGTTATGGCAGATTAGAAAAACGGTTCAACGAAAATATGAATTCGCATATTGTTAGCCAGATGGAATCTCTGTCGGGGAAAAAAATGGATGAAAAAGAAAAAGATTATATAGTGCATGGAGCTGATGAAGTGGACCTTGTCTACAGCGGCCTGGAAGAAACCATGGTGACTGCCACCCATGAGATCATGAACGTGTGGAAGAATAATCCAGAAATACCTGATATGCGCACGGCAGCATACGTTGTCGCCATTAATAAAGTAGCTACCAGTTATGCTGAATTAGGAATATTTCCTTAATTTTTTGCGATTATACATTTCTAATAACCTGCTCATTGTAGCAGGTTTTTTATTTTGTAAAATGAGTATTATAAAATTATACTGAGCCTTGACCGGATCATATTTTATCAACGGCTACCCTATAATGAGGATCCTCCATAATGTTGACATCAATAATTTTATCTGCATCTTTTAATAACTTTCTGCAATCGGCACTTAAATGTTTTAAGTGTAGCTTCTTATTTAACTTATTATATCTCTCCGTAAGTTTATTTAATGCCTCAATGCCACTCATGTCCACTACCTTACTTTCTTTAAAATCTATTACCACTTCATCAGGATCCTTTGCCACATCAAATTTTTCGTTAAATGCGGATACAGAAGCAAAAAACAGAGGACCAAAAATTTCGTAGTGTTTTACTCCTTTTTCATCAATAAATTTTCTTGCCCTGATCCTTTTTGCACTTTCCCATGCAAATACAAGCGCCGAGATAATAACACCAATCAAAACAGCTAAAGCCAGGTTGTGCAACAATACTGTAATGGCCGCCACAAGAATACCTACAAATATGTCATGCCTTGGCATTTTTCCAATCATCTTTATGCTTGCCCATTCAAACGTACCTATGGCAACCATGATCATCAAACCCGTTAGCGCCGCCATGGGTAATTTTTCAATTAACCCTGCGCCAAACATTATAAACACCAATAACATGATGGCTGCAACTATTCCTGATAGCCTGGCCCTTGCTCCTGATGAAATATTGATCAGGCTCTGGCCGATCATTGCACAACCTCCCATACCCGAAAAAAAGCCAGTCACAATGTTGGCAACCCCCTGGGCCACTGCTTCCTTATTCCCTCGCCCACGTGTAGCAGTAATTTCATCTATCAGGTTTAAGGTCAAAAGACTTTCTATCAGACCAACGGCTGCCATTATTAAGGCAAAAGGAAAAATTATTTTTAGCGTGTTCAAATTAAATGGAAGATCAGGAATGTGAAAAGGAGGAAACCCACCTTGTACTGATGCAATATCACCAACGGTTTTTGTGTCAATATTAAAGCCTATTACCAGAGCTGAAACCACCAGGATAGCGGTAAGTGAGGCAGGAATCACTTTTGTAAACTTTGGCAGGCCCCATATAATGATCATTGTCAGGAGAACGAGACCCAGCATTAAAAATAATTGACCACCTTGCATCCAATGCAAAACTCCTGAGCTATCAGCCATTTTAAATTGATCTAACTGGGCCATAAAAATAATGATGGCAAGACCATTTACAAATCCAAACATGACGGGATGCGGAACCAGGCGGATAAATTTGCCCAGTTTGAATAACCCGAAGATGACTTGTATCAGGCCGGCAAGAAGGACGGTTGCAAAAACATATTCCACACCGTGGTCTTTTGCCAATACCACCAGCACAACCGCCACAGCACCTGTAGCACCTGATATCATTCCGGGACGGCCGCCAAAAATAGAAGTGATCAGCCCAATGGTGAAAGCAGCATATAAACCCGTAAGAGGCGACAGGCCGGCGATCAAAGCGAATGCTATAGCTTCAGGTACCAGCGCCAGAGCTACCGTTAATCCCGAAAGAATCTCTGTTCTGTAATTAACTTTTTGAGTAAGGTCAAATAACTTTAGGTATTGCTTCATGAACAATTTTAAAATTCTGGCAAATGAAATAAAATGAATAAGAATTATCGAAAACTCAAATCGGCAAACAAGATCACCACAACAAAAAGTGAAATGAACCGAATGCTAAGATGTTTTTCTTTATTTCAAAGAAGCCGCAAATCTACCAAATAGGCCGGCAAGCACCAACCGAATAAGAAACAATTGATTCAATAACTCCGCTTGATTTGTTTTGCTCAAATCAAACTTCAGCACCAAGGTTTCCAATACACAGGGCCGTAAATTTTTCACAAGATGAAATTTAAAAATTAATCCGGGTTTATTTGTACTGCCAATCCAACCTTTTTCCCGGTATAGTGTTAACTATACTTTCAACAAATGCTGAATAGCAGCATGTCATGAGTTATGAATTTTCAATGATTATTTTGTTTTTCTGAAATCATTTTTAGATGCCGGATATTCTTAAACGGAACAATGTTAACATTTTAGGAGAAGGTGATAAGGTAATGCTGTTTGCACATGGGTTTGGTTGTGATCAAAATGCCTGGAAATATATAAAGGATTCATTTGCTTCAGATCACAAACTCATCCTTTTTGATTATGTGGGGGCGGGAAAGTCTGACCTTAGTGCATACGATGCTAAAAAATATGATTCATTAAACGGGTATGTGAGTGATGTAATTGACATATGCGACGCCCTCAAGTTAAAAGATATAATATTTGTTGGTCATTCAGTAAGTTGCATTATTGGGGGTCTCGCTTCAATAAAACGACCAACTTTATTTAAGAAATTGATCTTTATTGGCCCCTCTCCCTGTTATATTTTTAAAGAAGGTTATGAAGGAGGTTTTGACCAGGAAACAATTGATTCGTTACTGGAAGTGATGGAAGAGGATTATATAAGTTGGGCTAGATCCCTGGCTCCTGATATTATGAGCAAATCAAATGGCCCGGCTCTTGGCCAGGAACTATCAGATAGCTTTTGTTCCATTGATCCACTTATAGCAAAACAATTTGCCAGAGTTACCTTTCTTTCTGACAACAGAAATGATCTTCCCAAAATACTCGTTGCGTCTTTAACCATTCAATGCGCTGAAGATATGATAGCGCCACTGGTTGTAGGACAATATATCAATCAAAACACGCCAAACAATACCCTGACTATTTTAAAAGCTTATGGCCATTGCCCCCATATGAGTCACCCTTCTGAAACAATAGCTGCCATTCGTGCCTATCTTTGAACTTATCCTGGTTCGTTGTTTGTAGCCTGAGATCAGTAAATTAATAAAAACATCATCATGCCTGCTGATAATATAAAAAACATACCCTCACAAAATGATCTGTCTCCATCTGAAATTTATGATCTGTATGCCCCGGCAGTGTATGGCAGGATTTTAAAAATTGTTCATAAAGGACCCATTGCAGGAAAAATTCTTGAAAAGGTTTTCATCAAAGCTTTTAAAGAAAAAAATTTATCGGGTAATAATTTGAACAACCCTTTGATCTCGCTTCTAAACCATTCCCGTGAAAAAAGCTACCAAACACTTAAGGCGCTGAACATTATTAATGAGTGCTGCGCAGGCGCCACTAAAAGTCTTGCAGATAAGAAATAAGGAGTTCATTCCTTATTCTTCAAAATTCATTTCTACCCCATCTCCATTTCTTATCTACCCATAAACAGGCAACTCTAAACATTTAACAGGCCACTACATTTTCAAAAAAATGCCAAAAAATAATTGTTGTTGTTTGGTGTGGCTTTTGTAACCATATCCAACTAACATAAAATGTATCGTTTTTAAAGATTTAAAATAATAATCATGAATTACAAAAAGTTTCTGCTGATGATGATCATTTCCTTTATTATCATGTATGCTGTTATGTTTTTAAATGTGGCCAGAATAGAACACGTTTACCTGAGTACAACACGGTTTTATATGGCCCTCCTGATGGTTGCCCCTATGGCGATGGTGATGCTTCTGATGATGGGTAAAATGTATCCGAATAAAAAATGGAACCTGGCAATAATAGTTACCAGTATAGCCGTGTTTGTGATTACGCTTACATTTCTCAGGCAACAGACATTTATAGAAGACAGAAATTATATGAAAGCTATGATACCGCACCATTCATCAGCAATTTTAGTAAGTAAAAATGCCAGTCTGAAAGATCCGGAAGTAAAACAACTTGCTGAAGATATCATTAAGGCACAGGAAAAAGAGATAGCCCTGATGAAAAGTTTATTGGAAAGAAGCAATAAATAACTAGCCATTCAACAACATCATAGTGGGGAATTTTTACCCTCTCTCTTAAGATAAGCAGAGAGAATAAAAAACCTATTTATTATTCACAGGCATTGAAAATGATTCCTGGTGAGTTGCTTGTGACAAGTTGTAAGACTTATGATGACCATTTTGTTTTTTGCGCCACAGGATGCCGTATCTTTCTATTTTGAATAAACCTGCGAGAATATGTTTGTTGAAGCCATTGAAAAAGCGGCCCGGTTTACAAGACCTATCCACTCCATCATTAGAACTTATGAAGGAAAAAAAATTGTTCCTGGCGCAGCCACCTTATTCTTTGTAAATGAAGATGGATATGCTATTACCTGCAAGCATGTGGCCGGGTTATTATCCACTTCCGACAACCTGAATAACCAGTTCACCGAATTTAAAAAAGAAAGAGACCAATTACCAAAAGATGGCCAGTATAAAAGGAACCTGAAAGGACTTGAATTAAAATACAAATACAATAATGACCCTGTCATCCAGGTAAAACATAATTTTATTGATTGCGTAGATTTCATGTCGGGTTTCACCATGCATTTCCATCCGAAACATGACCTGGCAATCATTAAATTCAATGACTTTAAAAATTTAAAGTATAATGAATATGCCCTGTTCCTGAAAAATTCCTCATCCATCAGGCAGGGTGAATTCTTGTGCAGGCTCGGATTCCCGTTCCCGGAGTTTACCAATTTTAAATTCAATGAAAATACGGATGATATAGAATGGACCAAAGAAGGAATATCCAACTCCCCAAGGTTTCCAATAGAAGGAATGGTCACCCGTTTTCTGGCCGATGAGAGTAAACTTTTTGGAATTGAATTAAGCACGCCGGGACTAAAAGGACAAAGCGGCGGGCCCCTGTTTAATAAAGAAGGAGTTGTATACGGCATGCAATTCTCAACCAAACACCTTCACCTGGGATTTGACCTGGTAGAAAAAGAAATTGTTTCCAATAACAAAACCAAAAAAGTTTCTGACTATTCTTTCCTGCACCTGGGACAGTGCATTCACGTGGATACAATAAAAGAATTCCTGACTGAAATGAAAGTAAAATATTATGAACAATAATAGAAAAACAGAAATTAAATTTCTTTTTTGTATTAATCACATTCTCCAATAATGTTGTTTCGGTTTTCTTATGGTGCAGATATATCGTTTAAATTATTCCTGAGAATAATCACCGAAGGTCTGTATGATTCCCATCTTTTTTTTAAAGAATCCGGTACATTGCCAATAACAATAAATGCATTACCCAAAACAATATCAATATCCTTATCACCATCAATATCTCCGGCGTCCATTGTTAACCACCTGCCGGCTGTAACCTGGTTAAATGATGAAGGCTCATAAGTAAGCCCGCCCATATTCTCCCAATAAATAAATCCCTCTTCGGGAGTTGAATTGTAGTCCGGAAAAAAGGAAATAGAAGCCAGATCGATATCACCATCCTTATCAAAATCCATGGCAATGGCTTTCCCTACGCCATTTACAGCCAGGAATAATTTTTCGCTAAATTTATTCTTTCCATTATTCAGATAAATTCTTATTCCGTGATACGCTTTTAATACTGGTGGATAATCCCCGTTATCCCCGTTTGTTGCAATGATATCCGGGTAGCCATCCTTATTTATGTCAAGAAGGTCAAAATAATTAGAACCATAAGAAGGCGGAAATTGCAAAACTCTTTCTTCCTTAAAATTATTATTTCCCAGGTTATAATAGATAAACATGCCTTCGTCACCTTGTGCCATCATTGCCATGATGTCCGGCAGGCCATCCTTATTAAAATCATAAACAACGGTCTTAACAGCTCCGGGCAGTGGACGTAAAATATGTTTTTTATATTGGGATTTGCCACTATTTTCAAACCAGCTTAACATGCCTGTTTGGTTTCCAAATTCACTGACCACTAGATCTTCAAGTCCGTCCCTGTTCAGATCTGCATAAGACACATGCACTGGCCGCTGAAGACTATCAATGATAATGCGCATATTTTTAGTGGGGGGATCAATTGTCACCCATTTGCCTTCCTTACTATCTGAGGGCTGCAAAACACCCATCGATAAAATTTGATACAAAGAATCTGTAACACGTAAATTGGATACGCCTTTTAAAACATGCACGGAGTCTACCAGGGTATTATTTTCAGACAGAAAATATAATTGTTGCTCCAGCCCGTCGGCAAAAAAGAATCCATTTGTAGAAGT
>JBPPMM010000344.1:0-2388 GCA_051306075.1 Chitinophagaceae bacterium
TAATGGCCGCCTATACTTTATTTTTGGGTGTAAGGATACTCATCCTGGCTTTCCGGAAGCAACAACAACAAAAGAAATTTAAACGATATGGTCTGCTGGCCGGCGCTGGTGGATTTCTTGATTCATTTGGTGGTGGCGGTTGGGGACCCATTGTTACTACCACGCTTATAACAAAAGGAAGAAGTCCCAAATATGTTATCGGTTCAGTAAGTCTTACAGAATTTTTTGTAACTCTTGCCAGTGCCTTTACTTTTTTTACACTTCTTGGCGTTAGTCACTGGCAGGCTATATTGGGTTTGGTTATAGGAGGATTAGTAGCTGCACCTATTGCAGCAAGATTAGCCGGCAAGCTTCCGAGGAAAACATCTTTTATCCTGTTGGGTGCATTGGTTATTTTCTGGAGTATGAAAATTTTAATACAGATCCTGTAAACTTGTTTCAGAGAATTAATTTTTTATTTATTGATGAATTGACGGCACGATAAGAATCGTTTCGGTAATTTTATTTGTTAAACAACAATGGCTATGCAAAAAATATATCTTAGCGATTCTGGCCCCAAAGTTTCCCCGGCTATATATGGTTTCTGGCGATGGGAGGATACCAGCGCTACAGGCGTTGCTGCCATGGAAAAAATTGTGAACCTGTGCCTGGAGCTGGAAATAAATACATTTGATCATGCAGATATTTATGGCGGGTATCAATGTGAGGAATTGTTTGGCCAGGTGATGAAGCAAAAATCTTTTAAAAGAGAAGACGTTGTATTATTTACCAAATGTGGAGTGAATATTCCTCATGCTAACCGCCCTGATGTCAGGGTAACTTATTATAATACTTCTTCTGCCCATATTACAAAAAGCGTAGACAATTCTCTAAAAAATCTGCGCACAGATTATATAGATATCTTTCTTTTAGATCAACTGGATCCATTGTCCAACCTGGAAGAGACAGCCCTCACCCTTGAGCGCTTAAGAACTACAGGAAAGATCAGGAATATCGGGGTAGCTAATTTTTCTGTATTTCAACACCAGTTGTTAGCTTCCTATTTGCGGGTACCCATTGTTACTAATCATATTGAATTAAATCTGCTAAACACGGCAGCGCTTGATAACGGGCAACTGGATTATATCAAACAAAAATATATGCGTCCGCTGGCTGCAGCGCCACTGGCAGGCGGAAGAATTGAAAACGGTACGGATCCACTAGCTGTAAGGGTTCATTATAAACTGGATGAAATTGGAAAAAAATATGATGCCAATGTGGAATCCATGGCAGTAGCCTGGCTTATCAAGCTGGGAGCATTGCCTTTAATAGGAACATTGAATGAACAACGCATCAGGAATATTGTAAAGGCATTTGCTATCGACCTGGAGCAACAGGAGTGGTACGATCTGTACAATACTTCGCGGGCCGGGATGCAAAAGACAGATCGTGATGGAGAATAGAGCTTATCATACTCAAATGATTTGACTATCCCGGCGTTGATTCTGATATCACTTTTACTTTTGTTATAAGCTATCCTTCACCTGTATATTGTTAGTGAATTTACCACATACCACAGATCATTGGCCGGAGCCTGTTATGGATTGATCTCATCCTGTATAGCAGTAATTAATTTCTGCCCGTATCTTCGCAATCCAAATTATTAAAAAGGTTCAGCAGTATTATGACACAACATCGCGAAACAAAAGCTATACGACTTCAGACCGAACAAACCAGTCAAAAAGAGCATGCAACACCCTTGTTTCTGACAAGCAGTTTTACTTATAATTCTGCAGAGGAAATGGGCGAAGCTTTCGCTGATGATACGCTTGACGTAAATATCTATTCCCGTTTTTCAAATCCAACTGTTGATGAATTTGTAGATAAAATGGCAGCATTGGAAGGGGCAGAAGATGGTGTAGCTACCGGCACAGGTATGGCTGCTATTTTTGCCAGCTTCATGACCTTCTTAAATAAAGGAGATCATATCATATCCGCGTCGGCGGTTTTTGGATCCACGCATACTATTCTTACAAAATATTTACCTAAATGGGGAATTGATTTCTCTTATTTTGACATGAATAAACCGGAGACGATTGCATCGCTGATAAAGCCCAATACCAAAATGCTGTATGTAGAAACGCCATCCAATCCGGGTCTTGATATAATTGATATGCAGCAGGTGGCGGATCTGTGCAAGCAACATAAAATTTTATTTGTAGTAGATAATTGTTTTGCCACGCCGGCGGTGCAGCAACCGATTCAATTTGGGGCCGACCTGGTTTTGCATTCTGCTACCAAATTCATAGACGGACAAGGAAGGGTTCTGGGCGGAGTGGTAGTAGGAAGGAAAGAACTGATCAAACCCTTATACTTGTTTATTCGCAATACCGGGCCATCCATGAGTCC
>JBPPMM010000350.1:0-2914 GCA_051306075.1 Chitinophagaceae bacterium
ATTACTCTATAAACACTTGGAACAATGTAGTCGATGGTGGTTCTGTCAATGTTCGTTTCCTGCCGGAATGCTATATATTAGGAATCAATATATTTTTATTCAAATGTTCCTAAATTTGAAGCTTTGTTAGATGTTAACTTGAGCAAAATAGCCAAGAGCAAAACTCCGTGCCTAATTCTAGGCGATCTGAATATTGATTTAATGAAAGTAGATACCAATAAAAGTACTGAAAATTATTTAAACAATCTGCTAATTCACAACTTTTTACCAACCCTTCTACTCCCAACAAGAATCACACAACACTCAGCAACATTAATTGATCATATTTATTTCTATCAAGGCCAATCTGTAAAAGATCTAAGGTTATCCTCTGGGAATATTTTCTCTGACCTCTCAGATCATTTACCAAATTTTGCAATACTCAGTAAGATTTCAGTAAACAGAACCTTATGTGATAGACCACTGATAAGACTTTATACAGACAAGAACAAACACATTTTTCAACAATGCCTAGTTAATACTGACTGGGGGAATCTGCTGTACTTAAATGATGATGTTAACGACTGTTACAATATATTTATCTCAACTATAAAAAATTATTATGAACAGAGCTTTCCTCTGACTCGTATGTCTAGAAGGGCAAGCAAAGATAAAAAATGGATTACTACTAGTAAGGGTCTTAAAATCAGCATCAAGCATAAAAACAAATTGTATGAGAAATGGATTTTGACTAAAAATCCTACTGATGAAATTGTTTACAAGACCTATAAAAAGTATTACGAAAAAATTGCTTACAAAGCTGAAGTTGCTTATTATAACAATCAATTCGATTTAAAAAGCAATACCATTAAAAAACTTTGGGTAAATCTAAATAACGTATGCAGTGCAAAAAAAAAGAAATCCTACAATGTGATTGATAATGTAAATATTGATGGGAGAGATATATCTGACCCAAATTTAATTAGCAATGCTTTTAATGATTATTTTTGTTCTGTTGGTAATAACCTTGTAAATAATTTACCTGTTACAACATCAGTTTATAACAGTTTTATGCAAAACATGGTTTCTGATTCTATTTTTGTTGAAAGTGTAAATGAAGAGGAGTTATTGAAATTGATTGATTCTATGAAGGACGGTAAATCTTGTGGTGCCGACAACATAAGCCCAAGGCTTATAAAAGAGAACAAATCATTATTATGTCAGCGAATGATGTATATTTTTAATTTATCTTTAATGAAAGGTGTTGTGCCTAGTAATTTGAAAATTGCTAAAGTTATCCCCATTTTTAAAAAGGGAGATGCAAAATTAATTACAAATTATAGACCAATTTCTTTGTTGAGCATTTTTAATAAATTATTAGAAAAACTTGTTTATAAAAGACTGGACAGCTTTATTTCTAAACATAATATATTATACAAATACCAGTTTGGATTTAGAAAAAATCACTCAACTTCTCAAGCGCTAATTGAAGTTATTGACTCTTGCTGCAAAAACTTTGATGCTAATAAAAAAATGATAGGGATATATTTTGACCTACAGAAGGCATTTGACACGGTCAATCATGACATCCTCCTTCACAAGCTGTATAATTATGGCATTAGAGGAGTAATGCACGATTGGATTAGTGACTATCTTCATAATCGCAAACAGTTTACCGTTGTTAATGGCATATCTTCCAAAAGTGATATTGTAACATGTGGTGTCCCTCAAGGCAGTGTTTTGGGGCCTCTATTTTTCCTGCTCTACATAAATGACATTTCAAATGCTGTCCCGGGAGACAAACTTCGCCTTTTTGCAGATGATACTAACTTGTTTTTGTCAGGAGGAGATTATAAAGAGATTGAAGAGGAAGCGAATGTATATCTTAAAAGTATGGAAAGTTGGTTTGTCGCCAATAAATTAAGCCTAAATATTGATAAAACTTGCTATACTATATTTGGACCTCATAAAAACGTTATAAATAACTTATCTTTAAGTTTAATTGTTAATGGTCAGTATATTAAACGCGTTCAAAATTGTAAATATTTGGGAGTTTTTATTGATCAGTCCCTTTCATGGAATGACCATGTTGATCACGTTTACAAAAAAATTATAAAATTTTCCAGTATATTTTACAGACTCCGAGACGTGCTTCCGAAACACTGCCTAAAAATGCTTTATTGTTCTTTTGTTCATCCTCACATTCTGTACGGTATTGAAGTTTATGCTAATACAACAAAAACTACGCTTAATAAACTATGCAAATTGAATAACAAACTGCTTAGAATTTTGCTTAATAAAGAAATAAAAACGCCGATTAATAAAATGTATGCTGCTATAAATACATTACCAATACCTTTACTTCATGAATATCAACTGCTATCACTCGTTCATAAATGTATTTATAATGTGTCATTACTTCCTCAACTTTTCTGTAACTACTACGTTGGAGTACATTCTCAATATAATTATAATACTAGGAGAAAATGTAATTTATTCATTCCGTCGGTTAAATCAGTAGCTGGGCAACGATGCTCTATTTATCGTGGCAGTGTATTGTGGAACAATCTAGACGAAGATATTAAAACAATTACGTCTATCTATACATTTGTTTAAATCAAAGCTAAAAAAACTTTTAATAATTAGGAATTAATTGATCGCAAATTATCGATACTAAACTATGATCTGTATGTCTATTGTAATTACTTTTATGTGTACGAACTGTGTATTATTTAATTTATGCACTTTGTTTGTGTTCTGTTCAATGTATTATTTTTGTCATGAAATCTGGATTTATTAGGTAGCCAGCCTTGATAGGGCATTAGCTTTCTCTGGTAGCCTGTTATACATATTACTGATTCAAACATTGTTATATTTCTATGCAAATAAAATTCTTGACTTGACTTGACTTGACTTGTGTCCGTTCGTATATTCC
>JBPPMM010000352.1:0-11485 GCA_051306075.1 Chitinophagaceae bacterium
TGAAACGTAATTAAATTAAGGTATTACATCATTTCTTTTATTTCGACAATTTATATGCAACTAATTTTTTACTATTGATGCCAAAATAAATTTTGTCTTTGATCAGAATACTGCTTCTTACATCACCGCGGATATTAAAACCCGATTCGCCTTGTGGTATATATCTAAAATTTCCCTTTCCATCACCCTCCAGAAGTTGCCCATAATTAGCTTCAAATTTACCAAGTCTTATTTTGGTATGACCATTGTTGCCACACAGAAGCAGATCTGTATTTCCATCGCTATTGTAGTCTAACCGGGTTATCACATACACAGGGGAATATTGCACTTCAGCAGGCAATTCAGCTACTTTATACTTTCCAGAGGATTGGCTGATAAAACACGTGGTGCTCATATGATCAGCAACCAGGTGTCCTGCTTCCTTCAACTCGGAAGCTGTAAAAAGATCTTCCATAGATTGATCAGCATAACTCTTAAAATCCGAGAATCGTTTTCGCTTCCCAGGCAATTGACTAATCAATTCATCACGTGTTACGTATGGATATCTTTTGTGTTGTATGTAAAAACTAAAGATGGGATCCACGGAACCGTTGTTATCAAAATCATTATAATACATTTCCAATGGTTCTTTTTCAGTTGCCCTAAATTGTGTATTAAGGCCTATGTTTCCTATAATAAGATCGGGAAGGCTGTCTGAATTAAAGTCACCAACAAATATCTTATTCCACCAACCAGAATAATGTTTTTCAAAATACTGTTTGGTTCTGTTTACCAGCTTACCTTCTTCCAGGCTAAAAGCCATTACCGGCATCCATTCTCCCACTATTACCAGCTCCGCTTTTTTATCAAGATTCAGATCTACCCACACCGCATCAGTTACCATTCCCAGTTTAGAAATTTCCGGGCATATTTTCCCGGTATGGTCTGAAAATTTTCCTTTGCCATCATTTACCAGAATATAACTCCGTGGAGATTCCGGATAACGACCAGGTACTACCCTGCCTCCTACAAAAATATCAGGAAATCCATCATCGTTTATATCATGAATTCTTACGCAGGATTTACTACCCGTTATATCGGGAAGGGTTTTGCTTTTACTAAAATTGCCATTCCCATCATTGATGTAAAGCCGGTCCCTTAGCAAGGAATCACCAGGAATAAAATGATGATATCCTCCGCTGGCAATATAAATATCAGGATAACTATCCCCGTTGGCATCAAAAACGGCAATGTCTGCATCTGCATAAAATTTATCCTGTATAAATGCAGGGATGGTTCTCAATACAAACGAGCCGTTTTTCTGTTGTATATAAATCTGTGCAGATTGGCCTGCAGCACCACCGACTACCACATCTTCCAGTCCGTCTTTATTCAAATCATAACTGGCCATCGATGGTCCTGAATATGAAAATTCGTTGATCAGCAAGGGTTGCCTGTTAAAATCATTTATGGTTGTATCCGGACTTATATAATGTATAGGTGAAGGAATCTCAGTAAACCATTGTTTTGATGGTACAGCTACCGATTTTTTTTCGAATGCATTTCTTTCTTCCAATTTTAAAATCTGGTTGGCTTTAATATCCATTAGTTTCTGCATTTTTCCACTGGCCCATGTAATTACAAGCGAATCTATTTTTTTAGCGGGACCCAGGCCAAAGTGAAGAGTATATGATACATTGGAAAGATAACCACGGGCAGGATTTTGTTCCAATTGCTGTACCTGGCCATTGTGAAAAATTTTGATCTTAGCACCTAAACCCTGTGTATTTTTCCCTTCCCCTAAAAGTTGTACCTGAAAAAAATGATTGCTGGCTGATTTTTGTGATTCATTTCTAAAGACAAAAGCAGGTTGATTTATATTATTAACAACAAGATCAAGATCCCCGTCATTGTCAAGGTCTGCATAGAGAGCGCCATTGCTGTTTGAATGCTGATCGATGCCCCAATCCGTCGTTTTATTTTGAAAACTACTTCCTTTTTTATTTTGGAAAATATAATTGATCACATTGGACGAAGGCATATCCTTAATAATATCCATTACGTCCTCCCTTTGCAATCTTCCTTTTTCCTGAACATACTCATTCATATAATTTATGAAATCGAGATTTGTATAATCTCTGTAATATCCATTGGTAACAAAGAGATCTTTCCAACCATCATTATCATAGTCTGCAAAAAGTGCCGCCCAACTCCAGTCCGTATTTGATATCCCCGCCATTTGTCCTGCGTCGCTAAAGGTTCCATTACCATTATTTATCTGAAGCATATTGCGCATATATTGATAATAAAAGCCACTACGTACGTTCAGGTCAAATTTATCATAGTTGTCTGGGGCCAGTAAAAGCTTCTGCCGGTGGTTGTCTTCCGGCAACATATCCAGCGTAAAAATATCGGGAAGCCCGTCATTATTAATATCAGCAACATCATTACCCATAGAAAACTGGCTGGTATAACTCAGGCTGTTTTTCAATTGATTTGTAAAGGTTCCTTTCTTATTATTTATATACAGGTAATCGGGTACGGCGTAGTCATTTGACACATAAAAATCCGGCCATCCGTCTTCATTAAAATCTGATATACCAATTCCTAATCCGTAACTAAGTTCAGAACCATTGATTCCGGAACTGGTTGTAACATCTTCAAATTTTCCATTGCTTTGTTTAAATAAACGAAGACCTTTTTCCGGATTATCCTGTTTGAGAAGTTGTACTGTGGCTTCTTCATTGAGCAAGGGCAAATTTTTTGGATTATGATTGAGCAAAAGCATATCCAGGTCGCCATCTTTATCATAATCCAGAAAGTAGGATTGATTGCTAAAACCAGTACTGGCAAGACCATACTCTTCTGCTTTTTCTGCAAACACGGGAATGCCCTGCCCATTATTGCCCATATTAATAAAAAGTTGATTGGCTCTTTTGGCGGAAGGTAAAGCCCCTGAATAGCATAAATAAATATCTAACCTGCCATCGGCATTTATATCCACTGTATTTACTCCGGTTTTCCATGGTCCCGTTCTTCCTTCTGCATGAGAGGCTAAGGTGATATCCTGGAAATTCATATCGCCTTTGTTCAGGTAAAATTTATTATCACTCATGTTTGAGGTGAAATAAATATCAATTAATCCGTCGCTATTAAAATCACCGGCAGCTACACCACCACCATTATAAAAATATTCATACATCAATACGTTGGTATTAGGACCCTCAGTAAGAACGTTGTTAAATTGAATGCCTGTTTTTCCGGAAGATAATAAAGTAAATAAAGGGTTTTTGTTTTGAACAGCGGGAACATCACCAGAAGAATTTTTGCAAGCGCTTATTAAAGTGATGGTAAAACCGGTGAAGAACAAATAATGAGAAAGGCAACTTTTAAGCTGAAACAAGTTTTATGATTTTTAGAATTTTACTAAAATAAAAAAATATAAGCTGGTAGTAGTACTAGTACCAGCTTATATTTAGAATTGAAAGTTCTTCAAACTCAATAACCAGGATTCTGAATCAACTTGGTGTTTATTAAGAGTTCATCATTTGGTATAGGCCTGTAATACATCTTATCGTCCCATTTCCTGTTTTCCTGCGAATTATTTTCCAAAGGGGTGTAGGTATAATTATATTTCGTTACATCATACCTATAAGGTGTATTCGGTGAAGCGCCGGGCTTTAACATTCCGACAATGTCGATATACTTTATCTTCCTTCCAAGTGTAGTTGGGGCAATCATCCAACGACGTGCGTCATGATATCTCTGGTCTTCATATGCCATTTCTATCCTTCTTTCATTTTGATACCTGGCTTTTAAGGCTGGACCCGTTTCGGTAAGTGGCGGCATGCCCGCCCGGTAACGAATTTGGTTAAGCCATAGTTTAGCCTCATCATAAGTTCCCAGTTCCATACTGGCTTCTACATAATTAAGTACAGCTTCGGTGTACCGGAAGAAAGGCCAGGGGATGGTCTGCCTGGTAGTGTTGTCCCTGATTAAAGGATCCGGATCAATAAACTTCCTTACATAATACCCGGTCCAGCAACCGTTCCAATTCTCAACAGGACCATTCCGCGTATCCAGACCCGGCGCTAATACTCCAGCTCCCATATCATACTTACCGCTTTGTATCTGGTTGGCGGGGTCTAAGGTTCCACCACGTGGCTTCCAGTTTGAACCGTCATACAGAATTGAGGCATAAAAACGGGGATCCCGATTGTCGTAAGGTTTCGCTTTTTGAACCGGATCATTCCAATCGAATTTGGTACCATCCATCATTTCATAGTCATCGACCAATTGTTGGATGGGAGTGTTGCCAGCCCAGTTGTTGTAACCATTTGGTCCATTTGCTAACCCTACATACATACCCGCATATTCGTCTTTACTGCTTGTCCAGAAACGTCCGAATAATATTTCACTACCAGCAGTAGCGTCCGCTTCACTGCTTTTACTTCCGCCACCCATAGCAAGCGAAATATAATTCTTTTTAGCATCCGTAGGGGATGCAGGGGCTGTCAGTCCCATTTTATATCCTTTGCTTGCGGCAGCATCAAGTATAGCTTTAGCTGCATTTTTTGCTGCTGTCCAGCGTGCAGTCCGATCTCCACTTACGTATCCTAATAATTCTGGTTTACCAAACCCATTAATAGTCGCGGATTTCCCTTTTGCTGTTGGCATATCATGCAAATCACTGGCTGCATACAACAATATTCGTGATTTTAATGCCAGAGCGCCAAGATCATTCGCCCTTCCGGCAGCTAATGTTTTACCTTGAAGCAAAACCACAGCACTATCACAATCCTTTACAATAAAGTTGACACAGTCTTCAAAACTATTACGTTCTATGGTATAGTCTTCGCCCAATCCGTAAGATTTACTAATGATAGGTACTCCTCCATAATATCGTACCAGTTGATGGTAAAAGAAAGCCCGCAGAAAAAAAGCTTCGCCCCGTAGTCTATCGTTTAGCACTTTATTATCAAAGGTGGCGGTGCGTAAATTTTCAAGTGCCAGGTTTGCCTGCCTGATCTTGGAATACATATCATTATTGCCTCCATCTTTACCCCAACGGTAATTTACATTCACCCAGCCCAGGTTGGAAGCGTTAAGCGTACCCTCATTTATCACATTTATCCCTCGCCCGGGATGTGTAAACATAGCCTCGTCCGTAAGTGAGGCAAGCATTTGCTCATCAAAACCACCCTGTCCCAGACCCGCATAGATACCGGTGACAAATGCTTCGGCAAGCGGACCATCCTTCCATGCATCTGCCGAAGACACTCTGTCAAGTGGCTGTGTATTTAGGAAGTCCTTTTTGCAGGCACTAAAAAAGAGGAGCGCCATCAATGCAATTAAGGATATATTTTTTAGCATCTTGTTCATGATCTTTCAGTTTTAATAAGTTAATCTTGCAGTTTTAGAAAGTTACTCTTGCACCAACATTCAATATTCTAGACTGTGGGTAATATTGACCACTGCCACTGGTAGATTCAGGATCATATATCTTCATCTTGTCCCAGGTAATCAGGTTAAGACCATTCGCATATAACCTTAGATTAGTCATACTTGCTTTTTTCAAAATTGCCTGGGGAAAGTTATAGCCGATCTCAACATTTTTTAAACGCAGATAATTGCTGCTTCTTAACCAATAAGTATTGGCGCCATATGGTCCACTGGCATAATATCTGTTTCCTCTCTCGGTTAATCTTGGATCGACACTGCTTGGGTTATCGACAGTCCAGCGATTGTCATAAGAATATTTCAGGAAATTGCCAATTGTACCTGATTCAGTGCCAAAAAACAGTAATCCGCCTGTGGCTCCCTGGAATAAGATGCTGCAATCAAAATTTTTATACTGAAGGTTAAAATTCATTCCTCCCGTAAATATCGGATCCCGGTTCTTATCCAGCCTTACCCTGTCAAGCTGATTAATTTTATTATCTCCGTTATAATCTTTGAATTTTAAATCACCAGGTTGAAGTGTGCCGACTGCCGCACTATAATCAATAGTGTTTTTGTCTATGTCAGCCTGGGTTGCAAATACCCCATCAGCTTCAAAAACCAGGAAAGCAGGCCCGTTTGTTCCAAACGTATGGCCTTTTGACAACTGCCAAGGTTCTAAACCGGGAGTTTCAGGCAATTTTATAATTTCATTCTTCGCATAGCCGCCATTTACACTTACAGTATACCTGAGATCTCCGATTGAATTATTATAGCTGACCAGGAACTCCCATCCCTTGTTTTTAACTTTTCCCAAATTTTCCGGGGGAAAACTAAAACCAGCAGAAGCGGGTGTGGTGGATTCTGAAGTCATCAATATCTTGTCCCTGATATTATTAAAATAATCGAATTCAAATGTAAGCCTGTTATTTAACAAAGAACCTTCCAGGCCTATATTGAAATTATTGGCTACTTCCCATGTATAGCCAGGATTAGGGACCCCGGACTCGGTTAATGTTTTTACCACATTGTTGCCAATAACATAAGTGTTAAAACCATACGTAGATAAAAACCTATACTCCTGTAGTACACCGTTAAAAATTATATTGTCATTACCCATTTGCCCATAAGAGGCACGTAATTTCAGGTTGTTGACAATTGGTACGCTTTTGAAAAAATCTTCCTCAGATATTCTCCATCCGACAAGAATACCTGGAAAAAATCCGAAACGATCACTCTCCGGGAATATATAAGAACCGTCATAACGCCACAGAAATTCAGCCAGGTATTTTTCTTTATAGTTATAATTGACGCGACCAAAATAACTTAGACGTGCCCGCTCAAATGCACTACCGCCTATATTTTGCTGCGCATCTCCACCTGCAAATAATTGGTCAATAGCCGGGGAAATAAAATTCCTTCGAAAAGCAAAAAAGCTCTCATTATCGATGGTTTCGCGGGTGACTGCTGCTAAAAAGTTAAGCGTGTGGGGACCAAAGGTCCTGTCGTAATTGACAAAACCGCTTAAATTGATATTCAATTGGTTTTCCATAGATTCTGTAAGACGCGGATCTGTAAAAGTTGACCTGATTTTTTTGACAAGTTTGGGCGTTACACCATCAGGTTCGAATGCAGTCCTGTCATCCCAGAAATATAAACTCCACGGAGTTTCCCATCTTTTGGTCCGGCGAGAGTATTTATCGACTGCGGCAAATCCGGTTAGCTTTAAACCTTCTATACCGGGAATAAGGAATTCTATTTTACCATTCGATTGAAAATAATCCCTTCTGTCTTTATCATAACCTGTTTGATTGGTAGTAATGACAATTGGGTTCTGTCCATTTTCTATATCAGGACCTGGCAATCCATTAGGCCAAACCTCCTGTTCTGTTGGCTTGCCCCGCATCAGCATTCTAAAAATAGGCTGGGCGCCCACGGTTGGGAAGAATCGAAATTCTTCACGGGCCGATACCCCCATGCTTACATTTATATATTTGTTCACCTTTGCATCCAGGTTAAAACGCATGTCATATTGCTTATAACCTGTAGCAGAATTTTTATAAATACCATCCTGGTTGTCGTATCCTACAGAGGCAATGTATCTAACTGCTTCACTACCGCCGGATAATTGAAGCGTATGTTTCTGTTGAGGAGCCCAGTTTTTTAATGCGGTGCCGAACCAGTCCGTATCGGGATATCCCCAGGGATCAGACCCATCAGCATGTTTCTGGATATTCGTCGGCGAATTTGGAGCCGTTACAAGTGCACCATTATCTGTACGTGTATACGAACCGGTTTGTTGAAAAGCTTTCCAGGCCGCAGCCCATTGATTAGATGGCACATCACTGAATAGCTTTAATTCATTAACGATAGTCGCATATTCAACAGCGTTAGACATTTCCGGAATCCGTGTAGGTTGTGCCCAGCCCTTATTAAAGTCGTAGGAGATTTGTGGTTTACCAGTTTTACCCCGCTTGGTGGTAATCAGGATTACTCCATTTGCGGCTCTTGCACCATAAATAGCTGCTGCAGCATCCTTTAATACCGACATGCTTTCAATATCCGCCGGATTCAAACGATCCAGGCCACCCGCTCTGTCGGGAACTCCATCAATTACTATTAATGCACCGCTATTATTAGGTGTATTAGAGCCGCGGATACGAATAGTAGACCCATCATAGCCAGGCTCGCCGGTAGCTTGTATAGCAGTAATACCTGGTAAACGACCAACCAGGGCGTTAGATAAGTTTATGGCTGGAGATTTAGCTAATTCAGTTCCTTTTACCTGGGCCACAGCGCCGGTAACCGTCACTTTCTTTTGAGTACCGTATCCAACCACCACTACATCTGTTAGGTTTTGGGCTTGTCCTTTTAATTGTAAATTAATGGTGCTGTTTGTTCCCACAGCCATTTCCTGGGGGTTAAATCCTACCGAAGTGAAAACCAAAATAGCACTGTTGGGAACGGTAAGGCTAAACTCTCCGGTTGAAGACGTTATCGTTCCGTTGGTTGTTCCTTTTTGAAGAACACTAACATCAGCGATGGGATTGTTTTGCTCGTCGGTAACCTTTCCTTTTATCGTTTTTTCCTGTTGAAAAAAACCAGGTGATTTCGCATATAAGTCTGCGGAACTCATAAAAAATACTAAAACCAGGATTGTAGCCAGACCTTTTTTCAGGAAGCAGGCAACGTAGTTAGGTTTGTTCATGATAATTAAATTAAGCAGTTAATTCAAAAGTTATTGTCAATTGGGCAAGTGTGGTTCATTACAGTTGCGCATTCAGCCATCTGTATTATAAAATGGTATCATACTGGTATATTTTTGTTTTTAGAAAAATGATTCTGAACTTTTGCTAACCCTGAAATTCCATCTGAATGTTTCAATCCTTTTCTTATGGATGATTCCCTGAAAAATGGAATAGGCTCCAGCACCACCTTTGATGGAGCTGTTAATTTTGTTTTGTTCTCAATTAATTGCAACAGCATTTTAAATGCTTCTCCTCCCATGTGAACAGTTTGCTGATCAATTGAAGATAAAGTGGGAGTAGTGTGTTCATTAAAATCTTCATTTGCGAAGCCTATGATTCCCATATCCTGCGGTATCCGTATGTTTTTTTCTTTTAACCGTTTCATTAACCCCAGGTTGGAAAAATCTTCAACTGAAAAAATTGCGTCGGGGGGGGTAGCTAATTCAAGAAAATAATCTGCGGCTTTTTTCCCGGATTCTATTGACAAATCACCGGAATAAATCAAAGATTCATCCGGAATCATATTATTAGCCTTTAGTGCCCCAAGGTATCCTTCCAGCCGGTTCTGAAATGTTTGGTAAAACTGGGGGCCGGCAATATGGGCTATACGTTTATATCCCTGCGCAATTAAATGTTCGGTAGCTATATAACCTCCACGATAATCATCAATGACCACGGAAGGGATATTCAATGATTCAATATAGCGGTCAAACAAAACCAAAGGGACGTTCATTTTTTTGAGACCGATAAAATGTGCGCTATCGTTCTCCTCCTTGGCAAGAGAAGCAAGTATCCCGTCTACCCTTGCTCCCAGAAATGCTTCGATGGCCTTTACTTCCAATTGCCAGCTTTCTTCGGATTGATATATCAGTGTATGATATCCGTGCTTGCTGGCCAGCGTCTCTATCCCGTGAACAACTGAGCCAAAAAAATTCATTCTCGCACTGGGAATAATAACACCAATAGTATGTGACCGGCCTGTTCTTACAGAAGAAGCAATTTTATTGCGGCGATAATTCATTCGCTTCGCCGCTTCCAAAACAAGGCGTTTGGTTTCGGTACTAATACGTGGATGATTATGCAATGCCCTGGAAACGGTGGCTGGAGTAAGTTTCAACGCATCCGCAATATGCCTTATGGTTGTATTTATTGGCAAGCAGTTATTGGTTTTGTGTAATCGTTTGCACAATTTATCAGGAATTTTAATTCTGACCAAAAAAATTATTTTTTTGATGATTGTCAAGTTGACAATTATGCTATCCGGCTTAATTTTTAGGCTGGAAGTAGTTGTTGCCGTGCAGGAGAAATAAAAAATTTTACAAAATGAGTTATTCTTTTCTATAAAATGGAAACATAAAAAAGGAGGTCATCGCCTTAAAGAGATATGGCAGTCAATACAAGTTCTTTCAATTTAGTAACAGGAACTCGTTCCTGCTCCATCGAATCCCGGTAACGGATGGTTACCGTACTATCTTCTTTGGTTTGATGATCCACTGTTATACAAAAAGGTGTTCCCAGTGCATCCATACGGCGATAGCGTTTACCTATTGAATCCTTTTCTTCGTAAAAACAACGAAATGAAGATTTGCAATCATTAATAATTGATTGAGCAATTTCAGGCAACCCGTCTTTTTTTGTTAGGGGTAAAACGGCCATTTTTATGGGTGCAAGGCCTGAAGGAAATTTTAAGACTACCCTGCTATCTGGTTTATCGGATGTGCCGAGGTCCTGCTCCTCATAAGCATTACTCATGATCAACAGGAACATCCTGTCCAGGCCAATAGAAGTTTCAATAACATAAGGAATATAATTGCCATAAGGTTTTCCCGTAACCGGGTCAACATCATTATCAAAATAATTTTGCTTCTTTTTACTGAATGCCTGGTGCTGGCTCAAATCGAAATCTCCCCTGGAATGAATTCCTTCTACCTCTTTAAAACCGATTGGAAATTCGAATTCGATATCGCAGGCCTCTTTAGCGTAATGCGCCAGCTTTACATGATCATGATACCGGAATTTATCTGCGGGCAGGCCAAGGCCTAAATGCCATTTCAACCTGGCTTCTTTCCAATATTGATACCATTCACCTTCTGTGCCGGGTCGGACAAAAAACTGCATTTCCATTTGTTCAAATTCTCTCATACGGAAAATAAATTGCCTCGCCACAATTTCATTCCTGAATGCCTTTCCGATCTGCGCAATTCCAAAAGGAATTTTCATTCTGCCAGTCTTTTGCACATTCAGAAAGTTAACAAAGATTCCTTGTGCTGTTTCCGGACGCAGATAGATCTTATTGTCTTCCTCATCGGAAGCGGCAGTGGACCCGAATTCGGTTGAGAACATTAAATTGAACTGGCGGATATCCGTCCAATTAGCTGTGTTACTGATTGCACATTTTATATTCCGATCAGTGATCAGTTTTTTCAAACCTTCAAAATCATCCTTACTTAAAAGCCTGTCCATTTCTTCAAGTATTCCCTTCGCTTCATCATGACGACCATCCTTTTCCATTACTTCTGCATGTCCTTCAATGAGGTGGTCAACCCGATATCTTTTCTTGCTGTCTTTATTATCTATCATGGGGTCATTAAAATTGTCCACATGGCCGCTTGCTTTCCACGTAGTGGGATGCATAAATATGGCTGCATCTATTCCCACAATATTATCGTGGAGTTGTGTCATGCTTTTCCACCAATAATCTTTAATATT
Organism: Chitinophagaceae bacterium; assembly: GCA_051306075.1. Classification (GTDB taxonomy): domain Bacteria; phylum Bacteroidota; class Bacteroidia; order Chitinophagales; family Chitinophagaceae; genus Terrimonas_B. Next base: position 11,376 of record JBPPMM010000352.1, read on the forward strand.
TTTCTTTAATTCACTTCCCCATTGACCATAGTCGTATACTGCCTGCAGCCCGTCGTAAATTTCGCTGCTGGGAAAAATAAAACCGTACTCCTTACAATGAGAAATGATCG
>JBPPMM010000121.1:0-5275 GCA_051306075.1 Chitinophagaceae bacterium
GTCAACATTCTATTGAAAACAAAAGAGCTGCCATGATCGCACCGTTTTTTGGCAAACAGAACGATTCTTCATTTTAAAATTAAATACCATGTTAATCATTGCACATCACAACATCAGTAACCCAGAAGAATTCTGGAAAGCAGCGAAAGAGAAAACACAAAATTTACCGGGATCATTAAAAGTTCATGGTGTATATCCTTCGGCAGATACCCGGTCGGGAACCTGCCTATGGGAAGCCGATAACGTACAGGAGGTTCAGCAATTTCTTGATAAAATAACAGGAAAGATGGCAAAAAACTTCTGTTACGAAGTGAATGTAAAAGACTCTATGGGGCTCCCGGCTATCAAGCTGGAAAAAGCTCGTGCTAATTAAGCTTTTCATTTAATGGAAACAGGTGCCATATTTTTGGCGCCTGTTTTTTTGTCTTATACCTTATTGAAGCCGCAGCGGATTTATTTTAAATATTACCTTCGGTGTTGTAAGAATTCGGACTCTTTGAATTTTCTTTCTCTTGTTTAATGCGGCCCTGCATCTCCAGTATTTCCAAAACCAAAAAAATAAATCGAATGAAAAAGTTTTTTTCCCTTTTCGCCGCCACCATTTTTTTCTTCTTTATTTCCTGCAACCAGGAAAAAACTAATTCTGAAACCAAAGAGCAAAGTTCAGCCACGAAAAAAAACCTGGAAGCTTCGGCCATTATTTCAAAAGCCTTTGATACCGGTGATCCCTCAATGATCGACAGCGTGGTGGCCAGCGATTTTGTGGACCATACAGATCGGGGTGATATGGGCCGGGATAGCCTGAAAGCGATGATTACTTCCATGCGTAAAATGTTTCCCGACATGAAACAGGAAACGATAAAAGAACTTGCCGATGATGATTATGTTTTTTCCCTGATGCGGTTTACCGGCACCAGCGAAGGCCAGATGGGAATGCCAATGGGTCCTTATGATATGAAGGCGATACAAGTAGTACGGTTTAAAGACGGTAAGGCCGTGGAGCATTGGGAATATATGGAACCCAGGGAAATGATGAAAATGATGCCTGTGGCACCTGCCGGCAAGTAAAAAATACCGGCTTTTTCATTCCTGGCTATAACTTATTTTATTTCCAGGTAGGCCATTTGTCCCAGGTGGTAACTGGTATGGCTTGTCCTGTTGATAATGATATTTAATTTATTGCGATGTGGTTCATTGGCAAAATCGGCAGCTGACACATTATTGTGACGGCTGAACCATTCGTTATCGGGTACCCGGCTTATATGCTCCGAAAGTTTTTCATTCACATTGATCCAATAGGATTTTAATTTATTTATCGAAGGCATATCCTGTCCTGAATGATCCGGGGTATCCAGAAATATTTTATCAAGTTCGGGATAAAGGCGTTTTCCAAAACCCAGGATAGGAAAAAGACCATCGCTTACAGCAATCAAATGTCCAAGCAGGTAAATGCCACTATTTCTGCCCGGTGCGGTTTCGCCTTTTAACTGCTCATCCGTTATTTTATTGATCAATGCATCAACCCTGGCATTGTAGGTATCCCAGGCGCTGATGGCCATTTTGATAAATACTTTCTGGCTTGATGTCTTTTCAGTTGTTGATTCTTGTGCTGTCATGGAATAGGGTTTGTTTTATAACCCGTATTGAAAAAAAAAGTTCATCAGTATTCCTGGAGGCCTTTGGCACTTCTGTCTTCAAATTCGGGTCTTGGGTACATCTTCCTGGGTTTTTCTTTCACCAGTTTCATAGCTTCTTCCACAGCACGAACTAACTGCGGATCAACACCCTTAGCTAATTGGGCAGGATCATCCCACACTTCGATATTGGGTTTTATTCCATAGCCTTCAGCAAACCATTTTCCATCCGCTCCAAAAAGTCGTGCGTCGGGGACGGTAATGTTTCCACCATCCATTAACCGGTGACCGGTGGCAGGGCCTACCAATATGCCCAATGTTCTTTCGCCAATGATGGGTCCAAGGTTTAGCTGCTGAAAAGCCCAGGGAAACGCATCACCTCCGGATCCCGCCCAGCCGTTGATGAGCATTACTTTCGGCCCATTATTGCCTTTCGCCGGCCAGCGGGTTATGTTGGCATCACGCCAGGCGATATTGTAAATATTGGGCCGGTTAAGCATTTCAATAAAGCGGTCGCCCAACTGTCCGCCTGCATTAAATCTTTCATCAATAACAAAACCTTTTTTATCTATCTGGGCATAAAACTGGCGCATGAGTTCGGTTTGTCCCTCAGTTCCTGTATTGGGCATATACATATACCCTAATTGTCCGCCGGATAACTCATCTACTTTTTTACGGTTTGTTTCTATCCACTCCAGGTGCCGCAGTCTTCCTTCTTGCTGTGGCGTTAATGTCATTATGATCACTTCGCGGGATCCTTCAGCACCTGGCTTGTTATTTACCCGCAGCGCAACTGCTTTACCGGCCAGTCCTTCAAACATGGCGTAGGGATCAATTGAGGGATCCAGTTCCCGGCCATTTACGGAAATAATATAATCGCCTTCTTTTACATTTATCCCCGAAGCTTCTAATGGTGATTGCACTTCATTATCCCATTCAGCAGGTCGTACAATACGTTTTATTTTATAAAAATTATTTTGAACCTCCCAGTCAATTCCAAGAAATCCATTGGTCCTGTTTTTTCCCTGCTCCAGGTCACCGCCATTTACATAGGTATGCCCGGCGCTCAGTTCTGAAACCATTTCCTGGAGAATGTTGTTTACATCCCAACGGGTTATGGCATCGGTAAGTAATTCACTGTAATCTTTTCGAACCTTGTTCCAATCCACTTTTTGCATGGAGGGATCGTAAAAAAAATCGCGGTAGCGGCGCCAGGTGTCATTAAAAAGCTGGGTCCATTCTTCTTTCGGGCGAAGTACCATTTCTATTTCTGAAGTACGTAATAATTTGTCAAGCTTTTGGTCGGCATTAATTTTTATTACACCAAATCCGGTGGCATTGCGGGCAAGAATATTTTTTCCATCGGCTGATCCTGTATAGGCAGTAACATTTGCCAGCACCTGCTTTTCTTCCCTTTTATCGGTATCAAAAAAGAAAATGGATGCGGGTCCGTCGCCGGAGCCCGTATTGGGGAAACGCATATATATCAGTTTTCCTTCTGTAGCCATCAAGCCAGAGATATTCCCTGGCTTCACCGGCAAAACTTCAAGACGTCGTTCCAGGTTTACAGGATCAACTTTCGTTTCGGTGGGTACTGGCTTTGCCCCTTTTTTGGATGTATCCTCCGTTGCTTTTGCTTTACTTGAGGTATCTATTTTGATATCATCATTTTTTGAATAAAGCAGGGCAGGGGTGGTGGGATCAAGAGTAGCAACAGCAAGTAATGTACTGTTGGGGTATATCCATGTATTATCAAAATTGCTGTAAGAAGGTTTGAAATCTCTGTCCGTCAAAAAATATAAATATTTACCGGAAGGATCGAAAACAGGGTTATTGTCGTTATAATAACCGGAAGTAGCCTGGTGAATTTTTTTCTTTTCTAAACTATAGAGGTAAATGGCGCTGTTTAAATTTGCTGTGCCTTTTGTATATGCGATCCATTTGCTATCGGGCGACCAGCTAAGGTTAAATCTCCGGAGTGCATTATAAGTCTGGTCAGTTGTTTTATCAATGGTTTCAAGCGAAGCTCCATCAACGAAAAGTACAGTGATCTTCTGCAGTTCATTTATAAAAGCGATTTTTTTACTGTCGGGGGACCAAAACAATTTCCAGCCCATTCCACTTTTAAAATTGGTCATTTTTTTTACTTTCCCCGATACCTGCTCCCGCAGATAAATTTCATTTTCGCCACTTTCATCGCTCCAGTATGCAAGTGATTTTCCGTTGGGCGACCAGGCGGGTTCTTTTTCCCATGCCCCGCTTGTATTGGTCAGGTTAATGATCACACCATTTTCCGCCGGAATACTGAAGAGATCGCCTCTTGCTTCAAAAACGGATCGTTTGGCATCGGGAGAAAGATCAAAATTGGTAATATTGTTTCCAACATTCACTGTACGCGGCATCAGCGTGGAAATGTCTGCCACCACGTTGATCTTTACTTCTTCATATTTATTTGTGGCCAGGCTCAGGAGATAAAGCCGGCCACCCGCTTCAAAAACCAGTTCTTCCGGTCCGGCGGACATGTGGTTAATGTCAATATTTGCAAATTGTGTAAGCTGCTCTTTTGATTTTTTGACCACGTCATAGCTCCATATATTTCTTCTTCTTCCGGCACCGCCATCTGATACATAATATATTTTATTTTTAACCCAAACCGGTTTTCCTTCCGTGGCATCAGTACGGGTAATATTTTCAGCCGTTCCTTTTTTAAGATCAAATGTGAGTACATCAGAGGCAAGCCCGCTGCGTATTCTTTTAAAAGGATAGTTCTCTGTTATTTTAGTTACATAAGTAATTTGATTGCCATCTGGCGAAAAGGAAGCCAGCTCACCATATGGCACAGGAAGTTTTTCAGGCAAACCGCCTTTAGCCGACACTAGGTATAGTTGCCTGAAGGCAGGGGTTCCGCTTTCACGACCAGAAGCAAAGAGTATCCGTTTGCCATCGGGGTGCCAGTCCACCACCCGGTCGGGTCCGGAATACCAGGTAATGCGGATGGGAATACCACCCTGAACAGGCATCGTATACACATCCGTATTTCCATCGTAAGTGGCAGAGAAAGACAGGGTTTTTCCATCTGGCGAAAACCTGGGAAAAGCTTCCTCACCGGTGGATGAGGTGATGCGATTTGCCGTCCCTCCCGTTTTAGAAGCTAACCAAATATCGCCTCCGTAAACAAATGCAATTTGTGTGGCTGATACCTCCGTGTAACGAAAAAGGCGTGCATCAATTTGCGCCGTATCGGACAAGCTGAATAATAAGATTGAAAAAAAAATTATTTTTCTCATACAGTTCTTAGTTTAATGGAATGATGTTTTGAAGATAGGAAAATATAAGTGATCACTTAAAGGGTAATGATGGACGGCGCAGGGAGCATGAAAGAGTTAGGGCTAATAAAAAGTTTTTATTATAAAAAGGGTTTTCATTTTATGATCCGGTGGTTTATTTATGAATGCTGAAAGTATTCAAACACATAAACAGATATCCATATAAAAAAATAACCGCAGTATGTGTTTCCACATCTGCGGTTATTATTCATTCACATTAAATATGAGAAAGCTTTAGGTGTATTCTATCCTTATTTATTTCTCTTTTACTTTTTCCTTAAGGATATTTCCATCGGCACTTACCAATAATTTTAC
>JBPPMM010000448.1:0-2639 GCA_051306075.1 Chitinophagaceae bacterium
GTAGTTTGACTTTTTTGAGTTGGGGAAGATGAACGGGTAATGCGGACGCTGGAAAGCTCCGGCAATTTTCCATATTCAAGACCCGAGGGAACATCATCCCAATCATCTACTCCTGTATTTAATACTTCCGGCTTATCCAATACATGCACCAGGTCGGTTCTGCCCAGGTATTCATAACCTAATACACGAAAAATAAAATCAACAATGGATGTGGTGGATTTTATATTCGGATGCTCTACAAAACCAGAAGGATCAAATTTGGTGAACGCAAACTTGTCAACAAATTCTTCTAAGGGTACGCCATACTGCATGCCAATGGAAATTGAAATGGCAAAACAATTCATCATACTGCGCATGGTAGCTCCTTCTTTGGCCATATCAATAAAAATTTCACCCAATGTGCCATCTCCATATTCACCCGTGCGAAGAAAAATAGCCTGGCCGTTGATCTTTGCCTTTTGTGTAAAGCCACGGCGCTTTGCAGGTAAAGAACGACGCTCTACTATACTGGCCAGTTTTCTTTTCAATTTAGTATCGGGTGAAGATTGAACTCTTTTTTGAACCTCTTCCAAAAGCTCTTCAACCGTGAGTTTGCTTAAATCAACAATATTAGATTCTGAAGATGATGTTAACTCTTCCGTCACATTTTTTAGTTCTGTTGATTTACTGTTTTCATTTTTACCCTCGCTTTTCTTTTTATCTGATTTGGTACTAAGCGGCTGAGATAATTTAGATCCGTCACGATACAAGGCACATGCCTTTAAACCCAACTCCCAACTCAACAAATAAGAATCAGCGATCTCTTCAACTCCCGCCTCATTTGGCAAATTGATCGTTTTAGAAATAGCACCACTGATAAAAGGCTGAGCCGAACCCATCATGCGGATATGCCCGTGTGCATGAATAAATCGTTTACCTTTTCTGCCGCACTTATTAGCACAATCAAATACCTGTAAGTGTTCCTCTTTCAGAAGTGGGGCTCCTTCCAGCATCATAGTACCACATATAAAATCGTTGGCTGCTTCTATCTGAGGTTCAGAAAATCCAAGTGCTTCCAGCAGGCTCCATTCAAAATCATTATACTGCTCTGCAACAAAACCCAGGCGCTGCAAACATTCCTCACCAAGGGAATATTTATTGAATACAAATCCTATTTCAAATGCCGTTCCCAATGCTGCTTCCAGGCGATTGATCTCTTCGCTGATAAAACCTTTTTCACTTAAAGTCTGCCGGTTGATAAACGGTGCCCCCGCAAATGAAGCAGATCCTACAGCATATTTAATAATGGCACCTGTTTCCTTTTCACTGTATCCTAAATTTTTTAATGCCGCAGGAACGGATTGATTAATAATCTTGAAATAACCACCACCAGATAATTTTTTAAATTTCACCAATGCAAAATCAGGCTCTACCCCGGTCGTGTCACAATCCATTACCAAGCCAATGGTACCTGTAGGGGCAATTACTGTAGCCTGCGCATTCCGGTATCCATATTTTTCTCCGAGCTCTACAGCATCATCCCAGGCTTTACAGGCAGCTTTCAACAAATAATCCGGGCAATGCCGGGCGTTCAATCCCTGGGGTTTCAGGCTCAGGTTTTCATATTCATCCGCATCATAAGCAGCCAGGCGATGGTTACGCATAACACGCAGCATATGCTCCCTGTTTTCTTCATAGCGGGGAAAAGCGCCCAATGCATTTGCCAGCTCCGCAGATGTTTTGTATGCAGTACCCGTCATCACTGCCGTTAAAGCGCCGGCAATTGCTCTTGCCTGATCACTGTCATACGGAATACCGCTCACCATTAACATGGTTCCGAGGTTGGCATATCCCAATCCTAATGTCCGGTACTCATAGCTTAATTGCGCTACTTCTTTTGACGGGAATTGCGCCATCAATACAGAAATTTCGAGAACTACAGTCCACAGGCGGCAATTGTATTCATATCCTTCTACGTCGAAAATGTTATTCTCAGTATCAAAAAATTTCATCAGGTTGGCTGAAGCCAGGTTGCAGGCAGTATTGTCAAGGAACATATACTCACTGCAGGGATTAGACGCCCTTATCTCACCACCTTCAGGACAGGTATGCCATTCATTGATCGTTGTATTGAATTGGGTTCCGGGATCTGCACAACGCCAGGCAGCATATGCAATCTGGTTCCACAATTCTTTAGCCGGCACTTTTTTCATTACCCTACCATCCATGCGGGCGGTAAGTTCCCAATCTTCATTCTTTTTTAATTTATCAAAAAATGAATCAGGAATGCGAACTGAGTTATTTGAATTCTGACCACTAACCGTTCTGTATGCTTCGCCTTCATAATCGGAAGCATAACCGGCATCTATCAATGCCGCCACTTTTTTTTCTTCTTCCACTTTCCAGTTTATGAATTCAACTATTTCCGGATGATCCAGATCGAGGCAAACCATTTTAGCTGCACGCCTGGTGGTACCGCCGCTTTTGATAGCCCCTGCGGCCCGGTCGCCGATTTTTAAAAAACTCATTAACCCGCTGGATGTTCCTCCCCCGCTAAGTTTTTCATTTGCCCCCCGAAGGTTTGAATAATTGGTTCCTACTCCGGAACCATATTTAAATATCCTGGCTTCTCTTACCCAAAGGTCCATGATGCCACCATC
>JBPPMM010000456.1:0-3150 GCA_051306075.1 Chitinophagaceae bacterium
TCCAAATGTTTGACCCCGGGATTGAATACAGAAGAATACAACGCACAATAATGCAATGAAGATAGAGCGGGATATTGGTTTCATAGAAAATGGAAATTAGGCGGAAATACTTGGCTTTTATCGATTTTCGTCGTAAATGTAATAATTCAATCATGATTTTCTGCGAGTATTTGTACCTGTTATTTTTAAGTATGTTTCCGACAAAGGTTTCTTTTTAGTCATTGAATACTTTTTAAGATAGTAGCGAATCTTCTTCTCGTTTAAAAATTCTTTTTATTTCATTATGGAATTTGTTACTAAGTAAAAATCAGGGTCATAAAATTTTACACATATAGCATAACACTTAACTTACATTCATGCTATTCTATATTTTAAAAAAGTTGATTTATAGCTCCCTTGTCATGGCAGGGGTGGTGGTGCTGGTCTTTCTTTTATTCCAGGGTTTCGGCGATCCATCCAGGTTAATCATGGGACAGTCGGGCGATGCCGCTACCCAAGCCAATATCAGGAAGGAATTATACCTGGATCAGCCGAAATGGAAACAATTTTTTTATTATCTCAACGACGTTTCACCACTAAGCATTCATAGCAAGGAAGAAATATTGAATAAAAAATTGAAAGGATTTTTTATTGGAAATGATATGAAAGTTGGCCTCAAAATTCCTTACCTGCGCAAATCCTATCAAAGTAAAAGAGAGGTAGGCAGTATATTGATGCAGGTATTGCCAGGAACCCTGATGCTCGCATTCGCAGCTATGCTGATCGCTGTGGTGATTGGCATTCCACTTGGTGTATTGGCTGCCATAAAGCAAAACACCTGGATAGATACTACAGCCATATTTACAAGTATTGCAGGTATATCGGCACCGTCATTCTTTATGGGAATTATCATTGCCTATTTGTTTGGATTTTTATTAAGTGATTGGACGGGCCTGCATATTTCCGGCAGTTGGTTCGAAATTGATGACGTGACGGGACAGAAAAATTTATCCATGCAAAATCTTATTCTGCCCGCTATTACACTGGGCATAAGGCCCCTGGCAATCATTACTCAACTTACCCGCAGCGCCATGCTGGATACACTGGACCAGGATTATATTCGCACAGCTTATGCAAAGGGATTAAGTCAAAGAAAAGTTATATGGAAGCATGCATTGCGAAATGCATTGAACCCTGTAATAACTGCAGTTACCGGTTGGTTTGCCGAGCTTTTGGCCGGCGCTTTTTTTGTAGAGTATATATTCGGGTGGCAGGGAATTGGGAAAATAACAGTTGATGCATTAGAGAAATTAGACTATCCCGTTGTGATGGGATCCGTATTGATTTCTGCTACCTTTTTTATTCTGATCAATATCCTGGCTGATATTTTATATGGTGTTATAGACCCCAGGGTGAGAATAGAATAATTAAAGTTGCTGCATATGCTTTTACCTTCTGTACTTTAAAAAATTGGTAGTGATAGGAAATATCCATTTATTGAGTGCCCATTATAATAAGTTGTTTATATACTTTCATACTTACTCATGTTCAATTGATTTGTATATTTAAAATTGCGATGTTTTTTTTTAGAATTTGCCGGGCTTATAGAAGGTGTTTCTGAAAATATTTATTTCATGAAAAATGCATTAACCAACCAACGCATATTGTCTATTGATACATTCCGGGGAATTACAATCCTGGTAATGATATTTGTAAATGATGTAGCAGGAGTTGCTGGTATTCCTTCCTGGATGAAACATATGCCGGCCGATGCTGATACCATGACATTTGTTGACATTGTTTTCCCTGCCTTTTTATTTATAGTAGGAATGTCCATTCCCTTTGGTATTAATAACCGGCTGGCCAGGGGAGATTCTTTTTTAAAGTTACAGGGGCATATATTATGGAGAACCTTGGGCTTACTGGTACTTGGAGTATTTATGGTAAATGGGGAGAGTGGTTTTAATGAAGAGGCCATGGGCATGTCTGGTGCTGTTTGGTCATTGCTTTTTTATGTATGCGTCATTTTAGTTTGGAACGTTTATTATTTTAAGAATAAACGTTGGGCTTACTTGTTAAGGTCGGCAGGAGCAATCGGGTTGATTTTTCTGGCTTTTGTTTACCGCGGGGGTGAGGGTGGTACGCAGGGATTAACACCTCAATGGTGGGGTATACTCGGACTTATCGGGTGGGCCTATTTATTTAGTTGTATTATTTATCAATTATCACGGGGATATATTATTCTTTTATTTGTAGCCATAACAGTTTGCATAGCATGGTATGCGATCAGTAGGTCAGACGATGTGAAAGATATAATCGTTTGGCAATGGATGGCAAAAAGAGCAGGCCATGCTTCTCATACATGCATAGTATTATGCGGAATGGTATTATCCCTTTTATTCTATGATAAAAAGGTTGATTATAGTATAGCTACCCGTTTTTTTTATGCGGGATTATTTGCGCTGGCTTTAGCCATTGCCGGGTATATACTCAGGCCTTACTACACTATTTCAAAAATTTATGCAACGCCATCATGGAGCCTTTATAGCGCCGCTATATGCTGTGTTCTGTATGGTTTTTTATATTGGTACACTGATATTTTAAAAGTAAATAAGTGGACCCGCTTCTTTCAACCGGCAGCTTCAAATCCATTACTCGTTTATATTCTTCCGGCTATAATTATGTATTTGCAAATCTTGCTAGGATTGCATTTTATGCCCGCTGCGTTTCACCAGGGAATATTGGGCATTGCATGGTCTTTATGTTTTTCCATCCTAATTATGATTCTGGTCATGGGATTAAATAAATTAAAGATCAGGTTACAACTATAAATTTCTGGCGAATTCAGATGCAAATAGTGCAGGAGAGTAACGGATGGAAATTATATATTATTTGATATAAGATTTTAGTTCTTATTATTCATTGTATTTGATTTGCTAAGAAACTATTTGGCCTGCTATATGTTAAGTCCAGGTTACGAACAAAGAGACACATCCTTTTTATTTTTATAACTTTTTTGATTATAAATCAGGTATAAACGGGCTGCTTTTTCAATGCATTGGTTTAACCCGTAACTTTCCGGAAATATCTGCTCCCATGCGAAAATTAGTATTAACCGTTTCCTGTGTTCTCATTGCATGTTTTTTATTTGCACAACGTTTTGGAGGCACG
>JBPPMM010000473.1:0-5541 GCA_051306075.1 Chitinophagaceae bacterium
GTTTATTTTCTGCTGGCAGGTTGCGGGGCACAAACCGCTATACCATCGCCGGAAATGCAAATCAAATTGGCGGTAATGGCTGCCCCCGCCGAAATGCGGGATGGCGCAATGGTATATGGTTACGATAAATCGGGCAAACAAACTACTCTTAGAAAAGGTAGCAATGAAATGATCTGCCTGGCCGATGATCCCAAACAGGAAGGACTTAATGTATCCTGCTATCACCGCGATATGGAACCGTTTATGAAAAGAGGCCAGGAGTTGAAAACCCAGGGTAAAACATTCCAGGAAATTTTTGATATTAGGGAAAAAGAAGTGAAAGAAGGCAAACTTTCAATGAATAAGCAACCATCTACTTTGTATGTGTATAGTGCAAAGAAAGAAGACTTCAATGGTATGGAAGGCACAGTAAAAAAAGGCTACCTGCGTTATGTGATCTATATTCCGTATGCTACGGCAGCAAACACCGGCCTGCCATTAAAACCAGATGCACCGGGTATGCCCTGGATAATGGACCCCGGAACCCATCGTGCTCATATCATGATTAATCCTCCTGAAGCCAAATAAAAATAAGTTGAATAGGTACCGTTCAGTTGAAATTCTTTGATTTCATTTGTATGTCCATAAAATGAGCTGGATAAATACAGGCCTGTTTCCGGGCATCAATGGCACTTTCGGCAGGGACAATTTTCTTCGCTTTTAACAGGCATGTTTCTTGTCCTGTTTCCCTTTTAATAAAATAATTTCAATTTTTTCTTTTTTCAATGAAACTTTTTAAATGCAATCATTGCGGTCAGCCCGTGTTTTTCGAAAATTATTTTTGCGTGCAATGCAATGCATCGCTTGGTTTTGATCCCCAACAAATGACGATGGTTTCATTGCAATTGGACACTGATAATAGTTTTATCCCTTTAAATGGCGGAGGGAAAACAGATAATCTTAATCGCTACAAATATTGCGTTAACAAACAACAAAACGTTTGTAACTGGTTGCTGGCGCATAACGATATAGCACAATATTGTTTTGCCTGCAACCTGAATCGCACCATACCCGACCTGGGACAACCGGATCATTGGGCAAAATGGTACCAGATGGAAGTGGCCAAGCACCGGCTTATCTATTCACTGCTCCGTTTTCGCCTGCCAGTTATCAGTAAATTCCAGGATGAGGAAAATGGAATTGCATTTGATTTTAAGGCCAATGAAAATAAAGGAGATGGCAAGCGACTGCTCACTGGTCATGATAATGGATTGATCACACTTAATATTGATGAAGCCGACGATGTTATCCGTGAAATGGCTCGCAACCAAATGGATGAAGTGTACCGCACTGTATTGGGACATTTTCGCCACGAAATCGGACATTATTACTGGGACCGTTTGATAAAAAACACCAACCGGCTACAACCATTCCGGAAATTGTTTGGAGACGAAAGTGTAGACTATGCTGCTGCACTCAAAAAACATTATAGTCAGCCGGCGTCTGATGGGTGGAAACAAGAATTTATCAGTGCCTACTCCGGTGCGCATCCCTGGGAAGACTGGGCTGAAACATGGGCGCATTACATGCATATAATAGATACACTTGAAACAGGATATTCTTTTGGAATATCCGTTAACCCAAGGATTGAAAATACTGAACAGGAGATGAGTACGAGGCTAAATTTTGATCCTTATACAACCCAATCATTTGATGAGATCCTGGAAGGGTGGATCCCTTTGTCATACGCCATGAATAGCCTGAACAGAAGTATGGGTATGAAAGATCTGTACCCTTTTGTGATCAATGATCCGGTAAGACAGAAATTGAAATTTATACATGAAACGATCCGGGGCCGGTGAAAGATGGAATAGGGGTTATCAAAAAAATCAGTCCTGAAAGAAGGTAATAATAGCAGTATCCTTTTATTCTTCCAGTCGCTTTACGTCAACAGAAACAGCCAGCTCATGTGTGCTGCTGCTCATGATGACACCTTTTAAAGGAATGACATCAAAATAATCACGGCCCCAGCCAATGGTAATATATTGCCCTGTGGCCAGTTGGTTATTGGTGGGGTCAAAATCAACCCAACCCATATCCGGGATAAAAACGGATATCCATGCATGTGAAGCATCAACCCCTGTTAATTTTTCTTTACCCGCAGGGGCAATGGTTTCCAGGTATCCGCTAACGTACCTGGCCGGTAAACCCAATGAATGAATACAGGAAATGGCAAAGTGTGCAAAATCCTGGCAGACACCTTTTTTTTCTTTTATTACTACAGAAAGGGGAGTGGATACCGTGGTAAAACCGGGTGTAAAAGTAAAATCAGAATAAATCCGTTTGATAATATCAAATACTGCATCAAACATAGGACTGCCCGTGGTAAAGGACAGTGCAGCGTATTGTTTTATTTCCGGGGTGGCCGTAGTAATTTCTGTGGGATGAATGAATTGTTTTACTTCAGCGAATGCTCCATTTGAGGCAAGCAACAATTCACGAACACTTTCCCAGCTTTGATTAGAATTTGCCGAAACAGAATATTTGTTATCTGATATTTTTACTTTGGATCGCACAGTAACAGTTAATTCTTCGTGTTCCTGCTCTATTACAAAATAATAAAGTTTGTTTCCAAAAAAATCGACATGCTCCTCCAATACATCCGGCAGTGGTGATATGATGATACTAAAAGATTCGCAGGTTTGTGTGTCCGTATTGCGGGGCGCCAGCGCAGCGATATTGTGGCATAGGCTTACCTGCTCGTGGTACTGGTATTTGGTAATATGTTCTACAGAATATAGCATACAAATATTAGCATCAAAGAAGATTGGCTGTAAATAACTGCTTTTGGGTCTGGCTATGTTTAAAATATGTTTTGGATATATGCATGGATGTATTGGCGATCAATGAATACAACTTGTCTAAAAAATCATTCAGCATGGTATATTCTTTGGTTTCGGGATCGTATTGCGTAAGCAGCGAAACATTAGCAAGTTTTAATAAAGATTCAGCCTCCTGAATATTCCGTTGTTTATAGCTTACGGGAAATTCTTTTTCTTCGCCGGGTAAAAGGGAAACATAGCGGTTAATTTTTTTTATAAGGTAGGCAAGTGATTTTGGATAATTACCATCCAGCATCAGTAATTCAAGTGCCAGCGGAAGTTGCAAATGATCCCTGTAGGTATAGCGGTAGGTAATTAAACTCTGCCCGGCGATCATCACCGCTTCAAGCAATTCATGTTCGGTTTGTTCTGCCTGCTTTTTTTGAAATACACTTCTTAACAGGGTTATTATATAAAGAGATTGTTCCAGTTTTCTTCCCAGGTCCATAATATTCCATCCCTGTTCCCGCCGCACACTTTCCCTGTTCATTCCCAAAAAAGCAAACATAGAAGTGTTCAGCGAATCAATGCTGCTGATCATATGCAAATGGTCGTCCTGGCTATCGGTCTTAGCTTTATTCCAATTCTCTTCCATTTGCAGAAGTACACGCCATGTATCAAGAGCCCAAAAATTACGAACGCTGTAAACCGAACTTTTTAATAAAGAAAGTTGATGGCTCAGGCTGCCACTTCTTTTTTCGTTATATAAAATTTCAGTTAATTCCTTCCATGGTTTTGCATAAACTGCTTTCATTTTTACAGGATCTTTTTCTTCATAAAATCCCGGGAAGGTATAGGTGCATTGCGTTACTGTTCGCAGCAAAATGGATTCCGTGTTTTCAAATTCCCTGGCAACGGGATTGTTACTCCGCAGCATGATTTGCATTACGGTTCGCTGAAGACGGGCATTGTAAATCACTCTTTCCGTATAGCGGCCCACCCAAAAAAGATTTTCAGCTGTGTGACTGGGTAATGATCTACGCAGCATTTTATGCTGGAGTGTATCCGTATGCAGTTGAAGATGGATGGGTTGGTCATGTTCATCACCGGAAGACATGACCCAGGTATCTTTACTGATACCTCCCAGTTGGTTTGAAATAATAAAACTGTCCTTTTGTGTACTGGTTCTTGTCAATCCTCCCGGCATGGCCACATAACTTTGGTTTTGACTAACCAGGAAACTTCTGAATAAGGAATGCCCGGCTTCCATTTTCCCATTTACAAATGAAGGAGTGGAAGAGAAATTAATTTTTTCCTGTCCTGCATATAAAAATGGATTCGCCTTTATTTGTTGTATCAAATTGTCCTTTTGCACAGCTGTCAGCGAAGCGCCGTCTATTGCTGACCGGGTACCTGCCATATTTCTGAATATTTTTCTTATAACAAGCGTTCCCAGGTTGGCAATAACATAATTCATTTCATTGGGCTGGCCACACCACCAGGTAGCAATGGAAGGCATGGTTAATTCAGTACCAAAAAAATGTTTGGAAACAGCAGGTAAAAATGGTACCAGTCCTGCATTTTCAACAATGCTGCTTCCCAGAGGATTGGCTATAGCTACGTTTCCTTTCCTAACCGCTTGTAATAGTCCGGGAATTCCCAGCAGAGAATCGCTTTTTAACTCCAGTGGATCACAATATATATCATCCAGGCGCCGCAATATCACATCTATTTTTTCCAAACCTTCAATGGTTTTCAGCCATACGTAATTGTCTTTTACCATCAGGTCGTTTCCCTGCACCAGTGTAAGACCCAGGTAAGCTGCCAGGTAGGAATGTTCAAAATACGTTTCATTGCCGGGGCCGGGTGTAAGAATAACGACTCTCGGATTATCTGTATTATGCGGTGCAATATTCGTTAGTGCCTGTTGCAGGGAATCGAACCAGGGCGACAACCTTCTTGCTTTTAAATTAGAAAACAACTCAGGTAATACACTGGACATGGCGAACCTGTTTTCCAATGCATATCCCGATCCTGAAGGTGCTTGTGTCCGGTCGCTAATAACCCATAACCGACCGTCATTTCCCCGGGCCATATCGGCTGCATATAAAACAAGATGTGGAGAAGAAGGCAAATTGATATTTACACATGACCTGATAAAACCCGGATGCAGGTAAATTAATTCTTGCGGAATAATACCCTCCCTGATCAGGGTTTGCGGTCCATAAATATCTTTCAGCAACAGGTTAAATAATTCTGCCCGCTGAATCAACCCGTTATTGATGATGTCCCATTCTTTTGAGGTAATTAATTGTGGAATGGGATCCAATTCCCATGGGCGGCTTTGTCCCGAAGGGTCACTATAGATATTATATGCAACACCGTTTTCTTTAAGCAACCGAAGAATATCTGTATTGCGGTTTTGCAATTCCTGCAAGCCTAGCTCATGCAGGGAAGCGAAAAAATTTTGCCAGTCAGACCGGATGTGATTATCATGAGAGAATAATTCGTTATAAGAACTGAGGGCCGGAATATATTGTTGAAGCAGCGAATTGATCGCTGGTTGATTTGACATATTTTAATATCGCTTTGAGATCTTTAAAATTAAGGAAATAAAAAAGGTTTTCATAGTATAGAAACCGGACAGTTTAGTTACAGTCGATATTCAGCGAAGAGGACGAATTATTCTATTTCCCTCATTTTTATATGTTCATCAAAACGTGGGGACTGATTTATTTCC
>JBPPMM010000477.1:0-13218 GCA_051306075.1 Chitinophagaceae bacterium
CGATCAGGGCCGGGTAATATCGGCGAGCCCGTTTTTTCTCTGGAAGTTTTTGTAAACTTTTGGGTACCTGCATAAATATAGGCTGAGGGATCAATGATCAGAAGCGAATTATTTACCAGCTTCTTTTTGAAAATATGATCAACACCGCCGGTTAATCCATAGTCCAGGTCACCACTAAATTTTACATCAGTTCCTATTGTCACATTTACAATACTATTTATCAAAGAATAATTGGCTGCTGCCTGTGCCTTTAAAGTCGATTGAACCAGCTGGCTGTTATCCTTATAAATGGGTTTTACCAAATAGAAATGGCCTGCCGATTTTCCATTATTATATGTATAACCTGCTGTTGCCACCGTACCGGCATATTGAAAACCAGAAAGGCTGTTGTGGGTAAATACAGGAGCAGCGTTTATGTAAAATTTGTTCTTTAACCAAAGTTCCGCCATGGGGAATACTCCACTGCTTTTCAAACTATCAATGCGCCCAAAATAATTGAGATTACTATTAAAATAAGTTCCCAATTTGAAACCCAATTTTTTTGAGGTAGAATCTGGTTGTGCGTAAAGTGAAGAGGAAGCAAAGCAAAGTCCAATGGCAATAAAAATTTTAGACATTTGTTTCATAGCTTACGGTTTTACGGTTTGTATCTGATTAAAATAATTGCAGGGAAGAAAAGATGTTGCATAAATCATCTACCTGATAAGGTATTACCTTCTTCCCTGCAATAAAGCCTGGAACCTTTACGGTTTATTTAGCTTGCACTTTGGCTTTAGTAGCGGTTCTTGCCTCTGCTGACACCTGGCTACCTGCTTCAGGCTTTGTAGATGCAACAGTTTGATTTGCCATTTTTGCATCTGATTTGATTTCAGAACTTGCTTGCCCTTTAACAGATTGTGCGGTTGCAACAGCGGATTTTGTAGTTGTCTTTGTTGCGTTTTCTGATTGTTCAATCATCTGTCCACCGTTGACATTTGCATTTGCGTTTGTTTTGCTATTTGTATTCAGGCCTGCGTTATTATTTCCTGCCTGTGCCTGAGTATTTGAAGATGAAGAAGCATTAACTCCTGCATTTACATTCGCAGATTTCTTTACGTTTGTTTTTGCATTATCGCTGGTTGCCACGGCCTGGTTGCCTTTGTTGTTTACCGCAGCAGAACTGCTGGTTTTGATCTGAGATGTTTTATTCAAACCCGCATTTACACTTGCACTTGTAGCCTGTGTGGCCACGGTGGTTGCTTTTGTGGCAGCAGATGTAGCAGCAGTTGTAGTAGCTGTTGCATTCACAGCTGCCTGGGTTGTTGACTGCAATCCCAGGTTTACCTGAGCAAATGACAAGACAGAAATTCCAGAAGCGATTACAGTTGTCATTACTTTTTGAATTGTTTTCATGGTATGTTGTTTATAGTTTAAAAAAAGGGCTCTATACACAAAGAGATTGTATTAGTCTCTGTGTTCAAATCACAGATATAAAGTGTTTATGAAATTTTGCCTGCAGGCTTAGTTAAAGACCCGTTAACGAAGAATTGGTTTAAAAGAGGGAGTAAAAAAACAAAAATAAGAGGAGGTCAATTACGAATGTACTTGACAAAAAAATTGCTGTTTAAACTTTCAGCAGCAGCCAATTGCTGTTCAACGGCTGTAAGTTTAGTTATGTTTACCAGGCCCTTCATGCCGGCGTAGTCCCTGGCGGAACTATACGAAAAATCTACCGCGGTATCAACAAACCTGTCCCTGACAGGATTTTCATGTATGAATGAAAAATACTCAACCAGGGTGTCGGTTTTCCTGATATCAATATAGGCCGGGCTACTGGAGCTTTGCCATACATGATATTTCTTCACCAGGCCCATTAAGTTGCTAAAATTTTCAAATCGTTTAAGCATCCAATCTTTCCTGGCTTCAGGTTCTGCATCGATAGCTTCAAGAATTTTTGTGGTAGTAAAAGATTTAAATTCTTTTTCAATCTCTGCTATTACAAAGCCTTCTCTTGCCTGGATCAACAGGTGAAGATGGTTGGTCATCAGGCACCAGGCATGTACGATCAATCCTTTATTGTCTATAAAGTAATTAAGGGTATGGACGATCACCTGTTTGTACACGGGCCGGATAAATACATCTACCCAGTCTGCTGTGTTAAAGGTGATAAAATAACAGGATTGTTTACCCTGTATGTGATTGTCGTTACCCATCGTAATTTGTTTTTGCCCCTTCGGGGAACTTTTCGGCTTTCACATACCAAATGTTGTTCCAAGTATTACAAATTGTGCATAAATAAGCGGGATAGTAATTCCGAACGTCAAATTTTTATGGTTTCCGTTATCCGGCGTCGACAAAAGGCCTTTCCCGTCTAAAACGCTCCTTGTCTCTATAATACAACGATATATAGCTTTTGAAGGTCCAACGGGCCGAATTCAAAATTTTCGGGAATTCCTGGTTTTATTTTTATTGAAGCAAAAACATCTAAACTATGTGCCGGGAATGCGGCCTTAAAAAATTAATCTATGAAGCAGATATTAAACACATGCAGAATATTCATATTCTTCAGCCTGTTGACCTCAGGCGTTTATGCTCAGAATTTAATATCCAAAAACCACCGCTTTGTTTCGGATAAAGGCTATTGGGTAATTGAAAGCAATATTCATAGTCCATTAAACCATGTGATATGGTTTTATAATAATGATAATGAATTATTGTATAAGGAAAGCCTGACCGGCGTAAAAATGAATCCTGAAAGGCGAAGCATAAAATTGAAATT
This sequence comes from Chitinophagaceae bacterium, assembly GCA_051306075.1. Lineage (GTDB taxonomy): Bacteria > Bacteroidota > Bacteroidia > Chitinophagales > Chitinophagaceae > Terrimonas_B. The sequence goes on from JBPPMM010000477.1 coordinate 2,759, forward strand.
AAAAAGAGTGTTGGAAGCTTCAATCATCGCTTGGGAAAAAAGAAAAGAAACTTTGCCTCCTGATGAGGAGCTATCGAGGGTTAAATCTGTTCTCTGAAAAGCAGAGATCTTTAGTTTTCGTAATGGGCCCCGTCTATTAAGCAGGACGGGGTCTTTTTTTTCGATTAAAGTCGTTCATCATTCAAATCAGACCGTTTGGCAATATTGTAAGCTAAATGCCCTTTTACTTCCTGAAGCTTTGTAAATTTAGAATTAAGAGTATGGAGCGATATCGTTTTATATTTTCGGACAGCAGGAAATACCGCTTTGCCAGGCACTTGGTCTTTTGGGGATCCTGGTGGCTGTTTTGTGGTTTTTTATATGCCTTTATGCCATATTCTCTTAATATAGGATATGGTAAGGGACTGCTCATTTCCCTGACGGATGCATTTATTTTTTTACCATCACATATTTTCTTTGCTTATTCACTCATGTACTTTGTAATTCCCTGGTTTATGGTGAAGAACAAATACCTGATGACAGCGCTTTGGGTTTTCTTGTTATGTATCATCACCGCAACCATAGCTGCATTAATAACCAATTATGTTTTGACGCTGGGCAGAAAATTTTTGCTGGATGCAGGATTGAGATTAAATATTCGTCCGAAGGATTCCTCGTTCTATTATTCATTACTCGCGGGGCTGAGGGGAGGCATTACAATTGGAGGGCTGGCCGCAGCCATTAAGATAATGAAATACTATTATTTAAAGGAACAGCGGAATATACAATTGCAAAAGGAGAATCTTGAATCACAGCTTCAATTGTTAAAAGCACAGGTGCATCCGCATTTCTTATTTAATACGCTTAATAATATATATTCTTATACACAGCACGGCTCACCCGTTGCCTCAAATATGCTGACAAGATTATCGGATATTCTCAGGTATATATTGTATGAAGGAAATCATCCGATAGTTCCTTTAAGCAAGGAGCTAAAAATGCTGAAGGATTACATAAGCCTGGAGCAGGTTCGGTATGGTAATAAACTTGATGTACATTTTGACTTGCCTGAAAAAACGGATGACCTTTATATTGCTCCTCTATTATTGTTGCCACTTGTAGAAAATTGTTTTAAACACGGTACAAGCCATATGCTGGATCAACCCTGGATAAGTTTACATATACATATAGAGGAAACGATGATGAGTATGAAACTGCTCAATGGAAAATTGCATGGATTGAAAGTAGATCCTCAGCCAGGCATAGGATTGCAAAACGTAAAGAAACGCCTAAACTTATTGTACCCCGATAAATATGACTTTTTAATATCTGCCGAGGAGGAAGTCTTTATAGTCAATTTAAAAATTAAATTGGATCAAATAAAAACAGTAATACAAAATTCAACTGCTGTGCAGCAATTGCCCGTTCATGCATGAAAAAAACGCCATACGATGCCTTATTGTGGATGACGAGCCTCCAGCAAGAGAAATCATACGCCGATATATAGAACAGGTGCCCACCTTGCAACTTGAAGGGGAATGTGCTAATGCTATTGAGGCTTTTACCTTCCTGCATCAGCACCAGGTGGATCTGCTTTTTTTAGATATACGAATGCCTCAATTAAACGGTAATGATTTTTTAAAAACATTAAAGGTTCAGCCCAAAGTTATTTTTACAACCGCCTATTCTGAATATGCAGTGGAAGGATATGAACTGGATGCTATTGATTACCTGATGAAACCTGTTCCTTTCGATCGGTTTTTAAAAGCCGTTAATAAGGCATACCAGCAAGTGGCAGTGAAAAGCGAAGTGCCGGCAGCATCTGATGATAAAAAGAGTGAATCTTTTGTTTATTTCAGGGCCGACCGGAAAATGGTAAAAGTAATGTTACAGGATATTTTTTATATAGAAAGTATGAAAGACTATATAAAAATTTTTACGTGCCACGGAATTATTATCACTAAACAATCTATAAGTTCAGTAGAAGCGATGCTGCCTGAAAAGAACTTTATCCGCACTCATCGTTCCTTTATTGTATCTCTTGATAAAATAAAGTCATTCACTTCAGAGCTGATAGAGGTTTCTTCAACAGAAATTCCGGTTGGTAAATTGTATAGGAACGGCCTCATGAAAGTGTTAAGCTAGCGGCGATTTTATTCAATAATTCTCAACTTGGCATAATTCAGCATGATCTTTTTTTCTCCATTCTGGTCAAACTTTACTGTGGCAATAGGATTATGAGCAGCTCCTTCCATTTTCATCACCTCACCAAAACCAAATTTTTGATGTTCTACTTTTTGACCTGGCAGCAAACCTGAAGTATCACTTGCTACAAAATCAGAAGAAGGTTTATGTTCGACTACTTTCTGGTAAACGTTTTTTGGCCCTAAATAAGACGGGGTTTCTACCTTCTTCTTATTTGGTGCCGGTCCATATCTTTTTTCTGCCTGTGCTGCAGCTCCCCAGCTGCCATTCATCCTCTCGTATGCAGATGTAGCAAAACCCGCTTGTCCTTTCGATCCGGTGCCTGCGAAACTTCTGTCAAGATATTTATCAGGAAGTTCATCAATAAAGCGGCTGGGTTCGTTTTGAACTAACGATCCAAACTTGTACCGGGTATTGGCATATGTTATCCATAGCCTGGCTTTAGCCCGGGTGATTACTACATAGAACAAGCGTCTTTCTTCCTCCAGTTCTTCCCTGGTATTAATGCTCATGGCATTGGGGAAAAGCATTTCTTCTAAACCGGCAGCAAATACGCAACTAAATTCCAATCCTTTTGCGGCATGAATCGTCATTAATTTTACGGTGTCTGCATTGGGATCTTTATTGTCTGCATCTGTAAGCAGGGTTATTTGTTGCAAATAGGAGCCAAGAGATTTATCAACCAATTCTCCTTCCTCATTATCGGGACTTTCGGTCCATTCTTTTATACTGTTCAGTAATTCCTGTATATGTTCATATCGTTGTACTCCTTCAGTACTCTTATCATTAAAAAGCTCTTTTGAAATATTCGTTTGCTTTCCTACATGAAACGCCACTTCATAAGCGTTCTTTGTTTTTAACATGCTGGCAAAACTTTTTATCATCGTCACAAATTCTTCTATTGACTGCAACGTACCGGCCCTGAAACCATGTGCTGAAGCATTTTCCAACACCTCCCACATGGATATATCTTTTTCATTAGCAATTAAAATGGTTTTGTCTACAGTTGTTTTGCCAATACCTCTTGCAGGATAATTAATGATCCGCTTCAAAGCTTCTTCATCTCTTGTATTGACAAGTAAACGCAGGTAGGCTACTATATCCTTTATTTCTTTACGTTGGTAAAAACTAACACCACCATAAATGGTATAAGCAATACCCATCCTGCGTAGACTTTCCTCAAATGCCCGGCTTTGTGCGTTTGTGCGATAAAGAATTGCAAAGTCCCTGTTATTATAATGATTGCGTAACTTATGTTCCTGTATAGTATCGGCCACAAATTTCCCTTCGTCATTATCTGTGGAAGTGCGAACCAGTTTTATCTTTTCTCCTTCTGAGTTTTCAGTAAATAACACTTTTTCAATCTGGCCTTTATTGTTACTGATCACTTCGTTGGCCACGTGCAATATGCTTTGTGTGCTCCGGTAGTTCTGTTCCAGCTTCACCAATTTCACTTCATCATAATCTTTTTGAAATTGTAATATATTCTGAATGGTAGCCCCGCGGAAACTATAAATGCTTTGTGCGTCGTCACCCACCACACACACATTTTCATGCATGGCTCCCAGCAGTTTTATTACTTCATACTGGGCAGGATTGGTATCCTGGTACTCATCAATTAAAACATATTTAAACTTATGCTGGTATTTGCTCAGGCTATCGGGAAAATTTTTAAGTAATTCATAAAATTTTAATAGCAGGTCATCAAAATCCATAGCCCCGTTCTTAAAACAACGTTTCACGTAGGCAGCATATATCTGTGAAATTGCAGGACGGTTTCCCCGTATATCTTCCTGTTGCAGGTAATAATCAGTTGCATACTCTGCCGGGCCTACCAACGCATTCTTGGCGGCTGATATCCTGTTATAAACTGAGCTGGGTTTATAGTGTTTATCATCCAGATTCAATTCGTTGATCACTGTCTTTACAACGCTTTTTGCATCATCGGTATCATAAATTGTAAAATTATTTGGATAACCCAGCCGGGGCGCCTCGGTGCGAAGAATTCGGGCAAACACACTATGAAAAGTGCCGATGTAAAGATTTCTCGCTTCATTGTTGCCCAAAATCTTTTCCACTCTTTCTTTCATTTCTTTGGCCGCCTTGTTGGTAAAGGTTAAGGCCAGGATATTAAAAGCATCAACCCCGCCAGCCATCAGGTGTGCTATTCGGGTTGTCAGCACTTTCGTTTTTCCGCTTCCCGCACCGGCAATTATCATAATGGGACCATCGATATGAAGCACAGCTTCTTTTTGCCGTTCATTTAAACCTTGTAAATAATCCTGCATAATTGTTCAGGCAATCCCGGGCTTGCCTCCCTCACCTTACTGCAGGGGAAAAACAGGATTGCATAGGCGCAATTTACGAAGCCATGCCCGGAGCTGGCGGTTTGTTTGTAAATAATTATAATATCATTCGCTATATTAAGACAGACAATTAATAAAGGGATGACAAAAGATTATTTTTAAATCAAAGCGATCAGTTTTATTCTGGCAGGGAGGAGGAATTTGAAAATGTTGAGGGATCTTTTTTTAAACCAAGGTTTTGTATAAATTGTATAAGGCATACTATTCCAACAATTCCTGCGCCTGTCAATGCTGTTCTTATTACTCCGGTATATAAATAGGCATTTTCAGTCTGGCGTTTCAGTATAATCCCATACAATGCCCAGATGATAACAAGCCCAAAAAATACATTGCGTCGGGTAAAAACTACTATGGATGTTAGAAATACAGCGACGCCGATCATGATACGTGTCCAATAAACCGGGTTATATCCAAAACCATCCCATCCCAAATCCAAAAGATAAATGCTTGCATTGGCAATTGTTGCAATCGTTAGCCATCCAAAATAAATACTAAGTGGAAATTGGGTGAATATTTTAGACCCTAAATCCTTGTGTGGATCGTGAATACCAAGCCGCAGGTTTATAAAGATCAGTGTAAGCAATTGGAGAATTATTAATCCCAGTGAAGCAGTTATCATTTCATTAGTCCAAACATATATCCAGGCAACAGCAGCCAGGTTATTTAAAATAAACCAAATCCCCATTCGGCTGTTGTCAATATTAGCTGGATGATTTAATCTACGGCTGAAGGCCATAACCAGGTGGTAGATACATAAAACCAGCAAGGCTGCGTAAATGACGCCCCATATAGCGAATGTGATACCAGCCGGCGTGAAAACAGAATCGTACTTATCAGAAATTTGACCTATGTCGGGATTATTGTTGAGTTTTAATTGAGTGATGTATGAATAACTAATATGGAAAATTAAAGCCAGGAGGTTAAAGAAAGCCAGGGTCTTGATTTTTTTCATTCCGATTATTTGCTTTACCGGTGACCTAAAAAATGATGCCATAATAAACTATTCATCCTATTCCTAACAATTTTAAATTTAGATTTTTATTATCGGTTAGTTTACGGGAAGTATTTTTCTTTTGCTCCGGAGATATTTATTGTGTATGATCTCACTCATTGGTTTTGCATATACCTTGCTTTCTACCCATGAAATGATATCAAGGTAGGCAAAGGCTCTTGTCTCAAACCGGCTTTTTTCAAGGTGTTTGATCTTTTGCAAAAAGATTTCCAATTCAGGCTTCAATTTTTTTGCAGGAATATGATAAAAAGAATGACGGAGAAACCTGAACATGGCTTCCTCCACCACCGTCAGGTTTTGCATTTTCGCCATAAAGCGATATACTGATTTTGTCAGTGACTCCAGGATTTCATAATTACCTAATTCATAATGTGCCATCAGGTGCACCAGTCGGGAATAGCATTGCAGGTCGGTCCGCAATTCTCCCGAAACATTAATGATCTTTTGCAGGTAGTCTATACTAGTACTGTAATCGCCGCTTCCAAAATATAAAGTGGCTATTTTATAATTGAGCACCATTATCCGATGCTGATCGAGAAAAATAGCATTTTCTTTTAATTTTTCTTCTATATCCGGCACGGCTTTCAATCCTTCTTGAAATGTGCCCATTATAAAATGCTGGTTGATTTTTGCAGTACTTAAATAAACAAACGCCTGGATTCTGAAATTATCATGATCCTGAACGCGGCTGGTCTGCGAAAAATCCTCGAACTCTTTTAAGGTTTCTGCAAATCTTTTGTAATTGCGTAGGTCAAAATGAGCATTTAATAAATAATGAAGTCCTTTTATATAGTGACTCGTTTCTACCCTGATCATTAATGGCTGCGAGCGAAAAAGATCAACATATTTTCTTGCATACCTGTAATACTGCAAAAAATCCTGGCGGATAAATGCATACATGCAAAAACTCTGAAATAAGTATAACTGTTCATAGAAACCGGTTAGCTGGTGGCTTCCGGGAGGCAGGTTTTGCTGCATAAAGGTCTTTACCCCTGCTTCATCTTTTTCGTTGCGGGCATGCCCATGTAATGTAAACCAGCTAAAAAGCTGTAGAGATAAATTACTCAAGCGGGCAACCTCATCTATGTGGCGGCTAACTTCATTAGCTTCCAGGGCCAGCAGATCGGCCCGGTTTCTTGTACTTCGAGTTATGTGAAGGTTCTCAATTCTTTTTTCTAAAGCTATTACCTGCACCAAAAAATAAAACTTCTGGTGAGTCCGGGCAATGTCTTTCGCCCGTTCCAGTATTTTCAGGCTTTGTTGGAATAGCCCTTTTTTATATAAGATATGAGCGTAATCAAATTGCTCGTTTAGCTGAAGGTCGAGGCTATCAGCTCTTTTTAATAATCGAAGGCTTGCAAGGATCTCCTTATACAGATGAGTTTTCAGATTATAAAGCTGTCGCTTTTCTGTTCCAGGCAGTTTTTTCAATAAAGACTTTTCATCATATTCTTCCTGCATATCGAGTATATCAAACAGGCGAACAATCTTAAGATCTTCTTTGGCGGAACTTCGTTTGATATAAAGCTTAAAATGCCTTTTTTCTGCTTTTTCCAGGGATCTGATCAGTTGAAACAATATGTCATAAGAACGGTTGGACATCGGGCAAATATTTTCAAGGAATAGGCTATCAGTAAGGTTTTACGCATTTTCCGAATGCTTTTGATATAAGCAAAACGCCTGCAGGTTGTTTTGTGGTGTCTTATCACCCAACCTACATTTGTGTTGTCTTTAAAAGTTCATATAGCAGGCAATCGTTGTAAGGCAAGTAGTTAGAGGTCGAAAGCTAAAAGAAGAACCTGCAAAGAATACCGGAAATCCGGGATAACAAATTCTACTCTTAAGAATTTTCATATGGCAAGCAATCGTTAGAGGTCAGTCCGTTTCTACGGAAGGGCCTTTTTTTGTCAGGGCCGCTAAATTAATGGATATACTAATCACTTGCTAATTTATCCTATTTTATTTCCTCGTTTCTGAAAGAAATATAACCCGATAACTACGGTTGGACATCAGGCAAAATGTTTATTGAAATGCAGCACCAGTAAGGATTTTAATTCATTTGTGATCCTTTTGGTATCATCAAAACCAGCATATTTTGATTTTCAACGTAATTCATGCCAGGTTACATTTGTGTAGTTCTTACAAATTAGATACAAAGAAAATTGTGTACAGGGAATGTAAATAAACCAATTTGTAAAAACAAAGCTGACAAGCAGCTTTAAGATTATACTTCGAAAATTTTTCATATGGCAAGCAATCGTTAGAGGTCAGTCCGTTTCTACGGAAGGACCTTTTTTTTTTGTATCAACCATAGTTTGTTCTGTTTAATCTTTTTAAACTAATCTTTTAAGGCTTGTTATAGCTTAATGGGAAGTTTTAGATCACTTTAGGAATCAAACTAAATACAGGGAATTACATTTGCACATATAATCTTCCGTGCAGCATATTGAGTTTTTCCATATAGACCATTTTGAAAATAATTATTACCGCATACCTCCACCTGCTGAACTTTCTCATTTTATAGATTTTTTTTGGGAAACAAGATTCGACAGGCTCTGGAAAAAATATCCTGATGGATTTTCTGATGCACAGTTTCCCAATATAGGTTATACATATATCATTAACCTGGGAACACCCTTTGTAATGCAGGTCAACGATAAAAAGTTTGATATGAAGACGGATGGATTTCTTCCAAGGTATAATGCTATTGAATGTTTTCACCGGCAAGGCAACCATTTTTTTGGGATCAAATTCAGAGTTTCTCCCGTTATTTTTGAAAAGAAAGTTGACTTTTCAGAATACCAGGGTTTTATTTTTCCACTGAGTTACCTTTTAAACCGGTCTGTTATTGATAGAGTAAAAGCTGCAGGTTCTTTTGAAAAAAGGACAACTGAATTATCAAACCATTTTTTATCTGTACTGGCAAGCTATAAGGGTTCATTACATCCCGTTCAAATAGTTATTGAAATAATGGATCAATGTTTTCAAAAAAATCAATTTAATATATCTATAGAACGATTAGCGGAGCGTTACAATATTTCATCCCGTACGCTACAGAGATATTTTGAGATGTGTACGGGTATCAGCAGTAAACAGGCATTGCAGGTGATGCGTATCCGGAAGGCAACTGCGCACCTGGCCAATTCTCCCGGAGACTTTCATTTTTCTGCATACGGCTATTATGATTACAGCCATTTTTGCAAACATCTTAAAACCTTTTTGCAAAAAAATACTTTGAAGAATATGCAGCCACATTTACACCTGTTAGAATCTTTACATAAAAAAGAGGGCCGGTAAGAATACCAGCCCGTTGTTCACACATGAGAAAACTAATATTTTTAATTCCCCGCTCTTTGTCTTTCTTCCTCTGACCCTGTGGTTCTGCGGCGGGCTCCCTGTATTTTATTGCTTCCAAACCGATAGGTAAAGTTGAGTGTTGCAACCCTGCTTTCTCTGTAAGCATGCCATCTTTCAACATAAATTCCCGGGTAGGTGATTGTAGCTCGCGGCCGATTGGTCCAGAAAATATCCGTTATATTAAAACGGACGGTTCCCTTATTTTTCAGGATGGTTTTTTGTATTCCGCTTGACAAGCCCCATTGTGGTTTTGAAACCATAAAGCCATATTGGCCGCCGGAATTAAAGCTGGCATTGAGTTCCGTACTCCAGCCTTTTTTAAAAGTGAATGTATTGTTGCTGCTCATATCAAAAGCAGGCCGGCCATTATTTAATACAGAGCCGGCCAGGTTACCATTAAAGTGGTTGTAATACAGGTTTCCATTATTGATCATATTCCACCATGCTCTGATGCGAATGGGAGCGGCAACAGTTAACCCAAAGTAGTCAGACGATGCCAGGTTAATAGGTATTTGTATAGTAACATTTTCTTCGGAAGGTATAGTGGGAAATACATCTTTGAACCTTGCTATAGCAATATTCTGATTGTCTTTAGTATGGCTATATCCCAAAGTAAAATTTAAATTTTTTAATGTATAGTTGAGTTCGTAAGACCAGGTAAGCTGAGGCCTCAAACCCGGCCTGCCCGTGGAATAGGTAGTCACATCTATTAAAAATAAAAAGGGGTTTAGTTGAGAATAGCCGGGCCGGTCAATGCGACGACTGACGGATATACCGATCGTGTGATCTTCTTTTATATGATAATTTAAGTAGGCGCTGGGGAATAGCTGGAAATAACTAGAATCAAAACTAATATTTCCATTTACCTGCTGTGTTTTAATATTTGTTTGCTCACCACGAAGACCCAACTGCCAGTTCCATTTTTTATAAGCCTTACTAAAATTGAAATAAGCAGCCTTATTATTCTCTTTATAAAAAAAATGATTGGTTTTGTTCTCATCGTTTACAGGTGTGCCATTGCTGGCATTCCAAAACTTTGCATCATTATCACTGGACACAAAACTAATCTTACTACCGGCTTCTAGTTTTGCTTTGTTTTTCAGGGGATGTACGTAATCTATTTTTCCGGTTTTTAGAGTGAGATTCCCATCCTGGTTGCCATTAAGAATATAATTATCCTGCAAAGGGGTACCATCATTTTTAAAATAACGGGTGGCATTAAATGAAATAGTGTTTGACCGGAAGGTACCAACATCCAGGTCGGCAGTAAATTCTTTGCCGGTGCTGTCAAAACTATGTTTGAAATTAATATTGGTAAACACGTTGCTGGCATCATCATTATTTCCTGCTCTTGTTTGAAATGTGGAAACAGGTTGGTCAAGCGCATCAATCACGGTAGCCTTATTATCTGTTGTTCTTTTAAAATGATTGAAATTGCCATTAATCACAAAACCAATGATAGTTTTTTTGGAGGGAAAAAAATCCGCTCCCATTCTGGCAGTATGTGAGTTTATTGGAAAGCGGGCAAAATTGTCTTTCAG
>JBPPMM010000506.1:0-12843 GCA_051306075.1 Chitinophagaceae bacterium
TAATTAAAGGATTCCTGTAAAACGAAATTAAAAAGAGAAGATTCCTTTAAAATTATTTTTGAACACAGGGCGCCGATTACCGAAGAAATGATCAATGGAATAAAATAACTAATTACTGTTTCTACCAGCAACACTTCAATAGCAAAGATTACCCCGGCAATAGGGGCATTAAAAACTGCCGCAATGCCCGCGGCTGCTCCACATGCAATCAATAAAGTACGTTCCTGGTAATTCAGATCACTGATGCGGGCTAAATTGGAGCCTACTGCTGATCCCGTTGCTACAATGGGTGCTTCCAAACCTACGGAACCTCCAAAGCCCACAGTTAATGAACTGGTGATAACATGAATATAAGTATGGCGTAGCGGGATAAAGGATGATTTTCTGGCAATAGCTTTTAAAACCATGGCTATTCCTTTTTCTATATAACCAACAAAGAAAGTACGGACAACAAAAACTGTAAGTAAAATTCCCAAGGCAGGAAAAAGCAGGTAAGCAAAGCGGTTAATGGGTATTTCTTCTATCTGTTGCTGAAGGTGATGCACCAGGGTTTTAAGTAAAACGGCCGCCATGCCCGAAGTAAAACCCACCAGAGTTGCAATGATCACAATAAACTGAACCCTGCTTAGTTTTGTGCGCAGATTACTAAAAACATATTGGTATAATCTCTTTATAGACATTCAATAAAATTAATTAATAGTCATATAGGTGAATTATCCGCCAAACTGAAGTTGTAAAAGAAAAACTCCTATACCTGCTGCAAAACCTATTAAGGCTAACCAGCTAATTTTTTTAAGGTACCACATAAAATCAATTTGTTCAATGCCCATTACAGCTACTCCCGCTGCAGAACCAATAATGATGGCACTTCCTCCTGTTCCGGTGGTTAATGCCAGGAACTCCCAAAAGGGATGGTCAGTAGGGTAAATGGATAAATCATACATACCTTGCGAAGCTGCCACTAGCGGTACATTATCCACTATGGCAGAAAGTAAACCCAAAGCTGTTCCAATCAGGTAATCATTTTTAAGTGTGCTGTTAAGAGCTGTTGCTACTACTTTAAGCAATCCATAAGATTGCAAAGCAGTAACTGCCAATAAAATTCCCAGGAAAAATAAAATGCTGGGTGTATCAATTCTCTGCAATGCTTTATAAACACCTAATCTTTCTACTACTCTGGGTTCTTTGCTTTTGTGAATAATAGTAGTTAATAACCACATAAACCCAAGGGCCAGCAGCATTCCCATAAAAGGAGGTAAATGTGTGACCGTCTTAAAAATGGGAACAAAAATCAAAAATCCTATGCCGGCAAAAAGTACGATTCTGCCTTCTTTCTTCTCTTCTTTCGTGCAAGTTGATTCAGCAACAGGTTTGAATTTCATTCCCCTGAACCGGAAAGCAATGATCATAGCAGGAATAACGCAAACGGCGATACTCGGCAATATCAGCTGCTTCATTATATTTAAAGCAGTTATCTGTCCGCCAATCCAAAGCATGGTTGTAGTTACATCTCCCAGGGGCGACCAGGCGCCACCCGCATTTGCCGTTATTACAATCATTCCGCAAAATAGAAGTTTATGCTCCTTATCGTCCAATAATTTGGCACTGAGAGAGGTCATTACAATTGCCGTAGTCAAATTATCTAATGAAGCTGAAAGAAAAAAAGTAAGTACTGCAATAATGAGCAGGAGTTTGCTTTTGCTTGTTGTTTTGATTTTTTGTGTAATAATATCAAAACCATCATGTGAATCTATTAATTCCACGATCGTCATCGCCCCTAATAAAAAGAATAAGATAGATGCTATTTCTCCAAGGTGATCTATTAATTCTTCACTTACCGTTTCGGGAGAGTCACTCTGCAGGATATAAATCGTCCAGCAAAGAACTCCTGTAATTAAGGCCGATGCAGCTTTGTTAAGCCTTAAGGGATGTTCCAGTGCTATCGCTGCATATCCAACTATAAAAACAATAATTATTAAAGTGGTAACCATGTCATTTCAAAATTGGAATTAATAGGTTAAAATCGGGTTCTTTAATTACAAAATCGGCCGCAGCATCCATTGAATGAAGAGAGGAACAGAAAGAAACACCAATACCTGCCTTCCTGATACAGCAAATGTCATTTTCTCCATCACCTACAACCAGAGTGTTTTTTAATTCAACCATATATCTTTCACAGACATTTATCAGGGCATTCAATTTACAATATTCGTGATTGCATTGACTTTTATCATTCAGCAGGAACAGGGAAGGAATCTTTACTTCACCGGTGGCGATACTTTTAGAAAACTCCAGTTCATTAGAAATTGTAAAATCAAAGCCATATTTATTTTTAAGGTGATTCGTAATGCAATCATAACTATCACTTATAATTCCCGTGATATATCCCTGTTGTTTTAGTTCCTTTAAAAATTCGGGTAAATCGGATGTCACTTCAATGCGGTCAGTTAAAGCCAGTAAATCACTTATGCTTTTACCTTTTAATAACCTGGCGATGAGTTTTGTTCTGATAAACGGGTTATGGTTATTGGCTACTATAGCATCCAGTTCCTTTCTGAATCCAAATTCCTCTGCTGCCTCTCTTATAAAACTTGACCGCAAAATAGTATTATCCATGTCTATGATTGCGATCTTTTTTAGAGACATCAGGCTTTCACGGATGGCGAATTCCATTTGTTCTCTTATTACCTGAATATTTTCATAGGTCTCCAGGTTTTGCACTTCCATTTCCTTCGACTTATTCAAAATAGTTCTTGCTACCTCCCGGCTCATTTTTCCTAATTGTTCCAATGACTGCATACGGTGCTGGATATTTCCAATATTTACTTCTAGTATTCTGGTTCCCAAACGATGCATATCCATCAAAATGCCGATATCAACCCCATAGCCCTCTTCAAAAATACATTTGGCAAAAAGATGCTTTCTTCCTGCTATCATGCCGCTCAAAGGTTGCCGGAAATTGGGGAAGTTTGGATTGAGAATTGAAAGTAATGGTTTTGCTACCAGTTCAGTTACTCTTCCCGCCTTCCTGGTAAAATATGATTTTGTAAAATCTGCCTCATCATTCAAAAGGGGGGTAGTTAGCAGTTCAATTACATCTTCCTGGTAAGAAGTTATATCTGCATCAAGAAACGCTATTACATCATTTTTTGCAAGCAGTGCACCATCCTTCATGGATGCACCTTTTCCCAATTTGGTACTCGTTAATATTACAGCCCCTGCTTTCCGGGCTTCCTCAATGGTATTATCCATTGATTTATCATCTACCACTATTACTTCAGAAACATGAGGAGCATTTTTCGAAATACTAATCACTTTTCCAATCGTTTTTTCTTCATTCAGTGCCGGTATTATTACAGTAATCATAGTCAAAATGTTTAGGGGGTAATATCTGGCCCTTCTTGTTTCTCAATAAATAAAAATTCCGAAAAAAAACAGCTAATGAACAACGTTGATCACTGCAACGTAAAAATGTGGGCTTTATTAATCCACTTCCCCCGCTAATATTTTCCTAAGATGAAACTGTACAAACGCATCCATAGAATCCGTCCTTTTAGTATTATCATTATAATTAAGAGGTTTGATAATATATCCTGAAACTCCTAATTGATCAGTAGCCATCCTGTCCGCGTTTTCTGTAGAGGTTGTCATAATAAACACCCTCAGATGTTTTAGCTGATCGTCATTACGTAATATTTTTAAAAATTCAATGCCATTCATTTTGGGCATATTCAGGTCAAGCATAATAACATCGGGAATAAGCGGCGGATCATTCTCGGTCAGCATGGTAAGAGCTTCCTTGCCGTTATAAGCGGTATAGAGTTCATATTCACTTCCAAATTTTTTTAAGGATCGCTGAACACTGATAATGTCCAACTCATCATCTTCTACCAAAAGAATGTTATGTTTTTTCATAATGGTTATAATTATTTTTTTTCCAGGTAAATATGAACTCCGCACCTTCTCCGGATTTGGAATTCAGGGAAATGATTCCGTGGTGTTCATCAATGATTTTTTTTACAATGGCCAGCCCTACGCCCGTACTTTCGTTTTCATTTTTTTCCCGGAGGGTTTGAAAAATTTCAAATATTTTTTCATGATATTCAGCATCTATTCCTATGCCGTTATCCTTTATTGAAAACTGGTAATATTCCGGATATTCAATGCAGCCTATCATTATATTGCCATTGGAGTGAGGTGTATATTTTACCGCGTTGCTGATAAGATTAGTAAATACCTGCTCAAGTTTTATCCTTTCTGTGTAAAGATGAGGTAAATTATCAATCTCTACTTTGAAGTGCCGGGGTACTATGGTTTCCAAAATATCCTTTACAAGTGCATTAACATCTACTTCCGATGCATGTGTTTTCTGGCTTATTCGTGCATACTCAAGTAGCCCATTAATAAGATCTTCCATCCGTTGGGTTCTTTGCGGAATAATTTGAAGATATCTTTTCAATTCCGGCGTGAGTTCCTTTCCCAGGTCTTCCTCTATCCATTTGATTACATTATGGATTCCACGAACAGGGGCTTTCAGGTCATGCGACACGACATAAGCGAATTTATCCAACTCTATATTTCTCTTCTCCAGCTCATGGATATTTTTGCTCAGCTTATCTGACATAATGTTCAGCGACCTTGATAAGGAGGTTAGCTCATCATTTCGGTTATCCTTTACTATACTGAATTCGCCGGTAGAAATATTTTCTGCAAGCAGCACCATGGAAGCGATTCTTTTTGAGATCAGGTTTACAATGTAAATGGTACTCCCTATCCCTACCATTAATGTAAGAGTTAAAAATATCAGGGAAAAAGTATGGGTGCGGTCAATAGAAGAAATCAGGGTGGCGCCACGGGTATCCCTGATGAGGTATTCGCTTTTGTCAAACTCTATAAACCTTTCCGATATTTCATCGTTTAATTTTTTGCCGACCTGCTTCCTGAGTTTACTTTCAAAAAGCCTGGCATAGGCACCTCCTGAACCGTCAGAAGCAGACAATTTCTTTTTTGAATTAATTAATGAATCTGCATAATCAATCCATCTTAAATGCAAATGGTGGATAGACTCCAGGATAGATAATTGCTTCTTATTTTTTTTTATCAAATTCATTTGGTCATTTATCAGAACCGGAACATTATTGATACCATTATAATACGGAGCAAGAAAAGTTGTATCATCTGTAAGTAAATAACCCCTGAATGCACTCTGCATTTCAATGATGGACTTATGGATTCTATTAGAATTTCTGATCACAGCCTCTGATTCTGAAAGAAACTGCGTGTTTTTTTCCACTTTAAGCGACAACAGGTAATTGGTATATGAATCTGCAATAGACAGCAGGGTAATTATTGAAAAAGCTAATAGTATTTGCGTTGATAATTTCATGTGAGCCTTGTGAATTAAAAGAACCCTGCGGGGGATTATGATAACCTAACTTTATTTACCAGTGAAAACAACCATATTTAATAAATAAATAGGGCAGGCAAAAATAAGAAAGTTGACCCAGCAGGAGCACCCTCTCAGGATATATGAATTTATAATGGACAGCATTTTCTTTTTTAGGGATTCACCAATTATTATTAACGGGATATATATCCCTGCCTGTTCCTGATAAGGTTTTGTTCTTATCTTTAGTCAGAGACTATATGTACATTAAATAACGGGTTATGTCAAATTGGAAAATCAAGCTTTCCTTATACCTTAACTATTTTGTTTTTGCCATATTACTTAACAGCGTTGGCATTCTTATTCAAAAATCAATTAATACATACCATGTTGATGAAATAGAGGCAAGCTCACTGGAAGCTTTTAAGGACCTGTCTATTGCATTGGTTTCATTCCTGGTGGGAGCTTTTTTGCCCAGGCTGGGCTATAAAAAGGGTATGCTTATCTCACTTGCGTTAGTATTTGTTGGATGTATCGGTATGTATTACGGTAATTCGTTTACATCAGTGCGGATACTTTTTGCCTGTGTAGGAATTTCATTTGCCATTATTAAGGTATCCGTATATTCTCTTATTGGTATTATTACCAATTCTGATAAGCAGCATAAAAGTGTGCTAAGCTCCATTGAAAGTTTTTTTATGATTGGTATTGCCACCGGGTTTATTATATTCCCTTTGTTCTATAGTGATACGGATCCGGATGCCTGGCTACGCATTTACCTTGTACTGGCGGCCCTGGTGGCTGTCTCATTCATTATCCTCGCTTTATCCGACTTCCGTTTAAATTATGAAATACCGGGAACAAGTATAAAAAATGATTTTATTGAAATGATCAAATTGATGAAGCGACCATTGGTACTTGTTTTTGCCATTGCTGCCTTTATGTATGTGATGACGGAACAAGGCATCATGAGTTGGTTGCCCACATTTAATGAGCGGGTGCTTCATCTTCCTGAAAAAACAAGTGTGTACATGGCAGTCATACTAATGTTGTCAATTGCTTTGGGGAGGTATGTTTCCTCTATACTTGTAAAAAAAATATCCTGGTTTCTGATTCTTGTAGTGTGTTTAATTGGTGCGGCTTTGATGGTTCTTTTCGCTCTGCCTCAAACTCAAAACCTCACGCCCAAACCAATCAATGCTTTAAGTGATGTACCGGTGATCGCATATGTATTTCCTTTAATCGGTTTTTTCCTGGCGCCCATTTATCCATTGATCAATTCTTTTGTTTTGAGCGCTACTGAAAAAATGTTTCATAGTCCCATGGCTTCCCTGCTGGTTTTTTTCTCCGCTATAGGCGGTACGCTGGGTTCAAGGCTTGTTGGTTACCTGTTCAAAAATATTGGCGGACAAAAAGCCTTTTACTTTTCACTGGTACCTATGGCGATTTTGTTGATCTGCCTGTTTTTCTTTTTTAAAATTCAGAATAAAACAAAGTCAGAAATTACTATTGACAATAAGTGAATTGCAATTTGTATTTATGGAAAAAGTTGAGATACATGAATTGAACCCGTTATTTGATGACGTGCAAAAACAAAAAGTATTTGCCGATGGAAAAACCTTTGTGGATTGCCTGAATAAAAAAAATTTGCAAGAGATATTAGAGGAATATCAGCATAGTAAAGAAAGTCCTGGATTTGATTTGAAGGAATTTGTGCATATGCATTTTGAGCTACCCCACGTGCCGGAAACTGGGTTTACCAGCAGTGAAGGCAGGGATGTAGTCGATCATATTGAAGCATTGTGGCCGGTATTGACGCGAATGCCTGACGAAAAGAAAGGATCCCTGATACCACTGCCTTTTTCTTATATAGTTCCTGGTGGCAGGTTTGGCGAAATTTATTATTGGGATAGTTATTTTACAATGCTGGGTTTAAAGGCTTCCGGGAAAATACAGATGATAGAAAACATGGTAAAAAACTTTTCCCATCTTATTGAAACGATCGGATATATTCCGAATGGCAACCGCACTTATTATATCGGGCGGTCTCAACCACCGTTTTTTTCATTAATGGTAAGATTACTTAGCGAATTGAAAGGAAAGCCGGTCCTGATTGATTTTTTGCCCGGTCTTGAAAAGGAATATGATTTTTGGATGAAAGGTAATGATGCGGTGAATGAAAAGGAACCGGCCATACATCATGTAGTACAGATGCCGCAAGGGGAAATTTTGAACCGGTATTGGGATGAAAGTGAAACTCCAAGACCGGAATCTTACCGGGAAGACGTAGAGCTGGCACAGCAGTCGGGTGAAGATCCAAAAAAAATTTATCGTCACCTGCGGGCAGGAGCTGAATCAGGATGGGATTTTAGCAGCCGTTGGTTCAAAGACAAAAAAAGCTTTACCAGCATTCATACTACCGGAATTGTTCCCGTAGACCTGAATGTTTTGTTGATGCATTTAGAACAAACTATCGCGGAAGCCTACCAGTTAAAAACCAACAGGGATTTGGCTGCATCTTATCAAATATTGGCAGAGAACAGAAAAAAGGCTATTCAAAAATATTGCTGGAGTGATCGGCATGGATTTTATTTTGATTATGATTTTATGAATGAAAGTCAAGCTGAATCGCTGACACTGGCCGGCGCATTTCCCTTATTTTTCCAAATGGCCACTACGGATCAGGCTGCCCGGGTTGCCAGAGTGATTAAAGATAAATTTTTGCAAGCAGGCGGTGTGGTTACAACCCTTGAAACAACAGGTCAGCAGTGGGATGCACCTAATGGATGGGCCCCGTTGCAATGGATAGTTATCAATGGTCTTGAAAAATATGATCAAACAGAACTGGCAAAAGATATTGCCGGGCGATGGATAAAATTAAATACAGATGTGTTTAAACGCACCGGTAAATTGATGGAAAAGTATAATGTCATGGATACTCACCTGGAAGCAGGAGGTGGCGAATATCCAGGCCAGGATGGATTTGGGTGGACCAATGGCGTGTTGCTGGCTCTTATAAAAAAATACGGGTCATCATAATCTAAGCTTAATTCGTAAGGGGCTGCAATAATAGAAACTGGTATGGTTCCAATATGAGGTAATCATTGTCTTCACCTATTTCATGTGTTTTTTCTTCCCAATGATCAAACAATCGATCCGATTTGGGATCCTGCTCTTTAAATGCATACCAGGTAAGAAAAGAAGGTTCCGGATTAAAGTTAAAAACACAGAAAAGCTTTTCATCCTCTCTCCATCTTACAAAACCGGCAACATGAATATTATGGGGTGTCATCCATCGCAGATTGCGAAGATCAGCAACCATTGATAATTTTTTTCTTAAAGCTATCAGGCGTTGAGTGCCAGAAAAGATTTTGTTTTCTATACTCCCTTTTTTATTGATCAGTTTATTTTTTTCCCAGTTGATCACCGGCCGGTGCATCCAGCGGTTGTCGTAACTTTTTCGCGGATCTTTTAAAAATGAATAATCGTTGGTATAGCCTGCCTCATCTCCATAAAATAACATGGGTACACCACCCAGGAAAAAACTTTGCGCCTGCATCAACCATATTTTTTGTATAGAAATCTGTACGGCTTGCTCATCATTATCTTCCAGCGCTTTTTCTAATCCGCAAAGAGATGCCAGCGTTCCACTGATACGGGCATCTCCGGTTTTGGGGTTACTTGAGAATAGGGCGCCCCTTGCCGGTGATCCATTGTGATTACCTGAATAATAATTTTTTAGAAAATTTCTATGTTCATAAGGAACAAATCCGGCTTGTTGAATCATATAATCCTCATAGCCCAGGCCTATATCATCATGGCATCTGGTATAGGTAATCCATGAACTGCCTAAAGGCTTTTTGTATAGTTCATGCTGTGCCGCCAGCATTATCCTGGTATCCGCAGTGGCCAGCATATCCCATTGTAAAGCCATATGAGTAGCGTTGTAAGCAAAATCACATTCTCTTGCGGTAAACTCGTCGGTACCGAAATAAGGCATAATGTCCCGGGGGGCAACGATGGCTTCTCCCAATAAAGCCATACCGGGTGTGGCCACTTGTACGCATTGTTTAATTAACCGGAGAATGATATGCGCCTCAGGAAGATTCTGGCAGGTGGTCCCTAATTTTTTCCAGATAAATGCAGGCGCATCTATTCTTAAAATATCAACACCAAGGTTAGCATAAAAAAATATCGTATCCATCATTTCCACAAATACTTTTGGATTGTTATAGTTCAAATCCCATTGGTATTTATGAAACACGGTCATCACCCATTTATTACATTCCGGTATATGTGTAAAGTTTCCGGGTGAGCTTTCAGGAAAAATATCGGGCATTGTTTGATCATATTGATCCGGAAGACTTCGGTCTTTGTAGAAGTAATAAAAATCCTGGTAATCAGGGTTTTCTTGTCTTGCCATTATTGCCCACTTATGTTGATCTGATGTATGATTCAGCACAATGTCAAGCATCAGGTACATATTTCTTTCACGTAACTTATTTTGCAGATCTTGCAATTCTTCAATGCTGCCAAATCGGGTATCAATTTTCCGAAAATCCGAAACAGCATATCCTCCGTCACTTTCATTCTCCGGGCTTTCAAACATAGGCATCAGGTGCAGGAAGTTAACACCCAGTTTTTCAAAATAGTCCAGGTTTTTGCTTAATTTTTCAAGGTTGCCAAAAAACCTGTCAACGTACAAGCTCATACCTGTTATTTCATTACTAAGGAACCAGGGCTCCCCTTCAATTTTTAAAAGATCTCTTTCTTTTAATTTCTCCGGCCTCTCAATGTATGCTTTGATAATTACCTGTATCAATTCATTAAAAGTTTGTTCAGCCTTTGGGTGGTGTTCATAAAGCCTCATGAACAATTCAAATATAACTGCTGTGTTTGCCATAAAGCGGGTGAAAAACAAATTGCCTTCGCCACTTATATCAAGCCCGGCTTCTTGTATGGATTGATTGATGCGCTGATGAAGACCATGATTATACATACTTCTTTTAATTGAATATCGTATTGGTTAAATGCTTAAACGCTTCCATCGCTCCCATATATTCGCAGGTTCTGGCACCGGCCTTATTTGCATTCAAAATGATTTCCTTCCACCGGCTTACCGGCAACTTTTGTATTTGTTGCAGCGGTAAAGAACTTAACTGGTATAAAACGGCCCCAACAAAGGCATCGCCGGCTCCGGTTGTATCAACTGGCTTTATTGCAATACTGGGTACAATAACGGTTTCACCGTTTAGTCCCAGCATGGTTCCTTCTTTACCTAATGTAATGGCAAATACAGAAGATGTTTTTTCCAATAAAACGGCAACGGCGTCTTTCAGCGTGGCTTTGCTGGTGATCAGCATCGCTTCTTCATCACTCACTTTAAAAAAATGACAACTGTTTAAAAAATTCCATGACTGGTCAACAAATGTTTGCGCATTATTTTGAAAAAGCAAATGACGATAGTTGGGATCAAAACTGATGAATACCGGATGTTGTAAACATTGCTGGAGAAGTCCCTGGTAGGCCGCCTGCAAAGGACCGGGTAAGAACCCTGTGGCAGAACCAAAATGAACTATAGAAAAATCTTCGGGATGAACAGGCTCCGTATCTTTTACACTTAATTGCCCATCGGCACCCCGGTTAAAATAGAAATCTCTTTCACCATTTTCCATGAGTGAAACAAATGCGAACGTAGTGAAAAAATGAGGATCCTGTAAAATCCATTTTGTGCTTACTCCAAACTCTTCCATGGTATCAATTAGATGCTTTCCAAACGGATCAATTCCTACTTTGGCCAGTAATTCAACCTGTCCTCCCAGTGCAGCAATGGCGGCTGCCACATTGGTAGGAGCGCCTCCTGCTTTTTTTAAAAAATTATTTCCGTCAGACAATGACGATCCTTTATCGGTACAGATCATATCTATAAGTGCTTCACCGATACATAATATTTTTTTCATAAAAATTCGTTTATAGTTAACAATATAAAAGGTATGATCACAAATCCGTAATATTTTAGCCTGTCTCAGTCAGGTCCGGTTATCTTAATATTTTGATAACTGATTTTCCTGAAATCATATATTACAATTGATAAATGATAGCCTCATAGGGTTGCAATTTTCCATCGGGTAAATGAGTATTGTAATTACTTAATACAATTTTGGAATTACTGATATCCACTCCAATGGTTGGTGTGGCAATTTTGTTTTTAAAATTAAGCAGCACAAACATTTTTTTACCATCCAGCTCGCGGGTATAAGAATAGATATCGGGGTTGTCTTTGTCAAGCAATTGGTATGAACCATACACCAGAACCGGATTCTCTTTTCTGAGCTTTACCATATTGCGGAAATAATTCAGCACACTGTTGGGTTCATTCTCCTGTGCGGCCACATTGACTGATGTATAATCAGGATTGACTTTTATCCAGGGTTTACCTGTGGTAAATCCCGCCTGGGGCGAATGATCCCATTGCATGGGAGTTCTTCCATTATCACGTGATGCTCTTTTTTGCAATTCTATATATTGCTTCAGGTCTCCTCCATCCATTTGCAGCTTTTTATATTTATTAATTGTAGCAATATCCTGGTAGTCTTCGATGTTATTAAATTTTATATTACTCATTCCCAGTTCATCTCCATAATAATAATATGTAGTGCCCCGCATACTTAAAACAAAAGTGGTCAGCATTTTTGATGATGCATCTTTGAATGCGGGATCATCGTTACCCCAATGGCTTACCATCCGTGGCTGATCATGGTTGGCCAGGTAAATGGAAAGCCATCCTTTTTTGGCAAAAGCACTATCCCATCGGGAATATATTTCTTTGAACCCAATCAGATCATAATCCGGGTTAAAATTGCCATAATCAATTCCATCAAAATGATAAGCCATATTTAATTCATTACGATCAGGGTCTACCAGGGCATGTGCATCTTCAAATGAGCTGCCGGCGCCTTCCGCCACGGTCATGATATCATATTTGCTAAATACCTCCTTGTTCATTTCCTGTAAATATTGATGAAGATGCGGACCCATACCATAATACTTAATGATATTTTTCTCATACCCGGCAGGTAATGGAGGGAAGCTGGTATCCTTTGAGGCAAACTGAAATGCATCCATTCTGAATCCATCAATACCTTTGTCAAGCCAGAATCTCATGACATCATGAATTTCGGTTCGCAATTTTGGATTCTCCCAGTTCAGGTCAGGTTGCTTTCGTGAAAAATAATGGAGGTACCAAGCCCTGGTCAATGAATCATACATCCAGGCATCGCTGTTGATATCAAAAAAGCTCCACCGGTAAGCCGGCTTTCCTCTTTCTTCATTCCACCAGTGATAATAATTGCGGTAAGGATTTGTACGGGAACTTCGGGACTGCCTGAACCATTCATGTTCATCACTGCTGTGGTTTACTACCAGGTCCATCACCAGTTTTATATTCCGGTCATGCA
>JBPPMM010000132.1:0-3259 GCA_051306075.1 Chitinophagaceae bacterium
GTACAGTGAAACAGGAATATAGTAATGGCGATGTGGTGATACAGACGTATACGTATTTTGATTGATGGGACATCAAAGGCTGAATAATCATAAATGGTTTTTAAGTAACCAGCGATTGTATTGTCCTGGGCTTCTTGAAGGATGATAGCCTGTTGCGTCGCACTTTTGTACTGAATATTCAGAAAATCAATCACCTCCTACAAATACGATAAAACAATTTAAATTATAGAATATCATGTTGGGCTCCTCCCACTATCTTTCTATAATGAAGTATCTGCTTTATTAATTTGCACTTTTTAGGTAATGAGGTCAAAAATGGTTGGTGATTAGTACACTACGGGAAAGTCCAAAACTCGGAAGTGCGATTATTGGCAGTGATTTTCAGCACCTTGGTTTTATCCGTATTTATGTTTCACTATAAAGTTCCAATGGTGACCCCTACCAGAAAATAAGCTGTGCAGAAAGGGAATAAAGTAAATTTTTATAGTAGTCAGATGTTGAATTTTGTCCTGGGGGTGCAAAATATCTTACTCAAAAAATGGAAGATGAAGGATACAGTAAATTATTGTCTGTATCATCCGAAAACCGCAAATCATTACAGGATACCATACAGGATAATTTTGATGCTAACATTAAAGAATGGAAATATGATTTTGATTTCATCATCAGT
The DNA here is from genome assembly GCA_051306075.1 of Chitinophagaceae bacterium. Taxonomy (GTDB): domain Bacteria; phylum Bacteroidota; class Bacteroidia; order Chitinophagales; family Chitinophagaceae; genus Terrimonas_B. The sequence goes on from JBPPMM010000132.1 coordinate 671, forward strand.
ATGGAAGTGTTAGCAGAAGCTGTCAATCTGCACCGGGCCAGCATGATTGTAAACTATGACACTCCGTGGAATGCTACCAAACTCACGCAGCGTATCGGTAGGGTGAACCGTATCGGCAGTACGGCGGATATGATTTATAATTATGCATTCTATCCTTCCCGCCAGAGTAATGAACTCGTCAGCCTGTATAATAACGCCTATATAAAATTGCAGGGCTTTCATACAGCTTATAGAGAAGATGCGCAGATTTATACTTTAGAAGACGTACTGGAACAGGTAAAACTGCATATCAAAGGTTTGCCGGAAGATGAAGATAAGCGGCTGCGGTATTTAGAATTCATCCGCAATTTTAAAACCGATAATGAAAAAGAATTTAAACGGATCAAAGCCTTACCGCTGAAGGCAAGAACAGCGAGAGATACAAAAAAATCAGACAAGCCGGTGATAGGAGGCGGTTCATTGATTTTTTTAAAGTCTTCCTATAAAATGGAATTCTATAAAGTAATGCAGGAAGGCCCGTGGAAGCATTGAATTTTGTAGTAGCGGCCGAATTATTTGAAGCAAAAAACAATGAATTAAGTATTGCATTGCCTGACTACCATCATACACAAGTACAGAAAGCTGTCAGCAAATTTGAGCAGGATCTTTTGTTGAATGCTACAGACACTATCTCCGGTGAACATACCGACGCCAATACCAACCGGGCAAAGAAATTTTTACGGGACTTAAGAGTTGATAGTACTGATGAAAAATTCAGGCTGGGCTGTAATAATTTATTGGAACTGCTGGAGAAAGGAACCATCACCAACCTCGCTAATGAACTGAGGAAGCTGCGGCTCAAATATGATAAAAATGAAATCAAATTGCACCAGGCGGAAAACCTCGTATTGCAACTGGCGGTAAAATATGTGCATCCCTCGGGTGATGATAATGATGATACAGAAGCCTTACCTTCAGACCTGCCGGTGGAAGTAACAGACAAACCGGATATCATTATTACCGAAACCTTTTCTTTGTAAATGGCCAAACCCGCCAAAGTATATCATCAATGGTTGCAGCAGTTGAAGGAACGGATACGTTCTTCACAAATAAAAGCAGCTTTAAGAGTCAATGCTGAGTTACTCAGTCTATATTGGGATTTGGGAAAGGAAATATTGAACAAAGAAAAGAATGCTGGCTGGGGAACCGGGTTTTTGCCAACTCTTTCAAATGATCTCAAAGCTGAATTTCCTGCCTTAAAAGGTTTCTCCCTCACTAATCTTAAATATATAAGAATTTGGGTCAATTTTTATACCCCTCTAATTGGTCAACAAGTTGTTGACCAATTGGAAGAGAATGAAAAAAGGCAACAACCTGTTGCCCGATTTGTCCAGCAAGCTGTTGGACAAAAGAAGAAAAAATATGTGCAGCAAGCTGTTACTCTATCCGGCAAAATTGTCCCACAGGTCGAGGGACAATTTGGTCAACAACCTGTTGACCAAATACCTGCTGTTCTCACTACCATTCCCTGGGGCCATCACCTGCAGATTGTCACCAAATGCAAAGACATCAATGAGGCTCTGTTTTATATTTCTCAAACTACACAGCACAACTGGAGCCGCAGTGTGCTGGTACATCAAATGGAAAGCGGTTTATACAAAAGAAAAGGCAAGGCCTTGACCAACTTTGAATACACCCTGCCCAAGCCACAAAGCGACCTCGCAAATGAACTGTTGAAGAACCCATACCATTTTGATTTTCTCATGCTTGGTCCTGATGCTTCGGAAAAGGAACTGGAAGATGCTTTGCTTACCCATCTTACTAAGTTTTTGCTGGAGTTGGGTGCAGGCTTTGCCTTCCTCGGCAGGCAATACAAGATGACGGTGGAAGACAAAGACTATGAACTCGATTTATTGTTTTATCATATTCGCTTACATTGCCATATTGTGATCGAATTAAAGATTGATGATTTTAAACCGGAATATGCCGGCAAGCTTAACTTTTACCTGGCTGCCGCAGATGCACAACTGAAGGCAAAAGAGGACCGGCCATCTATCGGTTTGCTGCTATGTAAAAAAGCAGGCAAACTTACTGTAGAGTACTCCCTGAAAGATATCGGCAAGCCGATTGGCGTAAGCGAATACAGGCTTACGGAAAAAATACCAGCCAGCCTGAAAGGCAAATTGCCGACGATTAAAGAAATAGAAAGAGAATTAAAAGACATTAAAGAGCCATCCTGATTAAATTTGAAACATGCTATCTGCTGACGATTTAAAAGACATATTTGAAAGTGAATACATAAAGGGTTAAAGTATATTGCAAAAGAGCAGGTATTTCAAAAGACAGAACCATGAAATTACCTCCAAGACATTCCTTATCCAAATCAACTTTTATGTATGGCTGCCAATGCCCCAAACGGCTATGGCTGCATAAATTTCAGCCGGAACTGAGGGATGAGGAAACCGAAGTGCAGTCGGCCATTTTTCAGAGCGGAACCAATGTGGGTATGTTGGCCCGCCAATTATTTCCCTATGGGATAGATGCCAGTCCGGAGACTGCATATAAATACCAGCAATCGGTCGCTGATACGGCAAAGTATATCAGAAAAGG
>JBPPMM010000544.1:0-2084 GCA_051306075.1 Chitinophagaceae bacterium
TAGAAGACCAGATTGATGCGGCAAAATATTTGGGAAGTATGCCATTTGTAGATAAAAATAATATCGGCCACTGGGGCTGGAGTTATGGAGGGTTTATGAGTTCCCTGGCTATTACAAAAGGTGCCGATGTATTTTCCGCTGCCATTGCTGTGGCACCAGTTACCAACTGGCGATACTATGACAATATTTATACAGAGCGATATATGCGGACCCCGCAGGAAAATCCGAAAGGATATGATGACAATTCACCCATTAATCATACGAATAAGATTAAAGGAAAATATCTACTTATACACGGCACGGCGGATGATAATGTACACTTTCAGAATGCGACACAAATGATAACAGCTCTTGTGAAAAATAATGTTGATTTTGAAAGTGCTTATTATCCAAACAAGAATCATGGTATTTCCGGTAGTTTGGATAATACCAGTTTTCATCTCTGGAGTAAAATGACCAAATGGATAATTGAAAACATGGGGAATGAAAATACCAAAGAAATGAATCGCCAGGCGAAACAGCCAAAAGCTTTTTAAGTATCAGAAACAAAAAAAATTACCAGGATTAATAAGGATGAAGTCATCGACATCAATCATCTTTTTTAAGGTGGGAAAAAAAGAACCCCGACGATAAAGTCGGGGGCCCTAATCAAAAACCATTAACCATTAAACCTTATCCTATGAAAATTCATTGGCAATATCGTTAATAAGATTTAATACAAAAACTTTTTTCATTCTTTTTTTTTCTTAAGTGTAGAATGAACACTTGTTTGATTTGCCTCAAGACTTGCTTATATGAATTTTTAAACATCGCAATCGTTTGCATCAATTTTCGATGACGTCCTTTTATGATGTTGTTCTATGTTTTATTTTTTGGTGACAACAGAGTTCTCCGGGATCTGAAGGCTAAAGAAGTCCCTAATAATCCATAAATAGTTTAAGATTTCAATCTTTATCCATTTTAAAGCATGATTTACAAAATTGGACCCACCATTTAATTTTTATCTTCAATTCAATTACTGACTTTTGTCAATTGAACAAAAATTATATGAGGAAAATTGTCATAGCCATTACAGGTGCCAGTGGTTCTGTGTATGCAAAAGGCATCCTGGAGAAACTTTCTGCATTGAAGGAACATTGGAATGAATTAGGCATTATTATGAGTGCCAATGCCCAACTAGTATGGCAAACTGAATTAGAGGATAGTAGTTATACAGACTTGCCTGGAAAATTATATACTGCACAAGATTTTAATGCACCTTTTGCCTCAGGCTCCGGTCAATACGATACAATGATCATCATTCCCTGCTCCATGGGAACATTGGGCCGTATAGCTAATGGTATTTCAAATGACCTTATCACAAGAGCTGCTGACGTAGTATTAAAAGAAAGAAGAAAATTGATTTGTGTTGTTCGTGATACCCCATATAACCTTGTCCATATCCGCAATATGGAAACTGTTACTCTCGCCGGAGGAATCATTTGTCCGGCCACACCTTCCTTTTACAGCAAACCCAAAACTATTGAAGAAGTAGCCGCCACTGTGGTTGACAGGGTCCTGGACCTGGCCGGCTTCGATATTTCCACATTCAGGTGGGGAAAATAAGGATCGTTGAAATTGACCCGGTTGTTGATTAATGATGAATATTTACCAATGCCGCCGGGTCATTTTTGTACTTAAATACTAATGGGAAGAGTATCCCCAACACCAGTGCATAGCCTGCAAAGCTAAACCATATACTTTGCCAGTTCCTGACGCCATCAGTTGTAAAATAATCAACAACCCAGCCGCTAATCATTCCACCAAAAAAAGCGCCTAATCCGTTTGTCATTAACATAAACAGTCCCTGGGCACTGGCTCTTATCTTAATATCGGCTTCCATTTCTACAAATAAAGAACCCGATATATTAAAGAAGTCGAAAGCCATTCCATAAATGATCATTGAAAGGACCAGCAGAAATAATCCATCCCCCGGATTGCCTATGCCAAATAAACCAAATCGAAGCACCCATGCAAAGATGCTCATCAGCATTACTTTCTTGATCCCAAACCGGTGCAGGAAGAAGGGAATAGTGAGAATAAAC
>JBPPMM010000584.1:0-5818 GCA_051306075.1 Chitinophagaceae bacterium
GAATCGCATTCCAGATTAAGGACGACCTGTTCGATTATTCAAGTGACAATATCGGAAAACCTACCGGCAATGACATTAAAGAAAAAAAAATCACACTCCCTCTGATATTTACTTTAAACAATACGGATAAAAAAACCAGGAGAGACATCATTTACATTTTAAAGAATAAGAACCAGGATAAGGAAAAAGTAAACTGGGTAATAAGTAAAGTAAAAGAAGCCGGGGGTATTGATTATGCAATTGAAAAAATGAATGAGTTCAAAAAAGAAGCATTGGCTATTCTTTATCAGTTTCCTGAAAATAAGGCCAGGAAAGGATTAGAAGAAATGGTGCTATATGTAACTGACAGAAAATATTGATAACAAAAAAATCTTACCTTTTTTCCACAGCCGATCTATGCAAAAAAGAATAAATATATTACCGGGCAACGAGCACCAAACTATTCTTTTGCAAAAGGATCTAAACATTCATCCGGTAATTTGTAAAATACTTTGCCAGAGAGGAATTGAAACATTTGATAAAGCAAAAGATTTTTTCAGGCCGCAATTAAGCCAGCTTCATGATCCATGGTTGATGAAGGATATGGATAAAGCAGTAGAAAGAATTCTTTTAGCTTTCAGCAAGAGCGAAAAAATTTTGGTATTTGGAGACTATGATGTTGATGGCACCACTTCCGTGGCGTGTATGTACCAATTTTTGAAATCAATATATAATCAGATAGATTATTACATTCCGCATCGATACCGCGAAGGATATGGTGTAAGTAAAGCGGGAATTGATTTTGCAAAGGACAATGGTTTTACCTTGATTATTTCATTGGATTGTGGCATCAAATCCATAGACCTAATCAGCTACGCCAGGGTATCAGGAGTAGAATTTATTGTTTGTGACCACCATATGCCTGATGATGAACTTCCTCCCGCTGTTGCTATATTAAATCCTAAACAAAAAGATTGTTCCTATCCTTTCAAAGAATTATGTGGGTGTGGAGTTGGCTATAAGTTAATTACGGCATTGGCACAAAAATTAAATCTGCCGCCGGAAAAGGTGTTTCATTTTCTCGATTTGGTTGCCGTTGCCATTGCTGCGGATATAGTTCCCATAACAGGAGAAAACAGGATACTCGCTTTTCATGGTTTGAAAAAGGCTAATGAAAATCCAAATTATGGAATAAAGGCTCTATGCCAACTAAGTGGTTTGAAAACAAGTTTACATATTCATGACCTGGTTTTTATTATTGCGCCAAGGGTAAATGCAGCAGGAAGGATGGATGATGCAAGAAAAGCAGTACAGCTATTCATTGCTGAAACGTATGAGCAAGCGATTGAATATGCCGAAATGCTTCATATTGACAATACAGATAGAAAGGAAGCGGACAGCAATACCACACAGGAAGCGCTGGCATTGATCGCGGAAAACGATCAATGGAAAAACAATAAATCCGCTGTTCTTTACCAACCTCACTGGCATAAAGGTGTGGTAGGAATAGTGGCTTCAAGAGTAATTGAACAACACTTTCGCCCTACAATTATTCTTACTCAATCCGGTGAATTTGCCGCGGGAAGTGCAAGGAGTGTCCCCGGTTTTAATCTTTATGAAGCAATTCATGCTTGTAAAGAACACTTACTTGGATATGGCGGTCATTTTGCCGCGGCAGGAATGACTCTTGAAATTGATAAAGTTGACGCCTTCAGAACCAAATTTGAAGAAATTGTCTCTTCTACTATAGACCCTGAACTACTGATTCCAGAATTAAAGATTGATTCCGAGATCACTTTTAAAGATATAACCTGGCCCTTTTTTAATATTTTATCTCAAATGGAACCTTTTGGGCCCGAAAATCTTCGCCCTGTTTTTATCGTAAAAAATGTAGTTGATACCGGCTATTCAAAAATTGTAAAAGAACAGCATGTGCGTTTTTCATTGCGTCAAAATACTACCATTTTTAGTGGTATTGGCTTTAACATGGCTGACTGCTATACTTTTCTGATGAACAAACAACCGGTAGATGTTGTTTTTAAAATTGACATTAACGAATGGAATGGTGATAAAAATTTACAGTTAAGGGTATTGGAATGCAGACCGGCCGAATTAAATTCCTGAATTTTGAAAAAAACTTATAAAGGCTCCTTAAAAAAAATCTCGCAATATATTAGCTTTTATCCCCTTAAAAATAACTTCTGCCCGCCTTCCCGCTTTTGACCTCAAATACATATCTTTGCCGCCCCGTTAGAAAAAAGGAACGGGATTAACCAATTTATAATCACAAAAACACGTAAATGAACAATTACGAATTGATGGTGATTTTTACCCCTGTTCTGAGCGATGATGAGTTCAAAGCAGAACAAAAGAAATTTGTAGCAATGGTTACCGATATCGGTGGATCTATTGTTTCAGAAAATCCATGGGGATTAAAATCACTGGCGTATCCTATTCAGAAAAAGACCACTGGTCTTTACTGGGTAATGGAATACATTGCGCCATCCGACTTCAATGAGAAGCTGAAGATCCAGCTTCTGCGTGACGAAGCAGTGCTCCGTCATCTTTGTACCAAACTCGATAAATACGCCGTCGAGTACAATGCTAAAAAGAGAAGTGGTGTAAAAACAGGAACCGAAAAAGTAGTGGAGGCTTAAGTTATGGCAAAAAACGAAATCAAATACCTGACCGCAATTAAAAGCGACAAAAGGGTAAAAAAATTCTGCCGTTTCAAAAAGTACGGCATGCGCTACATCGATTATAAAGATATCGAGTTCCTGAAAAAATTTCTGAACGAGCAGGGCAAGTTATTGCCACGTCGCCTTTCCGGAAACAGCCTGAAATATCAGCGCAAGGTTTCTGATGCGATCAAAAAAGCCCGTCAGATGGCATTATTGCCTTATGTAACAGACCTTTTAAAATAACCTCACGCCTCACCCTAACCCTCCCCAAAGGAGGGGACAGTTCCCTAGTAAAAATGAACTGGGAAAGTGATGGTGATTAAAAAAGAAAATCATGGAAATTATTTTAATCCAGGATGTAGACAACCTGGGAGCAGCAAATGAACTGGTAAAGGTAAAAAACGGATATGCCCGTAATTATCTTTTCCCCCGTCAAATGGCAATAGAAAGTAGTCCCAGCAATCGTAAGCAACTGGAAGAAAAAATGAAACAGGTTGCTAAGAAAGAAGCGAAAATGCTGGCTGAAATAAACAGTGTAATTGCGAAACTGAAAGAGGCTCCATTAAAATTGGGAGCTAAAACCGGAACCAGCGGCAAAATCTTCGGTAGTGTAACTTCATTGCAACTAAGTCGTGCTATTCGTGAACAAAAAGGATATGAAATTGACAGGAAAAAAATTACAATTGTTGACGAAGTAAAAGAAATAGGATCTTACAAAGCAACTATAGATTTTGGCAACGGGCATTCGGCAGAAGTGGAATTTGAAGTATCTGCTGAATAAATAAATAGCCTGGTGTATCAGAGATCTGCAGGAATTACACTAATGGTAAATACTTAAATGACTCAGAAAAGTCCCCATTTTGGTGGACTTTTTGCTTTTATTCCTCCTTGTGCTTTAAAAATCAATATTTTATTAGGGTATTTGGTCTGTTAGGCGCTAGCTATAATAATAAATTTGGAATAATGTAAAAAAAAATTCCGTTATTTTGTATCGTCTTGGTGTTCTTTACAGTTTTATAAGTCCTGAACGTATCGAAATAAACGTAGAATGTTCATCGGTTACTGTTTACTGTTAGCACTTTTTTTATTTTTTTAAATCTCTCAAAATGAACATTTACGTAGGAAACCTTAGTTGGAACTTGAAAGATCAGGATTTATCCAACCTTTTCGCTTCTCATGGTGAAGTAATCTCTGCAAAAATCGTTAATGACAAATTCACAAATCGCAGCAAAGGTTTTGGTTTTGTTGAAATGGCAAACGATGAACAGGCGCAGGCAGCAATTGCAGCGTTGAATGGCAGTGAAGTTGATGGTCGTAACATTGTAGTCAACGAAAGCCGTCCTAAGCCAGAAGGTGGTGGAGCAGGCGGCGGTGGCGGCTTCAAGAAAAGAAGCTTTGGCAATGGCGGCGGTGGCGGCGGCTATAAAAAAGGCGGCAGCAGCGGCGGCGGTGGCGGCTACAACAAAGGCGGCGGTGGCGGCTACAATCGTGACCGTGGCGGTAGCGGTGGATATGGTAATGATTATTAATCTATAGAAAAATATTCAACACTTTTAAAGTCTGGCTTTGCAGCCGGACTTTTTTTATGCAAGTATTTTGAATGGTAAATATGAAAATAAGTTCTTTGAGCAATCAATCATTACAGAGTACCAGGTATTCCGCAATTACTGCTAAAATGAGTACTCCAAAATAAATCATTGTTTTTTTCAAAATGTTGCTGCGTTATTCAAACAGGTTTCAGAGCAGGATAAATTCTTCTTAAACACATTTTCTTTAAAAGAGATGGCATCCCATTTCCATTTTCAAAATTGTTACCGATTCTTTCCGTTACAATCGCATTTTTCGCAAACACCCGGTGGAATAATCGCAGGGAAAAAACGATTTTTTAAAATAAACCCTCTTTAGCAACCATTACAATTCAGGCACAGGCATTCAAATTGATATGTTCCCGATAGCGAACAGATATAAAACAACAGCAGAAAAAAGATCTACCGAAATTCTGAAGAATAACCTTTTCATTATATAAAACACAAAGAGTATCCCTGTCTCTATTGAAACTGTAATCCTTATTTAAAATAAAAATAAACATATATGACAAACCAACTTTACAACATCCTTGTTCCTGTGGATTTCACAAGCAAATACATATGGGCCATTTCAAAAGCCATTGAACTTTCCAATAGTTTTAATTGCAATATCCACCTGGTTTATATAGCAGGAAAAAGAAAATCTATGTTTTCTGCCGATTATAAAACGGAAGAGATATTAAAAAAACTGGAACATATAAAAACGATCTATCAAAACCAGATATGGGGTAAGGGAATTTTGGAGATAAATATATTGAATGGCAACAGGCCAAAACAAATTGCAAAATACATTCAGCAATATCAAATAGACCTGGTAGTAACCGGACTTCCGGAATTTAATTTTATTCAACGCACTATTTCTTCAGTTTCTATCAGCCGTTTAGCAAAAAAAATAAATATACCCATACTCGCTATCCGGGCAGACGGAAACGTTTGTCATTTCAAAAAGATTGTTTTACCTGTATCGGGTAAGATACCCTTGCGCCAGATCCGGCTCGCAGCATTACTCGGTAAAGCATTTGACTCGACGGTATTCTTTGTTTCTCTTCGTAAACAAATGGATGAAAGAACCCAGGGTATTTTTGAAACGGCTTTGGAAATGGTACAAAATATTTCTTCTATTCCTGTGCAATGCTTTTTCCTGGAAGGAAGAAACCTGGCCAAAAGCACATTGGAGTTTTCAAAAAAAATAAATGCGGATCTGATCATGGTCAACCCGATCAAAGAATTCACTTTACCTGCTGCGTGGAATAGAATTACGAAAAAAATATTGTCTTACAGTTCAAGGAACCCTGTCGTAACTATAGCTTCAGATCTGAATCATTAATAATTAAAAAACTATTTCACCCCTTGATTTATTAAATGTACTGACCAGTCCTAAATGCACTGACCAGTCCTACTATTTAAAAGAATTATTGATTACAGCAATCACAAGAACATTAAGAATTCTTTTTTTAAGAATTAATATTTACTGAAAAAACTTATAATTTTTAATCATCATTCTGCATTACTTAAAAAATAAACCTGTATCTATTATTGACTTAATCAGCATAGTTCATTTTTATTTTAGTA
>JBPPMM010000586.1:0-8347 GCA_051306075.1 Chitinophagaceae bacterium
ATGATTCTCTGGCCGGTCATGGCGGCTTTTTCAACAAGATCCGGCGGAATGAAAATGGTATGGTGGATCAGATTAAGTTGTTCCAGTGCAAGTTTGTAAAGTCCGAATAAGTTTTTTGCGCAGCATAAAAATAATGGGCAGTGTTGCTTCTTTTCAAGGTCTTGTAATTCGCTTCCAATTAATAACCCGCTTAAATAGTTAGCATTTTCGATTTTATTTAACCGGTTAAACAGCTGGTTTGTCCGAACAGTAAATAAGCAATTGAGTATACCTGATCCTTTGGAATCCTGTACCCCCTTACTAAAAGCCTGCACATCCATTCCCAAAGGTTCACATAAATCCTGCATTTTTACAGAGTCCTTTAATATGCTGTAGTTACCCAGAACGTGGTACATTTCACCCGTCATAAACGTTTTAAAATTTATCAACTGCCCGTTCTTAATATAGGCATGCTTGGAATGCGTACCCGGTAAAATAATTATCGCTTCCACTGGCTGGTTGCCCATCTTCTCAAGCAAGGACCAGATACCGATCAACTGTGTTTCTTCACCACGCATTACATCATGCTCGTCTTGTACCCCTGATACCAGAATAATCTCATGAGGAAAATCCTCCTGTACACTAAACATTCTGCATCTTACTGCACTACCATCCAGGCTGAAAGGAAGAATGGAATACGGTACATCCTCTATACCAATTGACGATGAGGCCATACCCGAAATGAGTACAGGAGTATTTTCCAGGTTAATCAAAGTTTTGTTTGAAATATTCTTTATCTGTGTATGCAGTTTTTCAAAGAAGAATTTATTTTTTGCGATTCCGATGGCTTCAAAATTGCCATTGTGCCAGGTACGGTGAATACCAGATACACCATCTGCGGACTGAATATCATCAATCAGTTTATCTTCCGCCAAACTATAGAGCCATAAGCGAAAGGCAGAGGTTCCCCAATCACAGCCTAATAAATACTTTTTCATTCAATGCATTAATTAGTAATCACACTCCTTGAAAATTCCTGTCTGTAACTAAAGATATTATTTGTCCCACCAGACTGGTGTATTAAGGTTATTTGGTCCTTGCGCTGTATTGGCTGCATTTACGTTTTCAGTATTAACAATTGTTTCGGTATCAGGATAGGGCATGCGCCTGATAAAATTTCCCGTTATATCACCACTTGGAAAAGGGTTTTTAGTTAATGCAGGAAATCCGCTTCTTCTGAAATTTGCCCAGGTTTCACTTCCATTCATAAAAGAAGATACCCAATATTGCGTGTTGATTTGTTCAAGTGCATTAGCAAGGTCAAGTGGATGAGCAGTTGTATATGCTGCTATAGCCGCTTCTGAAATAGCTGCCGCTGATCCATAATCTGCCATTTGCCGCATATGTGCCTCTATCCCGGATTTATAAAGCGCTGTTGCATCACCGCTAGCCCATGTTCTAACCACCGCTTCAGCCAATAACAATTGTGTTTGCGAGTAAGTTAACAGGTATTCCGGAGCAGTGAGACTAAGTAATGTATTCAGGTTTACATAGGAAAATTCATATAAGCTGGTCACACCATTGGCAGCAAACTGGCTCGCTATTGAAACATTATCGTAACCCATTGGAAATCCTTTTTGCTTGGATGGATCAGAAGTTGCTAGTGGAGGATTTTGGTCTGCAGCAGCTTTAGCGCCTGGTGCAGATACTGCTATACTGGATAGCCTGGGGTCATTGTTTGATTTCAGAAAATCAAGAAAGGGTTTAGCTATGTAAAAATTTCCCTTCTCACGGGCCGTTAAATGAACAGCAATCCAGTTATTGTATAATGAGGTGTGCCTGATAACAGCATTGTCGGCATTAGATTGCATCAGGCCACCTGCCACCGCTTTTGCAACATAAGTTTTTGCAACATCGGGTGCCGCTTTTGAAAGACGCATAGCGGCTCTGAGCAAAAGGGAGTAACCGAATTTTTTCCACTTTGCAATATCTCCACCATAAAGAATATCACTCGAAGAAGTTGGTTTGGCAGGATCAAGTGCTGCCGTTGCTCCCTCCAGTTCTTTTAATATGTCCGTGTAAATTTCTTGCTGACGATCGTATTTAGGGTAACTGATTCCTCCGTTAAATCCCTGGCCAGCTTCTGTATATGGAATATCGCCATAAGTGTCAGTTAATATCATAAACGAATGTGCCTTTATAATCCTTGCCTGGTTAAACAGATTCGTCCGGTTCGGATTATCCTTGGTTTTATCAATTACATCCAGGTTTTGTTTTAAAACATTCCTATAAAAATTGGTCCACACTAAACCTGTATTTGCGGTGTTGTTGACATTAAAATTTCCACCGGATAGTGAGCTGCCAAAGGGTGTTACTATTTGCTGAACGATAGGGAAATTATAAGTAAGCATACCCAGTGTTGCAAAATTATCCGGATAAACAGACAGGAGAACAGCATTGTTCATTACCACTTGCGGGTCAAGAGCAGTTGGGTCAACCGTGTTGGTATTCAAATCTTCAAATCCTTTATCACAGCTTACCAGCATGATGGCTGATGAAAGCAGTACTGCTATGTATTTTTTATATTGTTGCATAAACTCTTTTTTTTTGTTAAGATTAAATTTCATTGGTTTAGAATTTAACGCTTAGGTTAAAGCCGATGCTTCTTGTAGGCGGAAGAGGAGTCCAGAAATCAAGGCCTGATTCATTGTCAGAAATATTCGAGATATTTTCCGGATCCATATTTTCTGTCCATTTTTTCAGGATGGCCACATTGTTTGAAACGGCACTTAGCTTTATTCCTTTTATAAACTGCAACTGCTTAACGTATTTTGTGAAGTCGTAACCAAGTGTGATCTGGCGCAATTTCCAAAAGCCTGAATTAAATACCCAATCTTCATTTACTCCCAGTGGATTGATAGTTTCATAAAAAGTTTGAACTTCTGCTTTTGTAGTATTTACACCTCCATCCTGGTTAACTCCTTTACCGATAACATAGCCTTCAGCACGGCCCTCCAGTGTACGTTTTTGTAAACCGTGGCGCTGAAAGTTCTGGTTGGAACCGGCAATCATTTTTGCGCCCAGTTTAAAGTCTATCAATACTGAAAGGGACACTCCTTTATAATTAAAGGAATTGGTAATGCCACCAAAATATTTCGGTAATGAATTTCCTACATATTGCGGTGTTTCATTGCGCATCGGTTTACCACTAACCTTATCAAAAACCTGGTTTCCTGCCGCATCCCTCCGGTACATGAAAGTATATAAAGCCCCAATGGGTTTACCAACTACCTGCCTTAATATTCGGCCTCCACCGTTAGACACGTTGATGGAAGTATCAGCAGCATTTGGTCCGAGTTTTAAAACTTCTGAAGTATTGTAGGATGCATTAAAAGTAATATCCCATTTAAAAGCACTGGTCTGAACGGGTACTACGTTTAACATCATCTCGAGGCCTTTATTCAAGCTCTTTCCAACGTTAATCAACTTGTTGGTATAAGAGGATGCATCAGATGTTAATATACCCAGAATTTGATCTTTGGTGGTTTTTGTATAGTACGATAAATCCAGGTTTACTTTACTATTAAACATCCTTAGTTCTACACCTACTTCTGTTTCTGAAGTTCTTGAGGGCTGCAGGTCAGGATTGGGAACCTGGGATGCATTAATTCCACCTATGGGCACTGTAGCGCCGGCGGGATTTGGATAAAGATTATTGTTAACAGAATAATAGAGCACATTTGAATAAGGCGCCACACTACCGTCAGATCCCACTTCAGCATAAGCCACCCTGAGCTTTCCATAATTTAACCACGATGGCATTTTAGATTCAAATGCATCAGAAAATATAAAGCCGGTACTCACTGAAGGATACAAGATGTTATTATTTGCAGGTGCCAATGTAGAGAACCAGTCGTTACGTCCTGTTACATTTACATATAAAAAATTCATGTAAGAGAGTTCAACGGCGCCATATAACGAATTCACTTTTTGTTCTGTTTTGCTATAAATAGGATCTTTAACCCTACCGTTTTGTACCGTGTATAATCCTGGAATAATAAAATCGGTTGCCACCACGCTATTGTATTCCATCTTTCTGTAGAGTTGGTTTCCACCTGCAGTTACATCAACACCGAATTTTCCATACTTACGTGTAGCTCCAATAAGGAAGTCATAGTTTCTTTCTCTGAAACGGCGAATTTCCTGGGTAAACGATCCGTTTACAAAACCAGATGGTGCGGCTGGAATTGGCGCATAACCATTGGGGATATTATAATCCTGGCCGCGGGTATACATATCTTGTGCAATACGTCCTTGTGCATATAACCAGGGAAGTATCTGGTATTTAAGTGCAATATTTCCCAGTGTTCTGTCGCGAAGAATATTTTCCTTCCGATAATTTGCAGAATAGTATGGATTGTTTCGAACCAAAAATCTTGATATCACAATTTCATTGCCATTTGGTAAAACCTGGTTTTCCTTAAGCGCATTAAAAGGCATTGAGTTGGCCAGTGTTGCTAGCACTGTTGTAACGTCCATATCCTGCGTATTCACCTGTGGAGGATTGGTATTTTTTTCATATGAATAATTGATATTACCAGACACTGAAAGATTTTTTGCCACCTCTTGTGTAAAACCAAGATTTACCGATCTGCGGTTGAATTTAGAATTCGGAATAATGCCTTTGTAATCTGTATTGGCAAGTGAAAGACTGAAACCTCCGTTTTCTCCTGAATTGGACAATGTAACGGTGTTAGTAAGATTTTGACCTGTCAGGTAAAATTTCTTATACCTGTCGCGAACGGGTTCATAAGGAAATTCCAGGTTGTTGAATAAAATCTGTGTCAAACCCGGTTTGAATCTTTCACCAAAACTCCAAACAGCTGAATTGGGATAAGGAGTGGTAGGACGTACACCTCTTTCTCCCTGGCCATATTCATATTGAAAATCTGTAAAATCAAGTGGAGTTTCAGAAGTATAATTCACATTATAATCTACCCCTATACCTTTTCGTGAGCTTTTACTTTTAGTCGTGATCATAATTACTCCATCCTTTGCCCTGTATCCATAAAGAGCGGAAGCTGCAGCGCCTTTCAAAACAGTCATGGATTCTATATCATCCGGATTAATGCTGGAAAAACCATCTCCACCATCTGAGCTATTTACCTGTCCGGAGCGACGGTCGCTTACGCCAATGCCATAAGAAGTATTGTCCATTGGCACACCATTGAGAACAATTAATGGTGAATTCACTGAATTGAAAGAAGACTGGCCGCGAATACGAACCTTTACCGATCCGGCAGGTCCACTAGCCATAGTTGTTATATTTACTCCAGCCATTTTTCCCTGTAACCCACTCAATACATTGGGTGTTCGGTTGGTTGCAACCTGGTCGTTAGTCACCGTTGAAGTAGCATAACCCAGTTTTCGTACATCCTTTTTTATACCTAGTGCGGTAACAACCACATTCTGCAAATCACCATCACTGTTAACCAGGGTAATGTTAATCACAGGGCGCCCGTTTACCTTAACCTCCTGATCAACAAAACCCACATAGGAAAAGACTAATGTGGCGTTGGCAGCCGCATTTATGGAATAAGCACCTGAAGCATCGGTAACAGCACCTTGTTTACCACCGCTTACTGTTACATTTACCCCAGGTAGATTTTCATTGTCTGAGCTTGAAACTTTACCAGAAATTTGAATGTTTTGTGCAAAAACGTAACCTTGCAGAACAAGCATTACCAAAAAAAATACTTTTAATTTTTTTTTCATTGCAGTCGTTTTTTAAGTGTTTAAAAAATATAAATATTTACTATAGTTTTTTTAATTACCAGTTGTGAATAGCTCCGTCCGGACTTTGAAGAATGGGATGCGGAAACTTTGTTTTAGCTGTAACTTCCATAATGAAAGTTGCTTTTTTTGAATCAAATTTTACCCCAAGACCAGGAGCAGGATTGAGATATAATTTTCCTTTTTTAAAAAGCAAATAATCTTCATTGAAATAAGCTGGTTTCTCTGGCTCTCCCCCGCCCAACTCCATAAGACAACGGGTTGGACTACTGGAACCTAAAACATGTACCAGTACTGCAGTGGAAAGAGGACCGGTGAAATGAGGGATCATTCCGACATAATGGGTTTCACAAATTGCAGCAATCTTTTTAAATTCAGATATTCCTCCTGTATTAGGTAAAGTAACACGGGTGTAATCGATCAACCTGCTTTCTATTAATTCATTTATATCCCACTTGTCACCAAATTGTTCGCCTACAGCAATAGGAACTTTTGTCATTTGACGAACGTTCTTATAAACTCCCGGATTTTCAGACCGAATAATGTCTTCTACAAAATAGGGCTCTAAATTTTCAATTTCCCCACAGATCTTTATTGCTTCAGTTAAATCAAAACGTGTATGCAGATCAATAGCCCAGTGACCTCCACCGCCAACGGCGTTATCAATCCTTTTACAGAAGTCAATTGTTTTTTTGGCATTATCATAAAAATCAAAGGAGGTTTCTCCGCTGCCACCGGTTGGTCCTATTCTATAGGCACGCAAGCCTGCTTCGATACAATCTTGTGCCCTTCCTTCTTCTGTTGTTGCTGTAGATGCTTTAAATCCGGTAGCATAACATTCTATGAATTCTCGTGTAGCTCCACCAAGCAGATCATATACAGGTACTTTCAATGCTTTACCTTTAATATCCCATAATGCCATTTCAAGTGCGCCCACTGCATGCAGTTTTTCCCGGCCGGGCGGATAAAACATTCCGCGGTAAAGTTTTTGCCATAAGTGTTCAATTCTGAAAGGATCCTCACCAATCATCATTTGAGCACATTGTTCAATCATGTCTTTGGATCCTCCTTCACCTATGCCTATGATACCACCATCCGTTTCAATTTCAACAATACCTCTTGCCTGGTTAAAAAGAGGCTTATTGTAACCGGGAGCACTATAGTACCTGATTTTGGTAATCTTTAGATTCGAAGTACTTGTATTCCGGGAGAACACATTTGCGTTAAGTAGCGGAAACCCCGCCAGCACTGCTGTTGAACCCAAGGCGGCGGTTTGTAAAAACTTTCGTCTTTTCATTTGGCAAGTCGTTGTTTTGATTAATACACAGATGTTAAACGATTAAGCAAATTAGTTTAACGATTAAGCACGTCGGGCAAAAAAAAACTATTTACCTCCGTCTTTAAAATTTAATCCTACTTGTTCGTTTGAAATTCGTCTTATGCCGCCTCGCAAAATTTGTAACTGAACTTAACATTTACTGGCAAAATAAATTACTAATCGATCCCGAATTTAAACTTCGATATTTAAAATACCAAAAAAAATATTTTACATGGCCTAATAAAATGCGATTTCAAAAATTAAATGCTTACCCTTTAAACATATTTAAATTATGATTCAGGAATCTTTGAGTTTGGAAGATTCACGCTTAATGAGTTTGGCTTCAAATAGCACTTCCGTAATTTTTTCGTTAGGATTTCCCATTTTTTTTACCAGTATATCTACCGCTGATTTCCCCAGGTTTTCCATGTCCTGCATAATATATGTAATAGGACAGGCATACAAGTCAAATACTTCAGCCTGGCCAAAACTGACTATGGCAAGGTCTGTGGGTACTTTCATCCCAAGTCGGTTAATATATTTTAAACCATTTACTGCAAGATTATAGGTAGAGAAAATAATTGCTTCTGCAGGGAAGCCTGCTGATATCATTTTATCTATTGCCGTTTCAACCTCTGATTTGGCGTTTTTAAATTCTACTTCCTGCAGCCATTTTTTTCTTAGTGGCATTTTATAGGTATTCATCGCATCCCTGTATCCCCTGATTCTTTCCTGCATATGAAACATCTTAGATTTATATGCAATCAAGCCAATATTCTTGTACCCCATCTCCACCAAATGGCTACCTGCATCAAATGCTGCTTTATAATTATTAGTAGAAACAAAGTCAGTTTTTATTTCAGGAAAATACCTGTCTAATAAAACAAAAGGAATATTTTGGTTAATTAATTTATATACCTGTTTCTCAGAATCCTCAGAAGAAACAATGACAAGTCCATCTACCTGTCTGTTAATTAAAACATCAATTAAATCGGCCGACTTAGCCGCATCTTCATCTGAACTTCCATAAATAACAGTGTAACCATGCTTTCGGGCTTCGTTCTCAACCACACGGGCAATATTAGAAAAAAAGGGATTTGAAATATCTGCGATTACAAGGCCGATGGTAAAACTTTTTCCGCTTCTTAAACTTTTTGCCAAATGATTGGGTTGGTAATTTAATTTTTTGGCAATTTGTAGTATTTGCTCGGCTTTTTCTTTACCTACCCTGTTTTTCGTGCCTTTTCCATTAAGCAC
>JBPPMM010000642.1:0-3368 GCA_051306075.1 Chitinophagaceae bacterium
TGTGAGTTTTTAGCTAAATTTCACTGCATGGGTGTAGTGACGGAGATTGTCATGTTTATCATCATTATTTAGATACTGGTGATCCTGCACGAATTGGGGCAGTTTCTTCCTGCCAAGTACTTTAAAACCAAGGTTGAAAAGTTTTATTTGTTCTTTGACGTAAAATTTTCCCTCTTTAAAAAGAAGATCGGGGAAACGGAATACGGCATCGGCTGGCTTCCGCTTGGCGGCTATGTGAAGATTGCCGGCATGATAGACGAAAGTATGGACAGGGAACAGCTGGCGAAAGATCCTGAACCCTGGGAATTCCGAAGCAAGCCGGCATGGCAGCGGCTGATCATCATGCTCGGGGGGGTTACGGTAAATTTCCTGCTGGCCTGGCTCATCTATTCCATGTTGCTGCTCCACCATGGTGATACCTATATTCCTGCCGACAGTTTGAAATACGGAATCCTGGTTGATTCGGTAGGCCATCAACTTGGGCTCCGGACAGGGGACAAAATCCTTGCTGTAGACGGGAAGAAATCCAGGAAATTTGACAAGGCGAGACTTGATATCCTGTTAGGAGACGAAGTAACCGTTGAAAGGGAAGGGCAGGAGATAACCATCCCTATTTCGGATGAGGGCAAGGCTACCCTGTTCGAGACCGAGGGTATAAATTTTATGGCATACCGTCAGAAACCGGTAATCAAGGAGGTAAGTGAGCAATCTGTGGCAGATAAGGCCGGGATACAAGCCGGGGACCAGATAACGGGTGTAAACAGACAGGCTATAGACTATTGGAGTGATTTTGTAAAGGTGGTGCGTGCATCCCCGGAAAAGGAGCTCAGTATTTCCGTGTTAAGAGACGGACGTATCGAAGAGCTGCAACTGACGGTCCCCTCGGAAGGGGTGATTGGGGTACTTGTTGATCTTGACGACCTGAGCGTTACGGATGAATACGGATTTTTTGAAGCCATCCCTGCAGGCTTTACCAAATCCATTCAGGTTTTGACGGACCAGATAAAACAATTCAAGGTTATTTTTAATTCCAAGACCGGCGCTTACAAGAAGGTAAAGGGGCCTATCGGCATTGTGGAAATGATGCCCGAAAACTGGAACTGGACCTTCTTCTGGAACTTTACGGCCATGTTTTCGGTATGGCTTGCCTTTTTAAATATTTTACCGATTCCTGCACTCGACGGCGGCCATGTGATGTTTCTTTTATATGAAATGGTTTCCGGGCGAAAGCCCAGCGAAAAGGTACTGGAAATGGGGCAGATTATCGGCTTTGTGATCCTTGTCGGACTGATGGCCATCATCTTCGGGAATGATATCTGGAACATCGTCAAGCGATTTTTATAAACCCTTGTTTTTTTATTGCCCTATTTGAAAGATTGCCCTATATTTGCAACCGCAAAATAGCCAATATTCCTCCTTAGCTCAGTTGGTTAGAGCATCTGACTGTTAATCAGAGGGTCCTTGGTTCGAGCCCAAGAGGAGGAGCGATGAAGCAGAGCAAGCTCGCTTCATCGCTGTAAAGTGAACGAAGTTAAAGCTTCAACAATGAAGTAAACGCAGTTCTACTTATTGTACTTTACCGCGAAAATTAGTATAAGCCCGTAGTGGAGACTACGGGCTTTTTTTGTACTACCCCGTCCACAATGAATTGAACGCAGTTCTACTTCCTTAAGACTTTTATTGTTCTGCTCTAAACTGAAGAGTAATTGCAGTAGGGATGTTTATCTTATTCCAATGCTTTTGCCTTACTGCGTATATGTATTATATAGTGACCGGGACTCTTTATTGTACCATGGATTCACTACGAATATTTTACGACGGATAGGCGAGCACAATACAGGGCATACAAAAAGTACTTCCTGCCGAAGGCCTTTGCGACTTGTCTATTGTGAATTTTTTTTAAGTAAAAAGGATGCCATGCGAAGGGAATCATATTTTAAAACGGCGCAGGGCAAAAGGATGCTTAAACTTATTTTACGTGATACCTTCCGGCATATAGGATATTCAGTACGGCTTAGGTTAAGCAAGCCACAGTAGTAGGATTTTTTTATACTTCCCGTGAATATTTAAGTGAACGCAGTTCAACTTCATCTACAATGAAGTGAATGAAGTTCTACTTCTCTGGGGGAATTATAAGGGAAAATCAATAAAAATTTACCCATATAAACAGCTCAAAAGAAAATCAAACGAGGTTGTTTTAAATGTGATGTGGCCAAAATTGAATTATTTCAAGGCAGCAGGAATGACTTAAATCGGATCCATTTTTATTAACGATCGGTCATCGGTTGTATATTGAGATAGAACTTTAACTCAAAATCTTTGAATTATGAAAACATTTAGTTTCTTCTTAATCAGTTTTGCTCTCATTACTACGGTTACTTTTGGGCAATCAAATGATGAAACAGAAATCAGACATTTAGAAAAACACTGGACAGAATTGCTTGATAAGGGAGACACAACCGCATTACTAAAAATATGGTCGGAAAACTACGTGGTTAACAATCCTAATGGAAAAATTGTAACTCCTGAAGATATTGTAGCGCTTATGAAAAGCGGACATAAATTCCCCGCAGTTAAAAGAATTATTGAACATATCACATTTAATCAGGATGCCGCTATTGTAATGGGCAAAGAGTTGCAACAGCCTGACAATATGACCACCAACCATGAGGAATGGATTCCAAGGAGATTCACCAATGTTTGGATGAAATCTAAAAATGGATGGCAGTTAGCAGCAAGACAGTCATCGAAAGTATGTACTGAATAGCCTGTGAATGTAAGCTCTCGGAGATTGAAGGTTTAACCAGGCTTGTTGCGGGCGGAGTAAAAGCGCAAATATGCCCAGTACCTAACAGGACATAGCCATAACTGTTGTGGGCAACCATAAAGAACACGAATTCAAATCAGTTATAGACATAAGTTGGAATGAGAAAGTATTATTTTCAAACAGCCAGCGACACTGTTCCATGAAGTGTGTAAGTTCTAATAGGGAGAGTTTGACTTTTACTAAAGTCGGACCCTTTTTTCATACCCGCCTGACCGGGATAGTCCTTTTTAAAAGTACAGGAGTTAAAATTGAATTATCCCTCGGCAGAGTGAATGGTTTCAATAATTAATCCAGGCGTAAAAATCGAAACTATTCATTATTCATATCCGCTTTTTATAACGGTTAAAATCAATTTAAACCTGCCATTGGGTTTTATATGGCTTGATCTGTGAGCAGGTATAAGTATCCCGTCTCCCGTTTCAAGTGTAGATGCCTTCCCGTCTATCTCAATATACAACCGATGACCGATCGTTAATAAAAATGGATCCGATTTAAGTCATTCCTGCTGCCTTGAAATAATTCAATTTTGGCCACATCACAT
>JBPPMM010000661.1:0-16082 GCA_051306075.1 Chitinophagaceae bacterium
TGCCTGTTTATAAAACAGGGACAAAAGATTAAACTCCTTGCTCCTAGAATAAAAGTTGTGGAAGATAGTTTGGTTGGATGGTTGCTTGTTACCAGTGAGAAACAAATCTATGTATTTTTCGTTAACCTGCCCTATTTCATTTAAAAAAAAGTTGCATGCAGAATTGATCTTTATCAGCAATTATAAAAAAATCGCCGTTTTACTTTCTTTTACATTTTTTATCCCTATTGGAATTCCTGCATAAACAAGGTGGCCGCCAGCATCCCCTGCTTCCGGGCCCAGCTCAATTAACCAATCTGCGCTTTTGATTACATCTAAATTATGTTCAATTACCACAATAGAATGTCCCTGATCAATTAATGCATTAAAAGATTTGAGCAACTTTTGAATATCATGAAAATGCAGACCCGTTGTTGGCTCATCAAAAATAAAAAGCACTTTATTATTGCTTCTTCCTTTGCCAAGGAAGGAAGCTAATTTTACCCGTTGCGCTTCACCCCCGGAAAGGGTATCGGAAGACTGTCCCAGTTTGATATATCCCAACCCCACGTCACTTAATGGCTGGATGGCTCTGGCAATGGCAGATTCTTCTTTTTGATTCTGAAAAGAGTTTGAAGAAAAAAGGTCGATGGCCTCATCAACACTCAATTCGAGTAAATCATAAATGCTTTTTTCTTTAAATTTTACATCAAGAACTTCCTCTTTAAATCTTTTACCTCCACATGATTCGCAGGTAAGATGTACATCCGCCAGAAATTGCATCTCCACCACTTGCTCACCTTCTCCCTTACAGGTATCACATCGGCCTCCATCTACATTAAATGAGAAATGCTTGGGTAAAAAACCCCGCATTTTACTTAGCGGCTGCCGGGCATATAATTCTCTGATTTCATCAAATGCTTTGATATAGGTGACAGGATTACTCCGGGATGATTTACCAATAGGGTTCTGATCTATCATTTCGATTTGAGCAATGTTGTCAATATCACCCGATATCGATTTATGGAAACCAAACTTTTCTCCTGCCTCTCCTTTTATTTTTCTTAACGCAGGATAAAGAATTTGTTTTACCAGCGTGGTTTTTCCGCTACCACTCACCCCGCTTATAACACAAAGTACATTCAACGGAAATTCCACCGTGATAAATTTCAGATTATGTTGCCGGGCCCCTTCTACTGTAATGGATTGGTTCCATTTTCTTTTTTTAGAAGGAGATTCAATTTTCAAAGTATTATTCAGGTATTTACCGGTAAGGCTAAGTTCATTTTGAATAATGTCATCATAACTTCCTTCAGCAATTACCTCACCACCCAGGTGTGAAGCAAGCGGCCCCATATCGATTATATGATCCGCTTCTCTCATCATCATTTCATCATGTTCCACTACTACCACTGTATTTCCCAGGTCACGCAATTCCTTCAATACTCTTATCAGGTTGGCCGTATCACGGGAGTGTAGTCCGATAGAAGGCTCATCAAGAATATACAATGAATCGGTAAGATTACTTCCAAGACTACGGGTTAACTGTATCCTCTGACTTTCTCCGCCACTCAGGCTATTGGCAAGACGACTCAATGTCAAATATCCCAACCCTACATCCGACAATGTCTTTAACCGATGGTGTATTTCGAGCAATATCCGTTTAGCTATTTGTTTATCAGGATCAGACAAACTATTCTCCATCTCAACAAACCAGCGTTTAAGATCCCTGACGGGCATCTCCTCAAATTCACCAATATGCTTTCCGCCAATTTTAATATACAAGGCTTCCTTTCGCAACCGGTATCCTTTACAATCCGGGCATATTGTACGACCACGATACCTGCTTAACAAAACACGGTATTGAACTTTATACAAGTTCTGTTCTACTTCCCTGAAAAAATCATTGATCCCCTGTACATATTCATTTCCACTCCATAGGGTTTCATATTGTTTTTGTGAAAGATCACTAACAGGCTTATGAATGGGAAAATTAAATTTCCTGGCTTCTTTTATGAACCGGTCTTTCCATAATCCAAGTTTTTCCCCTTTCCATGGCGCCACAGCACCGTCAAATACACTAAGTCTTTTATCAGGAATTACCAGGTCACTATCAATTCCCAATACCTGGCTGAAACCTTCACAAACGGGGCAGGCTCCAAATGGATTATTAAAGGAAAATAGGTTAGGTACAGGCTCCTCAAACTGGATTCCATCCATATCAAACCGATTGTTGAAATGGATCAGCGTACGTTGAGTTTGCAGTTGTTTTGACTGCGCTTGATTTTTGCTTCCCTTTTTATTTATCGATTTATCTGATGTTTTTTCATTGCTATCTTTTGCCGACACTTCAAGGTATACATCCCCTTCACCCTCATAAAATGCAGTAGTGATGGAATCAGAAATGCGGTGAATATCATCTTCATCGAATTCTTTTACGATAATCCGGTCTATCAGGATAAATGGACTGCCTCCTTTATTAGCTAATAAAAATTTAGAACTAAGATCCTTAGCTTTTATTTCCAGCAGGTCTTCAATACGTACAGCTTCCAGGGCTCCTCCTAGTGAAGAATCAGAAAAAGCCATCCTGGAAAAACCTTTTTGCACAAGAATATTCAGTTCTTCTCTAAAATCTCGATTCTTATGTTGCTTAAATAAAGCGAGAATAAAAACCTTGTCATCTTTATCGAGTTCGTTTATTGCTTTAACAACGTCGCCCACATCATCTTTTTTTACTTCTTTTCCAGATACCGGAGAATAGGTTTTACCAACCCTTGCAAAAAGTAAGCGCAGGTAATCATAAATTTCCGTCATACTGCCTACCGTGCTACGAGGAGTGCGGGTGATCACTTTTTGTTCAATAGCAATAGCAGGGCAAAGTCCCTTTATAAAGTCTACGTCTGGTTTATTCATGCGGTTAAGGAACTGACGGGCATAAGCACTCAGACTTTCAGCATAACGTCGCTGTCCTTCAGCATATAAGGTATCAATAGTTAGAGAAGATTTTCCAGAACCGGAGACCCCCGTAACAACAATTAACTTATTTCGGGGGATGGAGACTGAAACATTTTTCAAATTATGCACCCTGGCGCCCTTGATAAAGATGCTTTCTGCGGGATTTACGGTATTCTTCACTAAGGGCTTTTTCCCTATTATTTCATTTTCCATTTTCTGTCAATCAAAGTTAAACCCTTATCCAACACAAACTTCAAGGATTATGATTAACATTTCCTTTGCAATAATTTTTGAATGTTCTTTAAAACTATGCTTGCCGGATCAATGAAATTCTATATTTTTATTATCCAATATCCAAAAAAATGAATAACCCTAAATCACCCCGCCTATCGTACAACTTTCTACACTGTATTACTGATTCACCCATTTTTATTTTTTAAACCTATCCATCAACCACCTAAACTGTAGAAGTTTTATGAAAGCTTTTATCGAAAAAACTGACAACGAACTAATCCATCTTTTCAGAGATGGAAATCTGGATGCACTTGAAACACTGGTGCTCCGCCACAAGGATAAACTATATACGTCTATCCTCTTTCTGGTTAAAGACAAGTACCTTGCCGAAGACATTTTCCAGGATGTTTTTATCCGCATTATTGACACCATGCGTGGTGGCCGGTATACGGAAGAAGGAAAATTTCTTCCCTGGGCCATGCGGATTGCGCATAACCTTTGTGTAGATCATTTCCGAAAAGTAAAGCGGACTCCTACTATTCGCAACAGCGAAGACAAGGATATTTTTGAGGTGCTGAATTTTGCTGATGATAGCGCTGAAACAGTTATGATCAAAAGACAAAGCCATCACCGGGTACGTGAAATGCTTGAGAGGCTTCCTGAAGATCAGCGTGAAGTTATTATTCTGCGTCATTATGCAGACATGAGCTTTAAAGAAATTGCGGCTACCACTAATTGCAGCATTAATACTGCATTGGGACGTATGCGTTATGGTCTCATTAATTTAAGAAAATTAATGGTGCAAAAACAAATAGCCTTATAGGTTTTGCAGTTTGATTTTTATGTTTATATCTTTGAAGAAGTTTTTAAAATAGAGATAAGAATTTGTCATTCTGTGTCTCCCGCTGCACCCTGAAAAATTCGTACTAAAAAGAATTTTTCCATTGCTTGCCCGGCAGCAGGCTGTTACAGAATGACACCAAATTGAGCAGCCCCGTCACTTGACGAGGCTGTTTTTTTTATGCCTAACCCTACGTAAATTCTGGATTATTATTTATCCTTATTATTAAAAGCGTCGAGTCCACACTGAAGCCATTCGGAAAATTCGATGGCATCCGGTGTATAAAATTTTGTTTTTGTCAGTGCTTTTTCATCTGCACTTATAATTGCATACTGCGGTTGAGATGTAGCACCGAAATTTTCTGTTTGAAAAGTTGACCATTTATCTCCCACAGTAATAATGGACTTTTCAACACCGCTGGCAAGTTTATAAACGGTTTGGTCTGTTAGGGGTAATTTCTTCCGTTCATCTACATAAAGGGAAAGAACAATAAATTGAGTTCGCATTAAACTATCCACCAGGGGATCGGGCCATACCTTTTCCTCCATTCTGCGGCAGTTAACACATGCCCACCCTGTAAAGTCAATAAGTACAGGTTTATTCTCCTCACGGGCTTTAGCTAAAGCCTCATTATAATTATTATGAATTGGGACCAGAACGCTTTTCTTATCGGCTCCTAAATCATACAGGCTATAAGTGCGGGGCGGAGGAAAACCACTTATCAATTTCAAATCAGCCCATTTGGAATTAGTAAGTCCTGGAAGAAGGTAAAGGGTAAACGTGGAAAATAATATGATAAATGCTATCCTCGTAAAAGAGAAACGCTTAACAGGAGAGCTATGGGAAAATTTTAGTATCCCAGATAAATATAATACCATCAATATACCCACCAAAATCCAGGAACCAATAAATATTTCTCTTTTCAGTAAGCCCCATTGCTCCACCAGGTCAGCATTTGACAAGAATTTAATTGCTAGTGCTATTTCAAGAAAACCAAGAATTACTTTTACGTCCGTCATCCATCCACCGGATTTAGGAAGTGACTGTAACCAATGGGGAAACATGGCAAATAGTGCGAAAGGAAGTCCCAACGCTATGCCGAAGCCGGCCGCACCCGCCGTTAAAGGCCAGGCGCCCTGGTCCGCAACACCTACTAATAAAGTTCCGAGGATGGGGCCAGTACACGAAAAAGAAACGATTGCTAATGTGGAAGCCATAAAAAAGATACCACCGATATTTCCTAGTCCTGATTTTGAATCCATTTTATTAGCCAGACCAGCAGGCAATCCAATTTCGAAAAGACCAAAAAAGGATAAGGCAAAAAATACAAAAACGGCAAAGAATACAAGGTTAAGCCACACATTCGTTGAAATGTTATTAAATATTTCAGGGCTTATCGTTTTGTCGGCAATATGAAATGGAAGAGTTATTAAAACATAAATGCTAAAAATAAACAACCCATATAATATAGCATTGGTAACACCCTTTCGCTTATCCTGTGATTTTTTTGTAAAGAAGGTTACTGTTACCGGTATCATGGGGAAAACGCAGGGAGTCAGTAATGCAATAATACCGCCCAGCAATCCTAAAAGAAATATGGAAAGAATACTTTTACCAGAAGTGCCATCGTCACCACAATTATTAACAGGCTTTTTGATGTCGATTGATGGAACTAATATTTGAGTAGTTGATTCTACTCCTCCTTCCAAAGAAATGGTAAAAGGAAAGGAAGTGGCCGGATAAAATTCATCGTTTTTCCCATAGGTATAAAGCATAGTCCCCTGCAATTTTGCCGGCACAGGCCCATCTATTTTAACAACCACTTTCCATTGGGCTTCTCCGGGAAAGATTCTCACTTTTGTATTTTCAAATATAGTACTGATCTGCTCTTTTACCAACCCGGCTTCTGATATAAAACTCTCTTCTTGTTTTATTGACGAGTCAACAAAAATTAACTCCGTAGTCTGCACATCAAGCAGTGCTTGATCAGGAGCGTAAATTTGCCACCCACCAGATGAGGAAGTTGAAAAGGTCAGCTCATACATGGCTTCCCCAATTTTTTTGCTTTCTGCTTTCCATTTGTGAACTGGTGTGGGAGACTCCTGAGCTGTAACTGTATACGATAAAACAAAATGAAAACAAAGAAATGTGGCAAGTCTTAGAATCCGCTGCATTGGTCTTGTTTGGTTTAATAACAAACGGGTTCCGGAAAAGAACCCGCTATATATTGAATTAAGTGTTCATTATGTTATTTAACAGGAATACTAAAATTAACCGTTTTTGGGGGCAAGCATTTTTTATCATCACAAGTCTGGTACTCAACACTGCCGGTGAAATTAGTTTTCACGCTGGCTTTTAATTTTACTACCTGAACAAAGTCAACTTTGCCGGAATATTGATTGGCGGATACTTCCAGTTTGGCGTCATGAAATTTATTCATTTTCCCCACCTCCTTAATTTTTCCTTCAAGTGAAAGTAGCGGGTTGCTGTTTAAACTGAAACCAGTAGGAATGGCGATAGCGTCCTCAGGCTGAGTTTGAGAATACAAATGCCATCCGGATTGCATAGATGCAGTAAGATGAATCTCGTATGTCTTGTCAGCAATTTTTTTCGAAGAAAACGCCCAGCTAACCGGATTAAGCTGTGCATGGACAGTAAAAGTAGTAACACATATCAGTAAGATTATTAAAGTTCTTTTCATTGTAGTCATTTATGTTTTATTGCTCAGGCAAATTTAACTCAACATGTTCTTTCATTTTGTCAATCAAATGATAAAACACTGCTGATTACAGACGTGGTTATCATTCCACAAGTTGCCCCGCCATTAACAGATCTTTAATAATCTGGCGACCATCGGTATTACCCAATAAGTCTGAACAGGCCCTTTCAGGATGTGGCATCATTCCAAATACGTTCCTGTTTTCATTACAGATTCCTGCAATATTGTTAACAGAACCATTGGGATTGGTAGCATCGTTAATTTTACCATTTTCATCACAATACCTGAAAATAACTTGTCCATTGGCTTCAAGCTTATTTAATGTTTGTTCATCTGCATAATATCGCCCTTCACCATGAGCTATCGGAATTTTATAAATATCATCGGCTGTACCCCTGATATAAATATTCTTACAAATAAATTGCTGATTGGCATTTCTTAATAATGCGCCCGGAAGTAAATGTGTCTCGCATAATATCTGGAAACCATTGCATACTCCCAATACCTTACCGCCAGCATTGGCAAATTCAATTACACTTTGCATCAATGGACTGAACCTCGCAATGGCCCCGCACCGTAAATAATCCCCATACGAAAAACCGCCTGGCAATATGATACAATCTTCAGTATTGAACTGGCTCAGATCCCTGTTTTTATGCCAGAGCATTGAAACATCCTGTCCCAGATCAAAATGCAATGCATCATACGCATCTCTGTCGCAATTAGAGCCGGGAAAAACAACAACGCCGAATTTCATGTATTTGATTTTTTCTGTTATAGATGTGGCAAAGATAGGAAAGAAAGGTATTGGCGTCGGATTCCAAAAGGCCCAGATCAGCTTTGATTTACCTATTGTAATACTGATGAAAATGCACCTATCTGGATCAACAGTTTTGCTTCACTTACCATCCTGGTCCAACGTATTGATAAACCAGTATAAAAACCGTAGTTAACCAAAACAAAATACGGGGAAATAGCCTCCAGTTAGTATGCAGATAGGCAAATCCATGAAAGGCGGCCATTGGAATCATTGCCATTATCCAGTTTTCAAACGTATCACTGCTATTGACAAAAGGGAGCAATAATGCCGTTAACAGGTACAACAAAAGAAGACTCCAGCCCTTCCTGACATTTATTAACATACGCCGCAGATTTTCTTGTACATAGTAACCTCCGGCTAAGAAAGGTACTAAGATCAGGAACACACTAAACGCAAGCCATGCCGATTGTTTTAGCAATGGGAAACCCAGTTGAATTGAAGGTATAAACTGATGCCAGTTCCAGTTACTGGTGATAACGATGTAAATGGCATAAAAATAAAAGGGGGTTGTTATCCCCAACAGGCAAATCAACCACTCATTGATCCTGAAGGGCCGCATTACTGCTAAAGCCAGGAGTACCCAAATTATAAATGTGATTGAAGAAATAAAAAGAAATGAAGAGATACCTAATGCCAGACCTATATTAAAAATAACTCCTCTTGCATTTTGTTTATTATATATCCCCAACAATCCGGATAAAATAAATAACAAGATAGTATTACACAGCAATGGCGCAGAAAAATAGTTCCATTCCGGCAATAAAGAAGTGATCATCATATAAGACAGTCCTGCCAGGTAAGAAGGCCTATTCATCATCCGCTGATGATTAATAAAGCGGGTAATTAAAATGGCCTGAAAAAAAAGCAGTGCAAACGTCAGAATCGGGTAAAAAAGAGGAGAAGATTTTTCTGTTCCGGCAAATAGTCTGATTATGCCTTCATATAATATTCCTTCAGATGAACGTACAATGGGTCCATGAGGATTTATAAACATAGACAGCTTAAGAAGCACGCCTGTTAATAATAATAATAAGAGATTAGCTGGATTTTTCTGTTTAAAAATTGAAATCACGGATAATGGAAATTATTACTTCATTTAGTTATACTCAAGTTTGGCAAAGCAAATATAATTCCTGTAAATACATGGGATGATCACTTGTCTCGAACTAACCTGTTTGGCATATTTAGGCATTAGTTCATATCCTCTGTCCAGGTTTTTTAAAGTAGGATTCCGGTTTATCTTCCCGTCTGGTTGCACACTAAAATCGTTAAGCAGGTTAGCCCTTTTTTCCAGGTTATTAAAAAGAAAGTGTAATTGGCCACCCGTATTCATAATCTGGTAAGATAATAAATCATCTGACTGGTCATCAAACTGTTCTTTTGCTATTACGCTGCTCCATTCTCTTTTCCCGCTTTTATCAAATGACAAGATAACGATATTATCTGCCTGGTAACGCACATTCTGACTGGAATTCCACCTGTTGCCCCATAAACTGTTATATGAATAGGGTGAATAATAATAATAATCGTAGGATCTCAAAAAGGGAGAACCGTACAGATTATTCCAACGGTTCCATCCTCCACCGCGGGAAGTAGTGTAATAGGATTCGCTGCTAATTAGAAAGCCACCGTCCTTCCGATTGATAATGTTTCGGATGAAATAGTCATTAAAAGCTGTTCTGGAATTGGCATTTCCCCTAGCCTCTCGCCTCAGTTCGTCGCTGAAGGCCATTGTATCCTCAACTATTACCTTTCCCGTTTCCTTGTCATATACATAAAAATAATAACCATTCACATTTCCCCTGCGCTGTTTATAATAAAAGGAAGTCAGTAGATATCGCTTATTATAATTATCGGGTTTAATCCTTATTTCGTCCAGGTAATTGCTTTCAGTATCCAATTTTTTTATGTCAAATGAATCTGCCTGGGCATACTTAATAACAAAAGAGGCATCACCGATATTTTCGTTATTCACCCGGTCAAATTTGGTGAATATTAAATCTCCCTCGTTATCCAGTTGAAATTCGTTCAGGTAGTCGTCGCGGTCTTTCATGGGCATCGGCAAGCGACTTTTCTTTAATAAGTTGAGTTGATCATCGAGCAAAAGCGTGGTTATTATATATAATTTTTTATTCTTACTATTGATCTTGAATACCATGATCCGGCTCTTATCTTCACTGGTCACTACCGAATATATTTTATTATCGGCCCCGAAATTGACCTGTGTGGTATCCAATTCTATCAAATCCCCCACTTTATTTCCGTTACCGTCAATTTTTGCCGCAATACAATGAATAACATTTCTTTTCCGGTATTGGAAGATCATATAAGCAAAGTCAGAGTAGGGGAAAAAATCTACATTGATCACCCGGTCATTATCGGGCAAATAGTCCTGTTCTACGCTTCCCGTCTGCTTCATATCATTGTCAAGCAAAACAATCCGGTTTTTGTTGCGAATGTTTTTATAAATAAGAAAATTACCGTCAATCTTACCTATTATCTCAAAATTTAGTCGCCGGGTATCGTCTTTTTCCGGCTCAGAATATATAAGCCTCTGGCCAAATCCCACGAATCCCGCTGATATCATTACAACAAAAAATAACCAACTTTTCCAAACCATATCTTTCAAAATTTTTCGATTTAAAGTTACAGGTTGCCTGCCAGAATTGAGCAGATAATCTTTTGCCCAATAGACAAAACAGATAAATAAAGGGAACGAATTGTTAGTTTGAAAATTGTCATTTACCCGGCAGGATATAAACTTTTAACAAGCTGTTCGTTGTAAAAGTATTTTGCATATACCTTTGCAGGCGAAATATTGCAGAATTTATATTCTGCAATCAGAATTACAACAACAGCTGATAGTGAAAATACCGACTAATAAAGTCACCGCCGCAGGACTTCTTATAGCATTAGGAATTATTTATGGAGATATAGGTACTTCACCCCTTTATGTTTTCAATGCAATTATTAATGGCCGGCTGGTTAATGAAGATCTGATATTGGGGACCCTCTCCTGCATTATCTGGACACTTACTCTTCAAACCACTATCAAATATGTAATCCTTATCCTGAGAGCTGATAACCGCGGGGAAGGAGGCACATTTGCTTTATATGCATTGGTAAGAAGGAGAAAAAAATGGCTGGTACTTCCGGCAATGGTTGGTGGTGCCGCATTACTCGCCGATGGTATTATAACGCCGCCTATATCCATCACCTCTGCTATTGAAGGTTTGGAAGAATTACCTGCACTACGCGGAATGGCTACAGATACTACGGTAATTATTGTCCTGATCATTTTGTCACTTTTCTTTTTTCTTCAACAATTCGGAACCGCATCCATAGGTAAAATTTTTGGACCTGTAATGCTTACCTGGTTTACTATGCTGGCTGTTTTGGGAGGAATTCACGTTTTCGACGACCTGACCATTTTTAAGGCAATTAGCCCTCACTATGCCATTGAATTTTTGCGCACCTATCCGGAGGGATTCTGGTTGCTGGGTGCCGTATTTCTTTGTACTACCGGAGCTGAAGCATTATATAGCGATTTGGGGCATTGTGGCCGGGATAATATCCGCAAATCCTGGATATATGTAAAAGCTTGCCTGCTTATCAATTATTTCGGCCAGGGTGCCTATTTATTATCCCACAGGCAAGGCCTTCAAATTACAGATGAGTTAAAAAAATCCATGGGTATTAATGCTTTTTTTGACCTGATGCCCCAATGGTTCATCATACCTGGTGTTGTGATCGCAACTACGGCTGCTATCATCGCCAGCCAGGCCATGATCTCCGGGGCTTTTACACTTATCAGTGAAGCAATGCGGTTGAATCTTTGGCCAAAAATGAAAATACGTTATCCTTCAGAAGAAAAAGGACAACTTTTTATACCGGGTATCAATTTATTATTGTTCCTCGGTTGCGCGGGCATTGTATTGCATTTTCAAAAATCTTCTTCAATGGAAGCGGCATACGGTCTTGCTATAATAGTTACAATGCTTACTACCACTATTTTGTTTGCCAATTACCTGGTGCTTCACCGGTTCCAGTCTTACAAAATCTATGTTTTCCTTATCGGCTATTTAATAATAGAGTCCGTATTCTTTACTGCCCTGATGGCAAAATTTGTTCATGGTGGTTATATTACTTTACTCATCGGTGGTTTTATGTTTACCATCATGTATGTATGGTACAGAGCAAGGAAAATCAAGAATCGTTATGTTGAGTTTGTACGAATGGAACATTATATTCCAAAAATACAGGAGCTAAGCAATGATAAAGCGATACCTAAATATGCTACCCACCTGGTATATCTTACCAGCGCCAACAATCCAAAAGAAATAGAACATAAGATTATATATTCCATCCTCAATAAAAAACCAAAGCGGGCAGATATATACTGGTTTGTTCATGTAGATACAATGGATGATCCTTATACCTGTGAATACAAAGTAGAGCATATTATTCCAAACGATATCATAAGGGTCGATTTCAGGTTGGGCTTTCGCATGGAACCACGTATCAATTTAATGTTTAGAAAAGTGGTGGAAGACCTGGTAGCAAATAAGGAGGTAAATATTTTCAGTCGGTATGAAAGCCTGGCAAACAGCAATACCGTGGGTGACTTCCAGTTTATGGTAATGGAAAAATACCTGAGCCAGGATAATGAATTACCTTTCTTTGAAAGAGTAGTGATGAAAATCCATTTTTGGTTAAAAGAACATAGCCTTTCTGAAGAAAAAGGATTTGGTTTAGATGCCGCCAATGTTACCGTTGAAAAATTTCCATTGATTGTAGCTCCTGTTACCAACCTTCGATTGAAAAGAGTGGAAGATTAAATCTTGTTGCACTTCAGGTGTTTTTCCGATTTTCAGGTTCTTAACTTCAAAAATCAAAACAATAAACTTTTTTCTTTGCCCCTTTTTATCTGGTATATTCTTGCAGGAATTTTGGTTTTATCTGTAGCAGCTTATTTTCTGCAGGAGCGGTTTATTTTCAAACCAGAAAAATTAAAAAAAGATTTCCAGTTCAAATACAACATTCCATTCAGGGAATATTTTTTTGACATAGCTCCTGGGGTGTGCATTAATGCTTTACATTTCAAAAGGGAAAATCCTTCCGGCCTCATCCTGTACTTTCATGGTAATACTCGCAGTATAAAAGGTTGGGCAAAATATGCTCTCGACTTTTACCGGTATAATTATGATGTGATATTAGTGGACTATCGTGGCTTTGGCAAAAGCACGGGTAAAAGAAATGAGAAAGAAATGTTAAGTGATATGCAGTTTGTTTATGACTCGCTTCTTAAAAATTATGACGAGCAGCATTTGATTGTGTACGGCCGCAGTATGGGCAGTGGTTTCGCTTCAAAAATCGCATCGGACAATAAACCCCGTTACCTGATATTGGATGCACCCTATTACAGTTTTCTGAAAGTGGTTGAACGGTTTTTGCCCATACTACCTGTGCGTTTTGTATTACGTTTCCACCTCCGCACGGATAAATGGTTGCCCATGGTAAAATGTCACACCTATATTATTCATGGCACCCGGGATTGGCTGATACCCATCCGGCACAGCGAAAGATTGCAAAAGATCAACCCACAAAAAATTACCCTTATCCGTATTCATGGGGGTGGTCATAATAATCTGCCTGCTTTTGATGAGTACCATAATTTTGTAAGAGACATTTTAAAATACTAAATCACGGGTTTAAACTGGTTGTTAAGGTTTCTCTAATTCGTCATCTTGTTTATAACATCCTTTTAGAATGAACGTCAAATATTGAAATGGGATTATATGAAACTGAAACTTTACTCCTTCTTATTTTTTATCGGCGTTATGTTTTTCTCTTGCAAAACAGCAGGCAAATTGTACCAGGCCGGGCAATATGATGAAGCGGTTGCTATGGCAGCAAAAAAGTTAAGCAAGAAACCAAACGATGAGTCAACTCTCAATTTATTAACAAATGCTTATCGTTATGCAGTAGAGGACCATGAAAGCAGGATACGAAATTTATCTAATAGTACTTCAGACCTTCGGTGGGAAAATATTTATCA
This sequence comes from Chitinophagaceae bacterium, assembly GCA_051306075.1. Classification (GTDB taxonomy): domain Bacteria; phylum Bacteroidota; class Bacteroidia; order Chitinophagales; family Chitinophagaceae; genus Terrimonas_B. The sequence goes on from JBPPMM010000661.1 coordinate 13,607, forward strand.
CGAGTATATCAGTCTCCAAAATTTGTATACGGCAATCCGGCGGTCTCCGTCTGTATTCGCCATTGTTAAACCGGCGGATTATTCTTCTTATATAACTACCTACAAAGAAGAGGCCGGCAATGCCCGCTTTGAAAGGGGATTGGAGTTACTGGATGAAAATAATAAACAAAGTTCCAGGGCAGCATATTATGAATTTCAGAAAGCTCTGGCTTTGAGACCCGGTGATCTTTCTATAAAAAGAAAGTTAGACGAAGCTTATACAAATGCAGCCACCAATATCATTGTTCTACCCCTTACCCGGTATGGGTATCAATATGGTTCATACAATTTTGATTATCAAAATTTTAATTATAACCTGGTTCGTTATCTTAAAAACAATAACCGCAATTCGTTTGCCCGGTTTCAAACACAAAACGATTTGGACAACGGAGAAATAAGGCCCGATAATTTTGTTGAAATGAGATTTAGTGATGTCAATATTGGCCAATACCGGGATCAGCGAAATACGAGGGAAGTCTCAAAGCAGGTGGTTGCTAAGGAAATAGTTATTAACAAAGATTCTGTTATTAAAGAATATATTACTGTTAAAGCCAAAATAACCACCACAACAAGAGTGATCCTGGCAAATGGCCTTTTACAAGCCACCATACGCGACGGAAACGAAAGACGGCTGTGGAGTGATACCTACCGTGGGGAATATAGCTGGTCCGCCTCCTTTGCAACGTATACAGGAGATGAAAGAGCATTGAGTGAGGATGACAAAAGGTTGATTTCTCAAATAGAACAATGGCCGCCATCCAATGATGAGATCATCAGGATCATCATGGAGGATATACGCAGAAAAACGGAATGCGGAATAAGTGATTATTTTAATCTTCGCAACTGACCATTGTTTCCTGGCAGAAGGTTTTTGCATGGTGCTTGTCTTTATTTTTATCTTCAATTATATATCTGGTTCATATAAACCCTGATTTCCTTAATTTCATACTTCTTACTTTTAAAATTTATGAAAGAATATAATCGCCGCCAGTTCATTGCATCTGCTTCAGTTTTGGCCGCTGCTCCGGCCGTTATCGGCCAGGCCGATGTAGAAGCCAAACCCGCCCCGCTGGTCCATCATGTTTTTTTCTGGTTAAAGAATCCTGGTTCTGAAGCTGACCGCAACCTTTTAATAGAAGGACTCAAAACCTTGAAAGCAATTAAGGAAATAAAACAATTGCTTATCGGCACACCCGCATCTACGGAAAAAAGAGAAGTAGTGGATAATAGTTTTGATGTATCAGAGCTTATGTATTTTGATAATGCCGAAGCTCAACTCGCTTACCAGGTTCACCCCGTACATAAAGCATTTGTTGAAAAATACAGCTCTCTCTGGGAAAAAGTGATTGTATATGATATGCAGGTTGTCTGATAACGAAAATTCTTCTCCATTACACTGGTTTTATGAATGGAAATGCTGAGCATGCAAAAACCCACATTCCGGAAAATAAAAATAGGGCTTGCTATTGCTGTAACTGCTTATCTGCTGATCGGTGCGGCATTGTATTTTTTACAGGATAAATTATTATTTCACCCTCAAAGTTTATCGCCTGACCACAGTTTCAATATTTCTGTTCCGCATAAAGAGATCTTGTTGCCGGTAAATAATAACAAGATCCTTAGCATCGTTCAATTTACTGTTCCTGATTCTCTTTGCAAAGGTCTGGTGCTCTATTTTCATGGTAACAAAAAAAATATTGAACGGTATGCTCCTTTCGCCAGTAATTTTATCCGAAATCATTATGAAGTATGGATGATAGATTATCCGGGATTTGGAAAAAGTACAGGCAAACGATCGGAAAAAATAATTAAAGACGATGCTTCCCTGCTTTATCAAATGGCCAGGTCCAGGTTTCCAAAAGACAGCATCATCATATATGGAAAGTCTTTTGGCACCGGTGTAGCTGCATGGCTTGCTTCCGTAAAAGATTGTAAGAGCCTTTTATTAGAAACCCCTTATTATAGCATAGAGGCACTGATGCATCATTATACCTGGATTTATCCGGTGAGCTGGCTGTCTAAATATCACTTCCCAACATATCAGTATCTTGAAAAAATTGAAGCACCCCTTACCATATTTCATGGAACTGATGATGGAGTAATACCTTATGACCAGGCCGTAAGACTTTCAAAAATCAATGAACAGGTAAAATTGATTACCATTGAAAGGGGAACACATAATAACCTGGATAGTTTTGCCTTTTTTCAACAGCAATTGGATTCATTATTGCAGGTACCCTGATAAATCAGATTGGCAAAATATGAACGGCTTTGTTTTTCCGGATTTTATCAGGAACGGCTGCAATGCCGCTGATGATTCCCTTTCTTGTATGCAGCATTTCGTTCATACTGTCCCTTTCTACCAATATTTTTTTAGCATGTTCCACAATGGACAGCCCCGCTTCCGTTGGCACAACAGGTTGTTTGCTGCGATCAA